>JBCBPD010000086.1:0-15538 GCA_039820925.1 Bacteroidota bacterium | reverse complement strand
GGTGAACCCGCTCATCGGCAGGGTCGGGAAGCGATCGGAATTGAACTTCAATTCCGAGAAACCTTGCTATGCTGCTCCTGTTTTCGGTTTCAAATTCTTCACCATTCGGAATTAAGGTGCTATCAAGGTCGAAACTTATGTTCATTTGCATTGTTGGCTAAACAGTAAGGAAATACTATGTTTAAATTAATCCTTTCTAGTAAAGCTCAAGAGTAAACTTAGGTAGCGATTGATGAGCTTTAGATCTCTGTTAACCGTCGAACTTTTAATTACAATTGATTACCTAGCGTGTTTTGCATAAACTAATTTTTCTTGGGATAAATTATATGGTTTCTATCGTACCATACAATATAAAATATACCCTTAAAAAGAAACCCAACTGCACGTGCCTCAATCTTATACTGAAGATCAAATTGATATAAAGTTGGCAATTCATCTTCTGTCATTCCTCTACCGCTAGGCGCTAAAATTGAAAGTAAATCTTTACATGAGATAGATACTTTATCATCATATAAGTCTATTTTATGAAATCTAAGCCCCTTGGTAAGACTCATCTTTTCATATGTAAAAGAGGATATCTTTTTTAAGCCTTCGAAAAAACCCAATAAATCTTCAAATTTTAACTGATTTTGGTTGAAACACAAGTTTGTTTTGTTTAACGACAGATAGTCGAAGGCAAAAACGGGTTTTAGTTTTTTTATGTCAAAAAAATTCAACCCTTGTTCTCCTACTTTATATTTTGATAGGGAATTAACTGCAGAAACCAAGTTAGCTTTCGGGTCCGGAATATTAAATTCCTTTTTACCTTTATTCTTTGGCATTCTTAGCTTATTTGCAAAGAATAAAAGTCCTTCATTGTTTGGCGAGAAATTTTATTAGTACATCTTACATGAGGAGGAACTCCTTGACGAGCTTCTAGCCAAGGTTTTTCTGAGTGAGATAACATCTCTAACTCATAAGAGGTAAGAGAACCATATTTGTTAAGCACAGAAAAAATAAGTTCTAACTGGTCTTCTGAAAGATTCGATTTTTTAGCCGTCTTTCTTATTCTTTTATTAGCGGTGTCAAGCTCATCATTAACCACTTTTATATCGTTGAATCCAAATTTTTTCAATTCGTGGTAGAGTTCGGGTACTACAGGTCCGTGTACCCAAGCTTCAAAGTCCTCATCAACAAGTTGACTTCCAAAATGTACTAGGTGCCAAGCATCAACATAATATATCAATTTTTGCAATTTTTTAGGAGAAATAGTGTCTCCTTTGCTGTTGATATAGTCGGTAATGATATGTCCAAGTTCAATGGCTTTCATGCTGTAAAATTACTATTCGCTTTCACAATAACCTAAAATTAAGTCGCTTTAGTACTTCAGGGAGACCATAAACAATTTTAAAAATAAATAGTTCTTCATATCTGTATTTGAAAGAAAAATGAATTACGATAAATCCAAGATACTTTTCAAAAGCTATTTGATAGATGCAGAGAAAGGATTGATAAATTATCTTTTTTTAAAAATTTAGCATCATCCCACCATTCCATTTTAAACTGTATATTTAACCCGCTACACTTATCGTTTTTCCGGTGTCTCTCCCAACCTCAAGTTTTTACAAGTTTGGACAGGCATAAGGTGAAAGTCCCTAGACCCTTCAAGGCACCGCTTTGATGAGTGTAGCAAAGTGACCTGTCCTCATTTTTAACCATTAATTCTTTTGTTATGCTACACTCAAAAGGTCGGTCATGCCCGCATTGTAATGCGCGTTTGACTACAGAGGACACCCCTCAAAACACACAAACCCTAAGCCCTGCCCAACGCGAATTGTTGCAGTATTTGGATGCCCTTGATGGCCCCGACCGGGTCGAGGCCCTAAAATGGATGCACGATGTGGTCATTTACGATTCCAACGAACCCTTGCATGGCGCCGAAAAAAATGCGCTGTATCAAGTCAAGGTACTTTGGCAGCTTATTGAAGAGACGTTAAAGGAATAAGGACAGGCTGTCAGGTCGAGCGCAGTCGAGACCCATTGAAAGCTTCGTTTTTTGAAGACTTCTCGACTGCGCTCGAAGTGACATGGGTTCAAACTGGGCTTTGATGTTTGGTGCTTGGTGCTCGATGTCTGATGTCTGATGTCTGATGTCTGATGTCTGATGTCTGATGAAAAAACAACATATTCTCGTACAGGGCATATTAGTACTTTTGAAGAAAGCCTTTTTCATGGACGATGCCACCTTTCAACGCTTCAAAGCCTTTTTTCCGCAAGTGGATTTTACTGCTTTGGATGAAGCGTGGTTTCGTTCGCTTTGGGAGACCAAAACCTTTAACCAATACGATTTTATCACCGAGGCGGGGTCTATTGAACGCTATTTCTATTTGGTGGTAAGTGGCGTGCAAGCCATTTACGTGTTGAACGAAAAGGGAGAAAAAGTGGTCTTGGGGTTTTCGTATTCCAACAGTCCTTCAGGGGTGTTTGATTCGTTTATGGCGCAAACGCCTTCGTCTACGTTTCTGGAGGCCCTAAAACCTTCGGTTTTGATGGGCATCAAGTATTCGGATTATCAAATGCTTTTTGAAAAACATCCGGAATTCCATCAATGGGGGCATCACTTTTTTCGGGATGTATTGGTGGGGCGCTTGTATCGCGAGGTGGAAATCTTGACGCTTTCTGCGGAACAACGGTATGTTGCTTTTATGCAACGCTGCCCTGACGAGCTTAAGGTGATTCCGCAAAAGTATTTGGCGTCGTACCTCAACATGAAACCGGAGACGTTTAGTCGGTTGCGGTCGAGTACGTTGTATTGAAGTTTTCGGTTGAAAGCACTTCTCGATACAAAATCCCCATGGGATTTCACTTGAAGTGACGAAGCAAGGTTGAGCAAACTTTCGTCAGTTTGAGTAGTTTTCTGTCAGATTGAGCGCAGTCGAAATCCAAGAAAATCCCCCACCTTGCCGTCGAGGCAGGTATCGAAAACGAGAAAGTTTTAGTCCACCAACACTTCTCGACTGCGCTCGAAGTGACGACAAAACAATTCTCGATACGAAATCCTCCTGCTTCGACTCCGCTCAGCAACCGAGGATTTCACTCGAAGTGACGGGCATGCAAAGTGATGGTTTAGGTATCTAGATTTTTGCGTATTTGTTTTTGAAATTCTGGGATGACCTCTTCTTCAAACCAAGGATTTTTGGCCAACCAAAATCGATTTCTGGGCGAAGGGTGGGGTAGCACAAAATAATTGGGAGCGTAGTTTCCATAATTCCTAACCGTTTCGGTGAGATTCTTTTCCCGTTTATCTCCCAAATAGTGTTTTTGGGAATACTGCCCGATTAAAATGGTAAGCTTGATATTGGGCATTTGCTCCAAAAGCAAATCGTGCCATTGCGGAGCGCATTCGGGCCTTGGGGGCAAATCCCCTGATTTTCCTTTTCCGGGATAACAAAAACCCATGGGCATTTGGGCAATTTGGGTTTCATCGTAGAAGACTTCATCAGTAACGCCCATCCATTTTCTAAGCTGTTTTCCGCTTTGGTCGTCCCATGGAACTCCCGTCTTATGAACCTTGGTTCCGGGCGCGTGACCGATAATCAAAATTCGGGCTTCCGGATGTCCTGCAACTATAGGTCTTGGGCCTAAAGGCAGATGTGCCTTGCACACTTCGCATTTTCGAATATCGGACAGTAGTTTTTCCACTATTTATTTTCCGCGAACTACAACAACAAATTCACCTTTAGGCGGATGGCTCTCGAAATGGGCCAAAAGTTCCGAAAGTGTACCTCGAACGGTTTCTTCGTACAACTTGGTGATTTCACGCGATACAGAACCTTGCCGGTCCTCACCAAAATACTCCACAAATTGGCCCAAGGTCTTCAATAATTTGTGAGGGGATTCGTAGAAAATCATGGTTCGGTTTTCTGTTGCTAGTTCAGTCAGTCGGGTTTGCCTACCTTTCTTTACAGGCAAAAAACCTTCAAACACAAACCGTTCCGAAGGGAGACCACTGTTCACCAAGGCCGGTACAAAAGCGGTGGCGCCGGGCAAGCATTCTACGGGGATTCCATTTTCCAGACACGCGCGGGTCAATAAAAAGCCAGGGTCAGAAATGGCTGGGGTACCGGCATCGGAAATAAGCGCCATTTGAGTTCCTGATTGTAGGTTTTTGACCAGTCCATCCACCATCTTGTGCTCGTTGTGCATGTGATGGCTTTTTAATGGGGTATCAATTTCAAAATGCTTGAGCAACTTGCCACTGGTTCGAGTGTCTTCCGCTAAAATCAAATCCACCTCACGAAGAACCGTAACCGCCCGGAAGGTCATATCCTCCAGATTTCCGATGGGGGTGGGCACCAAAAAAAGTTTGCTCATAAAAACACTTTAAGGTCTGACCTGTTTTCCAGTAAAATAGGAGGTCAATACAAAAACAAAGGCCAAAACGGCACCCATATGCTGACCGTCTTGAATCATATAATGGGCAAAAAAGGCCAAGATGGAATTAAAAAAGAAACCTGCATAGGCCCACTCCTTCAACCATTTCGAGAAATTGCCCCAAACGGCAACAAGGCCTAAAAGCTTGGCAATGGCCATGGGATAAATCAAATAGGTAGGGTAACCCATAGCTTCAAAGAAGCCACGAATCATTTCGTTGTTAAAAAAATAATTGTATACAGAGAAACACATGATGGCTGTCAAAAGTGCTGTAGACAGCCAATACAGAATCTTGATTGCTTTCATAAAGGGTTAGGTTAGGAATGTTAACTCCTAAAATTATGAAATGTAAACCAGATGGAATGTGCCTTATGCGAAGCGTCTTGCAATCAAGGCCATAAAGCGCTCCTCGTAATCTTCTTTGCCTTCCCAGTTGTTGTACTCTGGCTTGACCAAGTTGATGATAAACGCTTTGGAACGTTCTTCGGAGTCAATGGTTTGTAGTTGCGTCATCACCTTTTCATACTCCTTGGTCTCCCCATTGAACAAATGCTTTACAAAAGCAAGCTTGTCGTTCAAGCCCACTTGATAAGGCTTTACAAAGGTATCGTTGATGGATTTTGATGCAGTCTTTTCAAGGTCCGACTCCTGCGGGGTCACCCATTCCTTTTCATTTTTCATCACCTCGGTCTTGGGTACAAATTCAGTGAAAATTTGTTCCACGGCCGCCTCGGTCGGCATTTCCGAAACCATGTCCTTGATGGTATCCATTCCTGGGGTGATGATATCCTCTTCGTGTGGATTGTTTTCCGGTACCGAAATGTTTCCGCTCAAAACGGCATTGGCCATTTTCTCGAAGCGCGACGCGATGACGTTTTTGGAAACATCTACTTCAACATCGCTCAACTTCTCATCAATGAATTTCAATACGGCCAGCTTTTCATATACTTCCTTGGCTCGGTCGTACAACAAAACCAAATCTTGGTCTTCACGCGCCGTGATGATTTCTGTGGATAGTTTTATGAGTTCCTCCCTTAATTTCCTTACCATTACACCATATCTTTAGCTATAAAAGTAAAATCATTTTGAGAATCCCCCATAGAAGAAAAGGTTAAATTTTGATTCCACCTTCCAGCAAATATTTATTAGTAGTTTTGTGTTTTGCCTCAGCACAAATCCATTTATCGCTTAAACGTACAGTATGTTTCTTGAAAACACGGTAAACCCTGACGAACAATTTGGTTGGATTGAGGTCATCTGTGGCTCCATGTTTTCCGGTAAAACCGAAGAGTTAATACGCCGTTTGAAGCGTGCGCAATTTGCCCGACAAAAAGTCGAAATCTTCAAGCCCATAGTCGATACCCGCTATCACGAAGACATGGTAGTTTCCCACGATGCCAACGAAATTCGCTCGACGCCCGTTCCTGCTGCTGCTAACATTCGTCTGCTTGCTGATGACTGTGATGTGGTAGGGATTGATGAAGCCCAGTTTTTCGATGACGAGATTGTCACCGTGTGTAACGATTTGGCCAACAAAGGTATTCGTGTGGTCGTTGCTGGGTTGGATATGGATTTTAAAGGAAACCCCTTCGGCCCCATGCCTGCCTTGATGGCGACCGCCGAATACGTGACTAAGGTACACGCCGTGTGCACCCGCACGGGCAACTTGGCCAACTATAGTTTCCGCAAAGCGGATAATGATAAATTGGTTCTTTTGGGCGAAACGGGGGAATACGAACCCTTGAGTCGAGCAGCCTTTTTCAAGGCCATGTTGCGCGAAAAAATAAGTAAGATGGATGTAGATGCTGAGGAAGTAACCCCTAAAAAAAAGTCAGCCAATGGCTAAGTTTGGTGAGACGACCCTCGAAATCAACCTTGCTGCCCTTTCGCATAATTTCCAATACTTGAAGTCGAAAATTGCTTCAGGAACCAAGTTTATGGCCGTGGTCAAAGCAGGAGGCTATGGGAGTGATATCGTGGCTATTGCCCAAAAATTGGAAACGCTTGGCGCGGATTATCTGGCCGTGGCCTACACCAAAGAAGGCATTGCGCTGCGGGAAGCTGGCATCACCCTTCCCATTCTGGTTTTGCACCCCCAACCCATCCATTTCAAAAGTTTGATTGCCCATCAGTTGGAGCCGAGTTTGTATTCCCAACGAATATTGGAAGGTTTTATAGATACCCTAAAGGGCTTGGAAATGAAATCGTATCCCGTGCAACTCAAATTCAATACGGGTTTAAATCGACTCGGGTTTCATGAAGAGGAATTGGATTGGGTTTTGAACGCCGTTCAATCAAATCCCGAAATAAAAGTCAGTTACATCCTTTCCCATCTTGCTGCTTCGGAAGATGAAAACGAAAGGGAGTTTAGCCAACACCAGATTGATACTTTTTTACGAATAAGTGACCGTTGGAAGGAAACGCTTAAAGAAGTTCCTGGCCGCCATATGCTGAATACCTCAGGAATCATCAACTTTCCTGACGCCCAATTTGATATGGTGCGTAGCGGCATTGGTCTTTACGGCTACGGAAATACCCCCGAAGAGGACAAAGCACTCGTTCCTGTAGCGCGATTGCAAACGGTCATTTCGCAAATCCATCAGGTTTCTGCTGGGGAAAGTGTTGGGTATAATCGAGCCTTCATCAGCCAAAAACCCAAAACCACAGCTACCTTACCGCTGGGTCATGCTGATGGCATTAACCGACAATACGGGCAAGGCAAGGGTTATGTTTACATTCATGAGCAAAAAGCGCCTATCATTGGCAATGTGTGTATGGACATGATTATGGTAGACATCACCGGAATTGATTGCAAAGAAGGTGACCCAGTAACCTTCTACGGCCCAAATGCTTCCGCGGATGCTTTTGCGGCAACAGGAGATACCATTTCATATGAATTGTTAACCGCAATTTCCAATCGGGTGACACGGGTAGTAGTTCCCTAGTTTTTTACACTTTCTATTTAAAAAATTGTTTTTTTCAGTACTTTACGACTCATAACCGCAAAAAAACTATAAAAATGGGATTTTTAAAGGAGTTTAAAGACTTCGCTATGAAAGGAAACCTGGTGGATATCGCCGTAGGTTTCGTTATGGGTGCTGCGTTCAACAAGGTAGTATCCTCATTCACAGGTGGAATCGTTTCACCACTCATCGGGCTATTGTTCGATGCAGATTTTAAAGAAATGAAATACATCGTAAAAGAAGGTACCATGAACGACGCTGGGGAAAAAGTAGGCGAAGTGGCCGTGCTGTATGGCGACTTCATTACTAACGTTATCGACTTTATCATCGTGGCTTTTGTGATGTTCCTTATCGTAAGAGGAGTGAACAAGATGAAAAAGCCCGAAGAGCCTGCTGCTCCGGCTGGACCAAGTCAAGAAGATTTGTTGGTTGAAATTCGGGATTTATTGAAAAAATAATTCGCAAGGGCAAGTCCCTTGTACCGCTACACCAATATGAACCCTTGAACCGCCCTTTTACTGGGCGGTTTTTTTATGCCGAAGAATCATCCACTAATCAACTAATTGTTTTAAATATAACTTTTTGTTGGTTTTTCATCATTTCTTGCAAAACACCTTGCCAAGAACGCAAGCTGCACTACATTTGTGCTTCAAATTGAAATGCAAATGAAAGTAGCGGTTGTCGGCGCCACCGGAATGGTAGGCGAAATCATGTTGAAAGTGTTGGAAGAACGCAACTTCCCTATTTCTGAATTATATCTTGTTGCTTCTGAACGTTCCGTTGGAAGGGAGTTAGTTTTCAAGGGTGAGACCCACACCATCATAGGCATGGAAGAAGCTATTGCCTTGCAACCCGACATCGCCATCTTTTCCGCAGGTGGAGGTACTTCAACCACTTGGGCACCCAAATTTGCTGAAGTTGGGACAACGGTCATTGACAATTCTTCCGCTTGGCGAATGGACCCTGATAAAAAATTGGTAGTTCCTGAAATCAATGCGAATGTGCTTGAAGAAAGCGACAAAATCATTGCCAATCCCAATTGTTCAACCATTCAACTAGTGATGGCCCTGCATCCGTTACACCAAAAATATACCATGAAACGAGTTATCGTTTCTACTTATCAATCCGTTTCAGGGACAGGCGTAAAAGCGGTACAACAGCTTGAAAATGAAACCAATGGGGTAAAAGGTGAGATGGCTTATCCATATCCCATCAACCGAAATGCATTGCCGCATTGCGATGTTTTTGTAGAAGAAGGGTACACCAAAGAGGAAATGAAACTCGCTCGCGAGCCTCAAAAAATATTGGATGACCGAACCTTTTCCGTGTCTGCAACAGCGGTCCGAATTCCCACAGCGGGCGGACATTCTGAATCTGTAAATGTGGAGTTCCACAACGACTTCGATTTGAATGAAGTCCGCCAATTATTGAGCGATATGCCTGGGGTGGTCGTTCAAGACAATCCCGAAACCAATACCTACCCTATGCCCATCCACGCGCATGATAAAGATGAGGTGTTCGTAGGGCGTATCCGAAGGGATTTGACACAACCCAATACGCTAAACATGTGGATTGTATCTGATAATCTACGCAAAGGGGCAGCGACCAATGCCGTACAAATCGCCGAATATTTAGTGGAAAAACAGCTTGTAGGTCAGTACACCGAGGACATTTCTTAAAAATCGTTAAGATTTGCCTTAGGATTCTGGGAAGGTTAGGATTTGTGATATTTTTAAGGATTAATCTTTTTGAAAATGAACAGAATCTTCCTGCTTTCCCTAGTACTTATTGTTTCAGCTTGTGCTGAAAAAACCAAAAAAGAGCCTATTGCCGTGAACTATCCCACTACCAAAAAAGTTGACACGGTCGACACCTATTTCGGAACTGAAGTAAACGACCCCTACCGTTGGTTGGAAGACGACCGAAGCACTGAAACGGAAGCTTGGGTGAAATCCCAAAACGAAGTGACCTTTGGTTATTTAGAGCAAATTCCTTTCCGTGAAGCGCTCAAAAACCGATTGGAAAAACTCTGGAACTACGAAAAGTTGGGTTCTCCTTTCAAAGAGGGTGAATACACCTATTATTATAAAAATGATGGGCTACAAGACCAATACGTCGTGTACCGTCAAAAAGAGGGTGAAGAAGCCGAAGTCTTTTTAGACCCCAATACCTTTTCTGAGGACGGAACCACTTCCTTGATGGGCTTGAGTTTCACCAAAGATGGCTCTAAAGCGGCCTATTTAATTTCGGAAGGTGGCAGCGATTGGCGAAAAGGTATTGTTATCGATACCAAAACCATGGAAGTTGTTGAAGACACCTTGGTCGACATCAAATTCAGTGGACTTTCTTGGAAGGGTAACGACGGTTTCTATTATTCCAGTTATGACAAACCTGACGGAAGCGAGCTTTCTGCCAAAACAGACCAACACAAACTGTACTATCACAAGTTGGGCACGCCCCAATCCGAGGATGAAGTGATTTTTGGTGCAACCGATGCAGAAAAACATCGATATGTGAACGGATATACTTCTGAAGACGAGCAATACCTCTATATTACTGCAAGCGTTTCAACTTCAGGCAACAAGCTTTTCATAAAAGATCTATCCAAAGCGGATAATCCGTTAATGACCATTTTGGACGACACGGATTCAGATACCTATGTCATCGATAATGTAGGCTCCAAGCAGTTTTTGGTCACGAATCGCGAGGCTCCGAACAAAAAAATAGTGAGTGTTGACGCTTCCGACCCTAAAGCAGAAAATTGGGCAGACGTTATTCCCGAAACCGAACACGTTTTGACTTCGGGAACTGGAGGGGGCTACATTTTTGCCGAATACATGGTAGATGCCATCTCTCAGGTTAAACAATATGACTATGATGGAAAACTGATTCGCGACGTGGAACTTCCAGGGGTTGGGAGCGCCAGTGGTTTTGGCGGTAAAAACGATGAAAAAGAATTTTACTTCTACTTTACCAACTACAATACGCCCGGCTCTTCCTATAAATTCAATGTGGAAAACGGGAAATACGAACAATATTGGGCTCCTGAAATTGATTTTAATCCGGAAGACTATGTGTCAAATCAAGTCTTCTACACTTCAAAGGATGGAACTAAAGTTCCCATGATTATTACCCACAAAAAAGGTGTGGAACTCAACGGGAAAAACCCAACCATTCTTTACGGTTACGGCGGATTCAACGTGAGTCTAACCCCTTCTTTTAGTATTACCAACGCCGTATGGATGGAACAGGGTGGTATTTATGCGGTTCCCAACCTTCGAGGGGGTGGCGAATACGGTAAAAAATGGCATATCGCGGGTACCAAACAGCAAAAACAAAATGTGTTTGATGACTTTATCGCTGCTGCGGAATACCTCATCGAAAACAACTATACTTCCAAAGAATACTTGGCGATTAGAGGGGGTTCCAATGGCGGTCTTTTGGTCGGTGCAACCATGACGCAGCGCCCTGATTTGATGCAAGTCGCGTTGCCCGCCGTGGGAGTTTTGGACATGCTTCGCTATCACACGTTTACCGCTGGAGCGGGATGGGCCTATGACTACGGTACCGCAGAAGAGACTGAAGAAATGTTCCAATACCTTAAAGGGTATTCTCCAGTTCACAACGTAAAAGCGGGAGTGAGTTATCCCGCTACTTTGGTCACTACTGGAGATCACGATGACCGTGTGGTCCCTGCCCATAGCTTTAAGTTTGCTGCAGAGTTGCAAGAAAAGCAGGCTGGTGAAAACCCAACTCTCATTCGTATTGAAACCAATGCGGGGCATGGCGCAGGAACTCCAGTGAGCAAAACCATTGAACAATATGCTGACATTTTTGGCTTCACCCTATTCAATATGGGGTATGAAGAGCTCCCAAATAAAGCAGTATTAAAAACTTTCAAGGATTGATATCCTGAATCCCTTTTGGTAAATTGCCGCCCCTATTTGGGGCGGTTTTTGCTTTTTTGATTCCCTTCAGTGTCATGCTAAATGTTTCCATCGATTCTTTCTCCTATCAGCAAAAAGAAATTTTGCGGGACATTGTATTCCCTGTACGGGAAGGCGAACACTTGGCCCTGATGGGTGAGAGTGGTTCTGGAAAGAGCACCGTTTTACGCATCCTATATGGACTACTTCATCTTGAAAATGGTGAGCTCAGTTGGCGCGGCGAACCTATTCTAGGACCCAACTATCGATTGATTCCAGGGGAATCGTATATGAAATACTTGAGTCAAAGCTTTGACTTGATGCCCTTTACCTCCGTTCGGGAAAATGTTGCCAAATACCTCTCTGTATTTAGTTCAATTCCTGCCGATGAGCGCATCGAAGAACTTATGGAACTGGTGGATATGCGGGATTTTATCGACACCAAGGTTCGCTACCTGAGTGGCGGACAACAACAGCGGGTCGCGTTGGCCAGTGTTTTGGCCGAAGAACCTGAAATTCTACTCTTGGATGAACCCTTCGGACATATTGATAATTTTCAACGGGGTGAACTGCGCAGAAAACTGTTCGCCTACTTAAAAGAACGCAACATCACTGTGGTCACGGCGAGCCATGATGCCAGTGATATTCTTTCGTTTGCCCAAAACACATTGATTTTAAAGGATGGACGAGTAGTCATCCATCAAGATACCGGGAAGCTATATGCCAATCCTCCAAACCGATATGCAGGGGGACTTTTTGGAGAAATCAATCTGGTACCCATTAAATTGCTTAGGCCTCAATTTCAAGGACCAGAGCAGATTTTGTTGTATCCACATGAATGGAATCTCACTTCTGCGGATACCGGAATGCGCACGGACGTAGTGAACTCTTACTTTAAAGGCCCGCATTATTTGAATGAAGGAAGAGCACCCAACGGTGACAAACTTTTTTTCAATAGCACTGAATCGCAAAAGCAAGGGACCACGGTTTTCTTGGAAGTACCCGAAAACGTGATTGAACTCAGAAATCGAATTACCTCCTAATGCACTTCATCGAAAAAGGGAGAGTGGCCACAATCCCTCTAAGTTCATCGCCGTTAGCAACTTAGAACCCCATAACCTCATGAAATGAAAAAATATGCTTTAGCCCTTCTTCTGGGCTGCCTCTTCGCGTGGTTCAACTTTTCATGCGAAAACAATACTGACAATTTTACGGATATTATTCTTGATGAAAACGGTGATGAGACCGATTCAACCGAAGATGATGATGATACATCTGAGGATGATATGGATGAGAGTGACGAAAATGATGATGGTACGGACGATACTGATGAAAATGATTCCACAAACGGTACAGAAGTCCTACTTACAGCCTCGGCCGATATACTTTCAAATGAGGGTGAAGGCGAACAGGCATGGGATGATGTGGTTTCCCTGTCTGCAGTAAAAATCAATGGTGACCCAGGTCGTGTTGTTTTTGAAAAACGGTTTAGAGATGATGGCTTTGGCGTGGCTGGTGGCCGATGGGAACAAATTGATTACTACTACGAATATCAAGGGGAAGTCGTCAAAACCAGCGAGCAACTTATGGTATCCTTTTCTGTCCCAGTAACCCAAGTGATGCTTCAGGTGGGACAGATGGACCCTGGAGAAGGAAGGCAAGCGCAAGAAGGGAAAACCTGCGCAGATGGTGGCACCAATAGAGTAGATGAATCTGGAAAGTGGACGGCATACGATGCCTCTGGGGCAGAAATTGGAACAGGAATTTTGCTAGATGAATTCTCCTTAGAAGGGAAACTCCCAGATTCAATGGGCTCCTATCGTTTTCTATTGGATACCGGACAACAAAATATCTCCAAAATCATTATTGAGGCAACCCAATGGGGTGGAGAAGAAAGAGGCTGCCCCACCTATCGTGCGAGCTATGCCAATCAAGCTTTAAATGACAGCGGCAATACGGAAAACAATTCTGAATTCAATCTCATGGCATTGGGATACACCAAGGCATAAAAAAAAGCCCTCCAGAAGAGGGCTTTTTTCTTTTCTAAACCAGTGTTTTGTGCTTAGCCCATTTCAGGGACTTCGTAGAAAAACGTAGCCTTTTTAATCTGGCCATCGGCGACTTCATATACGCAAAGCTCATCCATGGTCACCCTTCCTTGTTCTTTGAATGTGGCATCCATTGACATGGGAATCATAAAATGGTTACCCGCAACAACAGGGTCACCCACACTGCCGCCATGCATTTCCTCAATGGACGAAGCCCACTCTTGGTACTCCTTAATAATTTGCTGCTTGCCTTGGGTCATGGCGTTGGGCATGCCTGGCATTTCAGCACTTACGGCATCGTCAGCGTACATGTCATACGCTTCATCATACTTACCCTCACGGCAGTAGGCGACTAGTTGGTCCGCCACTTCTTTTGTAGTCATAACGTTTTTTATTGGTTAACTCTTAAAGATAAAAAAGAATCGATTTGAGGATTTAAAAGAATCGTTAAACTCCGGTAAAGGTTTAGTGTATCTCCAGGATTTGATGTTGCTTTTCCAAAAACGGAACTACCTCACCCGTGGTTTTACCCAAGAGTACTCCCCCCAAGGGAGAAGCCGGAGATATGCACAACACCTTCTGTCCGCCATTACTATACGGTTGAGTGGATATGGAAATAAAAAAGAGGTTTTCTTGTGTCCGGACCAAACTGCCCAAAGCTACCGTTTGATGTGATTGTTCAGCATCAATTCGAGTTAGGACTTGTTTCAGCTGTGAAATTTCATGTAGTTGTTTTCCGAGTTTTTCTTGCTCCAACTGCACCATGGCCCTCCCCGTCTCATGCTTATCTCCAGCGCTACTCTTTTGTTCAGAATCCAAGGATTCCCTCAGCTGTTTCTGCCGTTCCAAAAGACCTTTTTCTTGCTGAAGCACCGTTTCCCAGCAATGGGCAAAAACCTTTTCTTTGAGATTGGCGTGATTCATCATTAAGCAAAAACCAAACGAAATACGGTTTCTTCGTTGGGTACGGAATGTACTTTTAAACTGCCGCCATGAAGCTGCATAACGCGCTTGGAAAGGCTCAAACCTATTCCAGTACCTTCGGTTTTCGTGGTAAAAAATGGGATGAATATTTCTTCCATTAAATCTGGAGGAATTCCAGGTCCGTTGTCCCAAACTTCTATAAATTTAGACCCATCTTCTTCGCGTGCAATCAACGAAACGCGTCCATTTTCTTTTTGACCAACAGACTGTAATGCGTTTTTACAGAGATTGACCAGAACTTGTGAAATCTGTTTTTCATCAATGAACAATTCCAAATCACTTGGGATGCATTTTACGGAGAAGTCAATATGTTCCGTCTCAGGGCGTGTGGCCATAATCACGCTTATTTTTTCGACCAATTCACCTCCTTTAATCAAAGTACGGTCTGGCTCAGGAACACTCAACAAACTTCTATAGGATTGTACGAAATCCATCAGATTCCCGCCTTGCTCCTTAATGACCTCGAGCCCGCGAAGGGTGTTGCTTACCTGATTTTGTTCGAGTTCTTCAACATCTACGACGGTTTCATTCACCTTAAAATATTTGATGATAGTATCTGAAATCGAAGTAATCGGGGTAATGGTATTCATGATTTCATGAGTTAGTACCCGTATCAAGCGCACCCATGAATCCGTTTCCTTTTCATCAAGCTCTTTATCAATATCCTGGGCAACCACAAGCATCAAGTCCTCACCGTTCAAGGTAATGGCCGTTGATTTTAAAGCCAATTGCTTCTGTTCGCGCTCGTTGGTCAATTCAATAAGCTTCCGTTCAAAGGCATCCAATGAGTTGAAAAGTTCATAGAGGTCTTCATCAACTTGTTGCAATTGTTTGATATGGTTGAGCGGACTATGACTCAACAACTTCTCCATAGTAGGGTTGGCGAAATAAATATGTCCTTTGGGATTCACTGCTAGAATTCCAATATCTGCCTGCTTTAAAATTTCTTGATAGTACTTTTCTTTAGCCTCATTCTTGAGATACATGTCTTGTACCATTTCATTCAGCACATTGAGGCTTTGATTCAATTCGCTCAAAGACTTTAGTTTGGAATCCATAGGAAAACGAAGGGTAAAATCTTCGTTTTGAATGGAGTGGAAAAAGTATGCTATGGCCCTGTTGGTTTGATTAAAGAAATAGAGGAGGTATAGGATTTGCCCCACAAAAGCCAAAAACAACACTACAGCCAAAATATAGTTTCCAT
>JBCBPD010000085.1:0-15634 GCA_039820925.1 Bacteroidota bacterium | reverse complement strand
CAGTGCCAAATGGTCTGGTTTTCTAATACAACCCGAAGGCATCCACTTTATCTTTTTGAATTTTCCCATTTGGTTGTTATACGGTCCTTTGTTACTACTCTATCTTAAAAGGGTTGAAAGTCAAAAGTTCACTATTCAAGACTTCATGCGCTTTGTACCAGCCCTTTTGGTCTTTGCAGCTAATCTTCCGTTTCATTTGCTTGACGCGAAAACAAAGTTATCCACCCTCCAAAATGGACTGTTTTATAGCTACTCTTGGTTGCCCGATTGGAATATCTATCCTATCATGCTATTCATGTTTGGTTTTGGATGGGTGGCTTTCGCCAATCACGGACCTTGGTCCAAGACACGGCATAATAGAAGTGTCTGGTCTGCATGGTTTATTTGCGCTTACTTGGGGTTTTGCGCTGCTTTTGCCTTTTATGTTTTGGGGGTTCAGTTTGGTATTGTAAATCCGCTGTACGATTACTATGTCGATATTGTGATTGTTGGGTTTATTGGCATATTGACCTATTTCGGTTTCATCCAACCGGAAGTGTTTCAGGGGATGCGGGTAGAACAGCTCATCCCATTTGTGAAATATCAAAAAACAGGATTGTCCGCTGCCCTTGGGCTGGAGATGAAGGACAAATTGGAGCGGTTAATGCTGGAAAAAGAACTCTACCTGGAAAATGACCTTCGCATGGATGATTTGGCAAAGGCACTTAATTTATCCCGAAACCATACTTCACAAATCATCAACCAGTACTTTAACCGCTCTTTTTTTGATTTTGTGAATGAATACCGAATTGAAGAGGCCAAACGTTTATTGGCGAACCGCACAGATAAGCGAACCATGACACAAATCGCGTATGATTCAGGGTTCAACAACCGCGCCTCGTTCTACAAAGCTTTCAAAAAATTCGAAGGGAAAAATCCATCCGAATACATCTCTTTGAAAAAGGTTTCTTAAATACTGTAAACCTTTGTAAGCAGTGACAAACCCTTGGGGAAAATCAAGTAATTTCAAAGTAACCGATGGAAATTAACAATGTATATCCTTAAAAATCATTATCTTATGATTACATCAAATAAACAGCTCGTCACTATGAAAAAGAAAAAACAACTCCGTAATTCGTTCGGCCATCATACCGTATGGATGCTACTGGCCTTTTTTGTGGCCTTGCCTTGTGCAGCCTTTCAACAACAGGCTGAAGATTTCAAATCCTATAAAGGTGAGGTGCTAGATGCTTCATCCAAAAAAGCCCTGGTCTTCGCGAACCTAGCCGTAGAAGGTACCAATATTAGCACCGTAACCAACTCTGAAGGAGAATTTTTGCTCAAAATCCCGACTTCAGATACCTCAAAAAAGTTGGTGGTGTCCTTTTTAGGATACAAAAGCGTTTCTCTTGATATTGGTACGCTTACGCCAAACAAAAACCGAATTCTTCTGGAGGTATCGGTAACACAGTTATCAGAAGTGGATTTGAATGCCCCTAAAAACGCAGCCAATCTCGTTCGTGAAACGCTCTTGCGGAAAGGGGAGAATTATTTCGACGACCCTACCTTAATGACTGCATTTTACAGGGAAACCATCAAAAAACGCCGGAAGAACGTCTCCCTTTCGGAAGCAGTGGTCAACATTTACAAATCACCCTACAATTCAGGCAAACGAGATGCGGTAGAGCTCTACAAGGCAAGAAAAAGCACAGATTACAGCAAACTGGACACCCTTGCACTCAAATTACAAGGCGGTCCGTTCAACACCCTGTACATTGATGTAATGAAGTATCCGGAGTATATTTTCTCCAATACCCTATTCGACAATTATGAGTTCACCTTTGTACGGTCTACGCGAATCAATGACCAACTGGTTTTTGTAATCAAGTTTGAACAACTTCCCAATATTATCGACCCGCTCTATATGGGTGAATTGTTCATCGATGCAGAGAAAAAGACTTTGGTGAGTGCCGTCTATTCCTTAAAGATTACGGACAAGAACTTGGCAGCGCAGCTTTTTGTGCGTAAAAAACCGGCTAATGTAAAAGTGTGGCCTACCCAAGTGGCCTATCGTGTGGATTATCGGGAAAAAGAAGGCAAATGGTATTATGGTTATAGCAACGTATTATTGGAATTCAAGGTCAATTGGAAATCCAAACTTTTCAACTCAGTGTATAGCATGGCCGCTGAAATGGCCGTAACGGATTGGGAAAAAAACCAGACTGGCGCTTTACCTAACAAAACAGAACGCATCAAGAAAACCATCATTCTCAGCGATGAGGCTATTGGTTTCTCCGACCCTAATTTTTGGGGAGAATACAACATCATTGAACCGGAGAAATCCATTGAATCGGCCATTCGAAAAATACAAAGGCAACTAAAGCGTTCTGCCCAAAGAAATGGTACTGCTATTCCATAAACCGCAGCCTATTCTGGATACGCAATTTATTTTTTGCAAAAATCCCAAGAAACCGTGAAACATTTTTCACGGTTTCTTGTTTTTAATAGGAACGGTACAATACTAATCTTTGTATCATTGTTATAATACCATTTGAAAACCCAATCAAATATTCAACACGCCGCCCATGAAAAACGTTGTTCCAAAATTTGAACGCCCCTTAAAAAGCAAAGCCGACCCGATTGTGGATGTCGCCCACTGGGATAAGGCCATGGATGCCTACGATGCCAAAGACTTTCGTAAAGCATTACTGGAAACCATCAATTACATCAATCCTGCCCTGCTTAGTGGAAAAACACTGGATGAAAACATCAGCATCATTCAAGGACAAGGCTCTGCGCACGTTCATATTGAAATCGATTCAGACACGTTTAGTGTAAAGGTTCCGTTCTTGAGCGTAGTAGAAGGCACCAATAAAGTTGCCTTATACCGCAAAATTGCTGAAGTCAACTTCAATCCCTTGACCTTGGCGCAAATTCGGTTGAAAGAAAACACCCTTTGGTTCGAATACGATACTCCTATCGCGCTTTGCCAACCGTACAAGGTATACGATGTCCTTCGGGAAATAAGTGTTTATGCCGACAACTACGATGACGAGTTTATCGAAAAGTACAAGGCTGATTTTTATCAAGAACCGAAAACGGTTCCTTTGACCGAAGCGGAAAAAGAGCAAGTTTGGCAGCAAATCGACAATGTATTAACCGATTACAAGAACTATAGTGCCTTTTTCAAAGAAAAGCGATGGGATGACTTCTTATGGGACATTTCTGTCATCTCCATTCTCAAAATCGTGAACATGCCCTACGTTCACGGTTCACTGCGCACCAAATTGGAAGAATATGTGACCAATCTGTTCAACGGACAAATAGATTTCAAGTATCGCATCGACAAGGGCACAAAGTTCATGCAAACCCTGTGCGAAAAATCAAAAGAGGAGTTTCTGGAAGATATCTATCACGCTGAATCTTTGATTTCCTTAAAATGGCGGAGTTCCACCCAAATTTTGCAGAATGATGCCAAAAACATGGAGAACAACGTCAATAAATACGTGAAGGATAGGGATAACCTTATGCTTTGCTACTATTTACAGTATTCCTTTTTGCACATCATCTACAACTACAATCTGGAAGAAAACCACAAAAACGCCATCTACGATGTATTGGAAAAGGTTTCCGGAAAGGAATTGCATGTCGCTGGACCATTGCTATTAAAGACGTACTATAACTTTTTGGATGGAACTACCAAAGCCGCAAAGCCAAGCGCTGGAACCAAAAAAGGACTTTTCTCAAAACTATTCGGTTAACCCAAAAGCTACATCATGGAAAACATCAAAAAATCAGTATTTAAGATTGTAACAGCCTCTGGAACCGGTAGTGGTTTTGTCGTTGGCGGATATGATTTAATCATCACCAACTACCACGTCATCAAAGGAGATAAAGTAGTTGCAGTTGAAGATTACAAAAAAGACAGACAAGTAGCCCACGTGGTTATGGTAAACCCAGAAGTTGATTTAGCCTTTTTACACATCGATGGCTTTACGAACACAGCAAACGACATCAGCTTACAAGATGACATTGTGGTCGCCAATGCGCAAAAAGTATACATCAACGGATATCCCTTCGGGATGCCCTATACCATCACCGAGGGAATTGTTTCTGCCACGAATCAACCCATGGGGAACCGACAATACATTCAAACCGATGCAGCGGTAAACCCTGGTAATTCTGGAGGACCGATGTTGAACGAGGCAGGTGTTTTGGTCGGGGTAACCACTGCTAAGTTCAATAATGCCGATAATGTCGGATTTGGTATCAAGCATTCCGATTTGATTAAGGAACTCAACGATTTCACCTTTGACGACAATGCCTATCGCGTCAAATGCAATTCTTGCGACTATTACACCATAGAAGAATCTGAGTTTTGCTCCAACTGCGGAAATTCACTTGATATTTCCATTTGGGAAGAGTTCGAAAAAAGTCATTTCGCCAATTTTGTGGAAACCGCCTTGGAAGAATTGGGCATGAATCCTGTTTTGGGTAGAGCAGGACGTGATTTTTGGGAATTCCATCAAGGTAGCGCCCTGATTCGAATCTTCGTTTTTAAGCGCGACTATTTAGTGGCCACTTCACCCCTGAATAAATTGCCAAAGCAAAACTTGCAAGAGCTGATGACCTATCTTATCGGAGAAGTAGTCGACCCTTATTATTTGGGAATTCATCAAAACAACATTTACCTGTCGTACCGTACGCATCTTTCCGACATTTTTACGGACCATGCCGATACCATAAAGGAAAACATTAAAAATCTTGCGCTCAAGGCGGATGACCTCGATAACTTTTTTATGGATACCTATGGTTGCGAAATGGCCATCGAATCCAAAGAAGAAAATTAAAAAAGGCCCGTTAAGGGCCTTTTCTTTATGGTGTGAGACTATTTGTTGAACTCTGACAAGGTGCGTTTGATAATGTCTACGCAATCCAACAGTTGGTCTTTTGTCATGACCAGCGGCGGTGCAAATCGGATAATGTTACCATGGGTTGGCTTTGCTAACAGTCCATTGTCACGAAGCGCCAAGCAGATATCCCACGCCGTGGAACTATCTTCAGTATCATTGATTAAAATCGCGTTAAGCAATCCTTTACCGCGAACTTTCAGCACCAAATCGTTGGTTTCAATGAATTTTGCTAACTCCGAACGGAAAAGTTCTCCCAATACCTCGGCATTTTCTGCCAACTTTTCTTCTTTCACGACCTCAAGAGCCGCCATGGCTACTTGACATGCCAATGGATTTCCACCAAAGGTGGAACCGTGCTCTCCCGGTTTGATAGTCAGCATAATTTCATCGCTAGCCAAAACCGCCGAAACTGGGAAAACACCACCAGAAAGGGCTTTGCCCAAAATCAAAATATCTGGTTTTACATTTTCATGGTCACAACATAATAGTTTACCAGTACGGGCAATTCCGGTTTGAACTTCATCAGCGATAAAAAGCACATTCGCTTCTTTACATATTGCGTATGCCTGAGTCAAATATCCTTCATCCGGAACGTTCACACCAGCTTCTCCTTGAATCGGTTCTACCATGAATCCTGCAACGTTAGGGTCTTTCACCGCTTCTTTCAGCGCTTCTAAATCGTTGTAAGGAATAATTTCATAACCAGGCATAAACGGACCAAAACCACTTGTGCTCGATGGGTCGGTAGAAGAAGATATCGCACCAAGGGTCCTACCCCAAAAATTCCCTTCCACAAAAATCATTTTGGCTTGGTTAGCCGGTACACCCTTTACGGTATATGCCCATTTTCGAGCTAGCTTTACCGCCGTTTCACCACCTTCAACACCGGTATTCATGGGCAACACCCGGTCATACCCAAAAAAGGAGGTGATAAATTCTTCATAACGCCCCAACACATTGTTGTAAAATGCCCTTGACGTAAGCGTCAAGGTGCTTGCTTGCTCATTTAGGGCATTCACAATTTTAGGGTGACAATGCCCTTGGTTTACTGCGGAATACGCCGATAGAAAGTCATAATACTTCTTTCCTTCCACATCCCAAACAAAAACGCCTTCACCACTACTCAATACTACTGGAAGTGGATGATAATTGTGGGCACCATACTTGTTTTCCAATGCAATCGCTTGCTCTGATGTCATTTGTTCTAAAACAGCCATCTTTAAAAATTTCAATGTTGATAAAGTGTCTATTCCTTCTGCACCTTTATCCTTTCGAAGTGTCGAAAATTCAGCGTAGGAGAGAAATCATCCTTGAGAGCATACGAAGGTAAAAAACATTGTGCAATTCCGTTTTAAAATAGTGAAGATTAGTCCTTTGAAAAAGGTGACTATATCATAAAACAGGGTTCTAAATAAATAACACTAATCCCTAACACTATTAAAAATGGAATATTTAGAAAACGGTTTGCAAAGTATCGCCAGTTCCGTTGGTGATTTTTTGCCCAGCACAATTGGTGCCATCTTGATTCTTATCATTGGATGGTTCGTAGCCAGAATTTTAAAACGACTTGCTTCTCGTCTTGTCGATAAAGTTGGTATTGACCAGCGTATTAAAAGTGACAAAATCAGGTTGTCTTCGTTTATCGGTAAATTGGTTTACTTCTTAGTAATGATTTTTGCTTTCATGCTTGCCTTAGAAAAACTGGGCATGCAGAGCGTATTAGACCCTGTAAAAAATCTTTTGAATGGCTTTTTATCGTACATCCCTAACATAATCGGAGCCGGCTTAGTGGGTTATATCGGCTATGTGTTGGCGACAGTAGTTTCAGAATTAGTAGGACTCTCAGGGGACACCTTGAAAAATTTCATCCCGAAATTGGGTATCCCAGAAAGTATTGATTTTGTAGGTGTACTTAAAAAGACAGTCTTCATTTTCATTTTTGTTCCCTTACTGATTGCGGCCATTAATATTCTTGACATGGACGCAATTTCTGGACCAACGACCTTAGTACTAACCCAGTTTTTTGAAGCCATTCCTAAAGTTCTTTTAGCCGCTTTAATCCTAATCATATTTGTAGTTGGTGGAAGATACCTATCCGAAATGATAAGAAATCTATTGGAAAACCTGAACCTAAATAATATTTCAGAAAAAATGCACTTTTCTAGCATGTTGGGTAACACCAATATGGCAAAGGTCATCTCCAATCTTGTTTATTTCTTTATCGTCATTTTTGGATTGCTCACCGCTGTCGAAAAACTAGAATTTGCACAGCTAACCGACATTTTGGATACCGTAACGCATACAGCTGGTAAAATTATTTTCGGATTTGTTATTATCCTCATCGGAAACTGGATTTCCGTAATGGCGAAAAACACTTTCTCGAAAAGCCAAAGCAATAGCTTTGTAGCCTCCATCATACGCACAAGTATCCTCGCCATATTTCTCGCCATGGGTTTAAAAACCATGGGCATGGCAGACGACATCATCAACCTTGCATTTGGTATTACACTCGGAACCATTGCCTTGACCGTAGTATTGTCCTTTGGGCTCGGCGGTCGTACCGCTGCAGGAAAACAAATGGAACGCATTCTGAACCGGTTCAAATAGAACCGATTCAGATGATTTAGTTTTGTTTATATGGGAAACTCCGGCCAAGCCGGAGTTTTTTCTTTTTGGTCGCAACCCAGTATTTTTGCCCCATGCGAAAAAGGAACAATCGTAAAGTTTTTGAACAGGTTGAAGTCACGGATGCAGCTGCCAAAGGAAAAGCCATAGCCCATGCTCCAGATGGCAGGGTCATTTTTTTGTCCAATGCCGTTCCAGGAGATGTAGTGGATATCATGACCACCAAAAAAAGAAAAGCCTATTACGAAGGCCGTGTTCTGAAAATCCATAGCGAATCCGAGAAAAGAACAACCCCCAAATGTGTTCACTTTGGAGTTTGTGGCGGTTGTAAATGGCAAAATATGGATTATGTGCATCAACTCGCCTATAAACAAAACGAAGTAGAAAACCACCTCAGACGCATCGGTAATGTTTCCTTGCCTGAAATTTCGCCCATAAAAGGTTCTGAGCAAACCTACTACTATCGCAACAAAATGGAATTTTCGTTTTCCAGCAGCCGTTGGCTTACCGAAGATGAAGTGAGTAGTGGAAATCCCATCGAAAATCGAAATGCGCTAGGATTCCATATTCCTGGGATGTGGGATAAAATTCTGGATTTGAAGGAATGTCATTTGCAGGATGAGCCTTCCAACTCCATTCGGTTGGCTATCAAAGCCAAAGCTGAGGCCCTGGAGATGCCTTTTTTCAATCCCAAAGAACGTTCCGGCCTATTGCGTACCGCAATGATACGAATGGCATCCACTGGAGACCTTATGGTCCTTATCCAGTTTTTTGAAGATGATGAAGCAAAACGGGCGGCCTTGCTTCAATATTTGCAAGATACCTTTCCGCAGATTACATCGCTGCTTTACGTCATTAACCAAAAGGCCAATGACACCTTATACGACCAAGATATTATCGTCTTCTCTGGCAATGACCATATTATGGAGGAGATGGAAGGCCTTCAATTTAAAATTACAGCCAAGTCCTTTTATCAGACCAATTCCCATCAAGCATATGAATTGTACAAATTGGCCCGCGAGTTCGCTGGACTGAAGGGTGATGAACTGGTTTATGACCTGTATACTGGAACGGGAACGATTGCCCAGTTTGTGGCCAAATATGCAAAAAAGGTAGTAGGTGTTGAGGCTGTACCCGAAGCTATTGCTGATGCCAAAGCCAATGCCAAGAACAACCATATCGACAATGTGGAATTTGTGGTTGGGGATATGAAAAAGGTGTTCACTGACGCCTTTGTCAACCAATATGGCCATCCTGATGTGGTGATTACCGACCCTCCAAGGGATGGTATGCACAAAGATGTAGTTGAAAAACTGTTAGAGGTCGCACCTGGGCGAATTGTGTACATCAGCTGTAACAGTGCTACACAGGCCCGTGATTTAGCCTTATTGAAAGAAAAATATACCGTTCTGAAAGTTCAACCCGTGGACATGTTTCCGCAAACCCATCACGTTGAAAATATCGTACTTTTGGGCAAACAGGAATGATTATTGCTGCGAACTAGTTTTTAAAACTGCATGAAGAAACGTTTTATCCTGGTATTGGTGCTGATGGTTTTCATCCAATTTAGTGCCTGTGAAAAAGATGACATCTGCGTGGATGGCGATACCCCCAACTTGGTCATTGGTTTTTTTGATGCCATTGACACTGCCGATGCAAAAGCCGTGACCCTTCTGAGAATCAAAGAAACTACTTTGGATACCACTCTGGGAACGGGGGATTTTGACAGAACCAGCACCAGTGATTCAATTGGAGTTCCGCTGCGAACGGATGAAAGCAATATCACTTTTGCGATTATTACCGATTCTGCCGATGGCGACACCGAAGATGAAGAAACTGGGAACATCGACACCCTTCGCATCACCTACAATCCTAGAGAAGAATTCATATCCCGCGCCTGCGGATTTGTCGTCCAATACGATAATATCGCCATTGAGCTCAACACTGATGACGACAATTGGATTCAGGATATCAATGTACTACAAACCAATATTGAAAACTCGAACAACATCCATGTCAAGATTTTCCATTAGTATTTTCATGCTTGTGGGCGCCTTGACCTTAGGGTTTGCCCAAGATAGACCGGAAAGTCCCCCGGAAGACAATGCCAAAGACAGTATTGAATACAAACAAGCTTACGGGCTTCGGGTGGGCGCCGACCTTAGCCGTATGGTGCTTTCTTTTACCGATGAAAATTACCAAGGCTTGGAGCTGGTTGGGGATTATCGGTTGACTCAAAAGCTTTATATAGCCGCCGAAATAGGGAATGAAGAAAAGACCCAAACCGAGGAATTGGACAATATCGCCTTGTACAATTACACATCATCGGGAAGCTATATTAAAGCAGGTATTGACTGGAATACCTACGAAAACTGGTACGGCATGAACAACCTAATCACTATAGGGGGGCGTTATGCTTTCTCCAGTTTTAGTCAAACCCTGAATGATTACGTGATTTATAATTCAGACCGCTTTTTTAACGAAGATGGTTTTTTACCAGGGGCTGCACCCAATGAAGAGTTTTCAGGATTGAATGCCTCTTGGCTGGAGTTTGTTTTAGGGATAAAAGCCGAATTGTTCGCTAATATCTATTTGGGAATTAGTGCGCGTTTGGGATTCCTCATTACGAACAAAGAAGCAGACCGTTTTCCTAACTTATGGATTCCTGGTTTTAATCGGGTGACGGATGGGAGCAACTTTGGAGTGGGCTATAATTATTCCATCTCTTACTTTATCCCACTCTATAAAAAAACCAAAAAGAAGAAAAAGGAAGAACCTGAAGGTTCTGAACTTCAAGAATAGTGTTCAGATTTCCCTTATCCCTTTGATGAAAATCCATTTCATCATTACTTTTTCACCTTCGTCCGTTTGGATAGCCCCGAATTTTGGAGCGAGAATATTGGCGATGATAGCCGAAGTTACCGCTAAAAAAATCCGGTTGATCGGTAAAAAATAGCCTAACAGGAGTCTGACCGGAACAAATAGAAAGAGAAACCCCAAGAAATTGAATAGAAGGGCTTTATGCTTTGGTTTCATACTTTTTGCGTTTATGGGAGCTCATGTCCCCACTGAATATTTCGTATTGGAGTAACCGGGATTCCAATTTACCATTAAAAAGTTTCACCTTTTTGGAAGGGCGAAGTCCCACAAACTTTAACGCCTCCAAATTCGAAGATAAAAACCAAACGTCACTTCCTGCGTAGCTTGCTTTCAAAGTGTCTCCTATTTTTTTATAAAACTCTGGGGCATCAATGGTCAAACGTTCACCATACGGCGGATTGAACACCATTTTCGAACCTGAGATGGGTGGTTTACTTCTAAAAAAATCCTTTCGCTCGATAGAAATAAACTCCGATAGATTAGCATGCGCCACATTTTCAGTAGCCTTTCGCACCGCGGAAGGGGCTTTGTCAGTGCCAATAATTTTATGTGTAAACGGACGAATCTTATTCAAACTGGCAGTTTTGATTTTATCGAAAAGTGCTTCATCAAAATCGGCCCAGTTTTGAAAACAGTAGAACTCCCGGTTGATATTTGCCGGAATATTACAGGCAATCATTGCGGCTTCAATCAACAGGGTCCCACTTCCGCACATGGGGTCATAAAAGTCTGAACGGCCATCCCATCCACTTAACAACAGCATGCCCGCCGCTAGCACCTCATTGATGGGTGCCAAATTCGTTTCAATGCGATATCCTCTTTGATGCAAGGAGTTGCCAGAGCTATCCAACGAAATGGTACAGCTTTCTTCATACAAATGAACATTTATGCGTATATCAGGGTCCTGGGAATTTACTGAAGGACGACTTCCGGCAGTTCGGCGAAACTTGTCTACAATACCATCCTTCACCTTTTGGGAAACGAACATGGAGTTGTTGAACACCTTGGAATGCATGGTAGTATCCACTGCAATCGAACAATCCGCATCAAAGTATTTCGCCCAATCCATTCGGAAAACTTTGTGATAAAGGTCTTTTTCATGAAATACCTTGAAACGACTTAAAGGTCTCAGAATCTTCAAAGCCGTCCGTAAACAAAGGTTGGCCTTGTACATGAAACCCAAATCTCCGTCAAAGGAAACATTCCGCACACCTGTCTTAATGTCCCCTGCTCCCAGATTTCGCAGTTCGTTGGCCAAAATTTGCTCCATCCCGAATTGCGTTTTCGCCAACATACGAAAGTTTCCTGCCATGATATCTACCTGTTACTTTCCGCAAAAATAAATTATTTTTGCTCCCTTGTTTTTAACATGGCCCTAACCACGACATACCTTTTAATATTCCCTATTCTAAGCGTTTGGATAGGTTTTGCCATTGCGGTCATCCTTCGACCTAAAAAAGTAGAACACACCAAATTGCTTCTTGCCTTCAGCGGTGCTTTTTTACTGGCGTTGACTTTTTTCGAGTTGCTCCCTGAAGTCTATCAAGTTGAGGAACATAAAGAGATGAGTCTTTTTATTCTCATTGGAATCTTACTACAGATTTTTCTTGAATTCTTTTCGAAAGGTGCGGAACATGGTCATGTGCATAGCCCTTCCGGAAGAAGCGCTTTTCCCCTCATGCTTTTAGTTAGTCTGAGTTTACACGCCCTAGTAGAAGGTATTCCGATTCATGAGGACAATTCAATTATCTATGGCATTATTGTACACAAGCTTCCTGTTGCCATCATATTGGGCATGTTTTTGTTGAATTCCTCCTTGGGAATCGTATCGCGACTAGTCTTTATCGCGGTTTTCTCCATTATGACGCCGTTCGGAACATTTCTGGCCACAAATACCGAATTAATTGCCAATTATGGGCAACCCTTATTGGCCATTTCTATTGGTGTTTTCCTGCATATTTCTACCATAATTTTGTTCGAAAGCGCTCAAAAACACACATTTAACCTTCAAAAACTATTGGTTATTATCTTAGGAATTGTGATGGCCTATTTTTTATAAATACGCGTAACGTGATTCTCGAACAAGGCCTTTTGTTCTAGTACCAAAGTCAAATTTTCTAGCGCCTTTATATCCTCAGGATGTCTTGTATTGGTCAAGACCATAACATTAGGATGCTGTTTTAAGAATTGCTCTAATGCTTCATAGGTCGTAAAAACCTGATAAGTTCTTTGAAAGTTGATGACAAAAGCACTGTCGAATCTTTTAAATACTACTACCTCAATATCATCCTGAATGAAATTCTGGGCCACTGATACTGGGCTACTTGCCGTTAGTTTTGGGTAAACAAATCCGAAAAGTCCAAGACCCAAAACCATCCATCCTACGCTTAAGGTGACAAAAGCAATTTTATGTTTTTTCCCATGATAAAGAACCAATGTGCAAATACCAGTAATAGCGGCAACAAGTAACCAGAGAGCAAGATAACGGTGCTCATATAAGGAAGCTTCATTGGCTAAGGCGAAATATCCGCCTATGGGCAAAGCCAATGAAATAAGTAACAGAAACCCAATACTCCAATAGGTTGCTTTTACTGGGTAACCTTGGCGGATGCGGTTCAAATAAAAGGCAATCAAAATCGCCAAAAAAGGGTAGCACGGCATGGGATAATTCGGAAGCTTCGTAGAAGAAACACTAAAAAAAACCAGCGTTATCGCGACCACAACAAATGAAAAAAGAATAAAATCATTTGTTTTTCTTGACCTCCATCCATGAACAATCCCTTGAATAAAAAAAACGGAAAAAGGCAACAATCCCAGAAGTACGTAGGCAAATGTTAGCAAGAATAGGCCTCCATGCCCTTCTTTTTCAGTTGAAAATCGAGATATGTTGTGGTCAAAAAAGAAACCTTGGGTCCAAGCACCATCCGTAGCATTATGCACCAAAACATACCAAGGACCGGATATGAGCAAAACAAGTAGTAGTCCCAAAAAAGGATTTAGCCTTTTTATCATTTTTAAATTGAAAGACCGGCGGAGCAAAAGAAAAACAAGAACTATCAATCCTGGTAGCAGAATGGCGATAGGGCCTTTTGCTAATGTACCGAATGCCAAGGATAGATAAGCACCTAAAAACCATCTGAGAGTGGGGGACTTATATTGATTGAACAAGCAAAATAACCCGAAAACCATAAAAAAAATAAGGTAGGGGTCTGGTACGGCAAGATGAAATTCCTGCACAAAGAAAACCGCCGCCCCAAGCACAAAAACCGTTATCCATGCAGTGGTTAAATCCAAATATCTTTTTACATTTTGAAAGGTCACCAAAAAAAGGAAAGCCCCAAACAAACCTGAAAAAAAACGAGCCCCTAAAGGATTCACCCCAAAAACTTTATACCCTAACATCATAAAGAAATAATGCAGTGGTGGCTTATCCGTACGAAGTTGGTTGTTGAATGTGGGGACAATCCAATCGTTTCTAGACAACATTTCGAACGCCGCAGCGGTGTTTCGCGCCTCGTCTAGAATATATATCGGATATGACCCAGAGAAAGCAACACAAAGCACGAATGCAGATACAAAAACCCAAAGGGACTCCTTGTTAAGGAAAGTAAACACTCCCGCAATTAATTATTAAAAATTTGACGAATCATTTCACCGGTACTTTTCTGAACATCTTTGAAGGCCATACGAACACGAACAGCATGCCACTTTTTGGGATTTGACTTAACAATGTAATATCCAATAACTGAAGAAAACGTGCCGAAGAAAATTCCAAAATATACATCAACAAAGAAATGTTGAATAAGATAAATACGGGATAGGCCAACAAGCAACCCAAGTGTCAACAGTACCCAACTGGCAGTTTTGTTTCGCGAAAGCAATGCAAAAAAAGAAGTCAAAAAGAAGATAGTGGCGGTATGACCCGAAGGAAAAGTATTCACATAACGTATTTTCACACCGTTAATCAAGTTGAGCATATCACCCATCCCGGAACGATCAAAGTACAGATAAGGACGCAACGCTCCGGCATAAAAACCCTTCTTGAAAAGAAGTATCAAAATCACCTGTATCAAAAAAGAAAGTAAGAAAATGGCAAGCCATTTCATTCGAAATCGTAGAACCAATAACATAGCGAAAGGAACACATATCGCATTGCCCAGTACACTAGCATTAATAAAAAAATGGTCTAAAAAAGACATTCTAAACTGGTTAAAGTAAAGCACTAAGGTTCCCTTTTCCAAAAAAAGGAAGGGTAATAGTAAAAGTAAAACGAGAAAGAAAGGGGATAATCGGGAAAGAATAATTTTCATGACACCGAGGTTTTACACAAAATTATCTTTTGAAGCAACCCGTAATGTTATCGACCAATTATGAGTCCATTAAGCAATTATTGAAAAGGTGTAAACGCAACTTTAAGGCTACGTTAGGATTAGGAAAATCGGTTCGCAACTTGATGAAGCATAAAAATCCAGTGACATAACGCTCCGCCCAATACGAAAAGGTGCCAAATAAAATGATTGAATGGAATGCGACGCATGGCGTAGAAAAAGATGCCCAAAGTATAAAAAGCCCCACCAATTCCAAGCAGCAACAGCCCTCCTTCCTGAACTTGTTGCTGAAGATAAGTGAAGTCCAGCACGATTAACCATCCCATGACACCATAGAGCAAAAGAGAAAGGGTTTCGAATTTCCCTGTAAAAAACAGCTTTAGTATAATTCCAAAAAAAGTGATTCCCCATACCAGATATAATAGCAACGTTCCTTTTGAACCTAAAAGTAAGCCTACACAGACCGGGGTATAACTCCCCGCAATCAATACATAAATGCTAATATGGTCTAGTATGCGTAATCGCTTTTTGGCAAGTGGCCGTTTGATGGCGTGATAAAGGGTAGAAGCTAAGAAAAGAAGTATCAAACTGCCGCTATAAATCAGTAACGAGAGAAAGATTTCACTTTGTCGGTAAAATAGAATGAAGTAAAAAAGCCCAACTATGCTCAACACAAACCCAAAGGCATGGGAATAGGTGTTTAGTTTTTCATGTAGTACTTCTTTGGGGCTCAATTTTGTGTATCAGTATAAAAAAACCCTCCGAAGCCGTTATGACTAAGGAGGGTTCAAAAGGAGGCGGCTACCTACTCTCCCACCTGGTGTGGCAGTACCATCGGCGCAAACGGGCTTAACTTCCCTGTTCGGGATGGGAAGGGGTGAACCCCGTCGCCATGGCCACCTAGATTTT
>JBCBPD010000084.1:0-15997 GCA_039820925.1 Bacteroidota bacterium | reverse complement strand
CAACCATCAAAAAAGCCTCCCGTTTGAAGATGAATTGGGTTGGGATGTTTTTACCATTAAAAGATGCATACAATACCGAAATTCGTTTTTACCTAAAATCAAGGGAAGTCTTGAAACGTACCAAACGAAGACCAAAATTATACTCCTGTTCTCGCTACACCCCTTCGTATTAATATTCATTCTATTTTGGTTGACAATGGTTGGTGCTTTTATGATTCTCGCCTTGAATATGATGGATTGGGATAATCCCGAATATGAGATGATTCTCATTCCAACGGGAATGTTTTTCGCTGGATTGGCAATGCCTTTCCTAGGTTTCGGTTACGAAAAAAACAAAGCCGTTCAATTGCTAAAGGATATTTTAAACGCTAGAACCTTTGAACAGTAAGCCAGATTTCTTTTTCATGAACATCAAGTTAAGTTTTCCCATATTTCTTCTGATATTTTCCAGAATAATCGCCTGCAACGCCCAAAAACCAATGAAAAACATGTATCATATTCTCGAGAACATCTCGGTAGAGGCCAACATCCCGTTTAAAACAGTTGAGGGAACCACCTTGGAACTGGATGTGTATTATCCAGCAGAAAAGTTGGGCGAAGAGCCATGGGACCGCATATCAGATACCAAAAAACCCACTTTAATCTATTTTCATGGAGGTGGATGGATTGAAGGCGACCGCACCTCGCGTTTTCTGAACCTACTTCCCTATCTGGAAAAAGACTGGTGCGTGGTAAATGTCGATTACCGTCTCTTGGACCAAACCCATGTTTTGGGCTGTTTAAACGATTGTATCGATGCCATCAATTGGGTTAAAAACAATGCTGAAAAATATAAGTTCAATCTCGATAAGGTATACCTCTCTGGTGAATCCGCTGGCGGACATTTAGCGCTTTTGGCTGGAATGCGGGATAGCTTCATGGATGCGGATGAGTTTGTGCACTCGAAGGAAATTACCATAGCTGGAATCATCAATTGGTATGGCATTACCCATATGCAAAGTGCCATCGAATTCTGGAATGACGACGATTATACCAAAATGATTTTGGACCCTTGGAAGGGCGATGACCAAGTCTATTTGGACCTCACCTCACCCGTAAATCACGTAAAAAGCACCACGCCACCTATTTTGACCATACACGGGGATGCGGATATAAACGTCGACTTCGAGCAAGCCAGTTCCTTGCATAAAGCATTGGAAGCGAAAAAGGTAAAAAACGAGTTAATCCGAATCCCTGATAAAAAGCACGGCAACTTTTCCGCTGAAGAATTGGTCATGGTTTTCAATAAAATATGGGAGTTTCTGAACAGTATTGACTAATCTTAAAATAGCACTAACCTAAACCGAACATGAAAGACAAATTTACACCGCTTAAAACCATTCACTTCGCGTTATGCACGGGAGCAGCGCTCGTTTACGTTTTGTTGGGGGAAGTATACAAAATGGATTTTCTGAATCTCCCCGAAATCGATACCACTGCCCTGATTTATCTTACCATTCCATTTTCAGCTTTTCTTGCTGGAAACTTCATTTACAAGAACATTTTAAAAAAGGTGGACCCCAAAATGCCTATGGAATTTCGAATTGGAACGTACCAAACCGCAGTAATTGTCCGCTTGGCTATTTTGGAAGGAGCGGCCTTCGCCATTCTTTTCCTAAAGAAAGAACTCTTGCTAATCGGTCTGTTCTTGATTGTATACATGGCCTTTTTAAGACCCTCGGAAGACGCCATGAAACGCGATTTCCATTTGGCAGGGAAGTAAGACCATTTTGGAGTATCAAGGTTGGAATTCAAATCGTATTTTTAAGACAAACCTATCCGTTATGATGCTCACCTCAGAAGTAAAACAGTATATCGACCAAAGTGTTTTGTGTTGGTTGGCAACCGCAGCCATGGACCATATGCCCAACGTGTCACCTAAAGAGGTTTTCACCTTTTTTGACGACCAACATCTTATAATTGCTAACATTGCCTCTCCTAAAAGCGTGAAGAACATTCAAACTAACCCAAAAGTTTGCGTGAGCTTTATTGATATTTTGGTCCAAAAAGGTTTTCAACTCAAAGGAAAAGCCACCATCGCTTCCAAAAGAGATGCTGATTATTCTGAAATGGAGGCAAAATTATTGAAAATAACCCAAGGGAACTACCCCTTCTCCACTATCACTAAAATACAAGTGGAAGAGGTACGACCTATCATTGCCCCCAAATACCACCTTTACCCGGACACTACAGAAAGTCAGCAAATTGAGAGTGCCAAAAAGACCTATGGTTTTTAGCACAATAAATTCTTCTAATTCTAACCAAAAGCATGGAATTCAATCTGAACAAATCCATAAGCATTCTGGAGAGAACCCCGGCAGTACTTCGCGAACTATTGACGGGCTTGCAACCGGAATGGCTTCATGGTAACGAAGGAAAAGATACATGGAGTCCGTATCAGGTCTTGGGGCATTTGATTCATGGTGAAAAAACCGATTGGGTCGTACGCGCTAAAATCATTTTATCAGACCTGCCAGATAAAACCTTCGAACCTTTTGACCGTTTTGCGCAAGACAAAGACAATTCCAAACCTACTCTCGATTACTTATTGGACACGTTTGAAAACTTCCGAAAGGCAAATCTCTCTGAGCTCAAAAACCTGAAAATTGATGAGAGCAGTTTGGGTAAAACTGGAAAACATCCTGCTTTAGGGGTCGTTAGCTTGAAGGAGTTATTATCCACCTGGACGGTACATGATTTAGGTCATATCGCTCAAATAACCCGAGTTATGGCGAAACAATATCAAGAAGAAGTTGGACCTTGGAAGGCCTATTTAGGGATTTTGAAAAAGTAAAAAATCTTAAGGCAACCCACCCTCTTTCAGCAAAAGAGATACTTTTTCGTTCCATTCGAGTTGCTTCTCACGGTTTCTCGAAAAATTGGTCTCCCAATCATAGAGTTCTTGATAGTCTCGAAGTTCCTTAAGGATGTCTTTATAAATCTTTCGAATTTCCGCCTTTACATTATCCGAAAAAGAGGTCCGTTTTAGTTTATCCCGCATCTTTCGCGCGAACAATTCGGCGATATCGAAATGCAGTTGTTCATGTCCCAAAATAAAGTCATCGCAGATATCAGGTTTGTACCAAGACTCATTGGGGTAGAAAAACGTACTGACTGTAAAATCAAGTTTTACTTCATGATGGATAAGGTTGGCGGAATACTTATAGCTGATTCCGCTGGCGGTCGTAGCCGCTGGAACTGCCGCAGGAGGCACTTTTCCTTTGAAATCAGACCACTTGAGTTTTTTATTAGGTTTCCATTCAATGGTTTCCTGAATTTCTTGTCCGAAACCCAGGGTACAGATACACAGAAAACCGAAAAGCAAGCCTACTTTACCCAATGGAACTCAATTACTTTCTCGATATCAGGGTGTAAACTTTGATGAACAGGACAGGTATTTCCAGTACGTTCCAATATTTTTTTGTCCTTTTCAGAAACATTGGAAGGCAATTCCAAACGCACTTCGATTTTAGAGATTCTTCTGGGATTGGAGGCCATATGTTTGGTCACTTCAGCCACGGAACCTTCTAAATTGACGTCCATATCACGTGCTTTGATGCCCATTACAGTTAACATACAACTTGCCAACCCCGTGGCAACCGTATCCGTTGGCGAAAAAGCCTCCCCTTTGCCATTGTTATCAACTGGAGCATCTGTTATAAACGAATTTCCGGAACGCAAATGTTCGCTAGTGGTTCGTAACGCACCATTATAGGTTACTCGCGACGTCATCTGATTTGATTTGTTTGATTTGTAAACTATCGTACTCCATCAGGTATACCGCGCGGTTGTGATATCCTGAAGACCAATCTTTGTGATAATCAAAGCAACTACCACTGTATTCAGTTTCCCCAATGATTTTGGAGGTTTCGAAAAGATTGTTTTTGTGCGCGAGCTTCAATAAGACATCCATGGTCATATCAAAACCACGAGCAGCGTAGCGATTGGGCGCAAATCCATATCGGGATTCGTACTGTTTTGTGAACGCACTTTCATCCGGAAGCTTCAAGAATGAGGGATAGGTAAACCGCAAATTCGATAAATGTGTTTTTGAAATAGATTCGTTCTCAAACGCATTACTGTAACTCGTCGTAATCATTTTCACTTTCACGTCTTCCGTATTGGATGAATTCAAAATAGAACTCACACTCGAAATCAAACTAGATTGCGAAGTCTCCAAAAAGACCCAATTATCTTTTGTTTTTGAAAGTTGTCTTTGGAACTCAACCAAGTGCAATGACTTGTCCTTTATGATTTTTGCGATTCTCGCCGCAGGAAATGCAGTAATTATTGAATCATATGCCTTTTGATGGGCAGCATCCGCTATAATGATTACGTTTTGGTCTTGATACTTTGCTTTCATGTATTCCAAGACCTTTTTTCGCAAAACATCATCGTTGGGTACGGAGTAAAACACATTACTATGTCCCAAATCGCTGTTCGAGGCCGTGGGTGAAATTACGGGTATGCCTAAAGTGGATGTTTTCAATGCCACTACATCCAAAGCTTTGGCACCGACAGGGCCTATAATGGCTCCTACGTCATCAAAATCATATCCATTTACAAACTGGGCAACTTTGGCTTCGCTCAATTCAGTGTCAATCGCCTTTACGTTCACGGAAACTCCCATTCTCTTAAGAGAATCCAAGGCCACCATCGCTCCTGAATAGAAGCCTAAACTCAGGCCAATGTCATTTCGGGTTGCGATTTGATTGTTGGTCTTCTTGGTATCATTCAAATTAATACGGTCCAAACGAAACGGAAGCATATACACCACCTTCAAGGTGTTGTCAACATTAATGCTATCAACCAAATTGACTTTATCCAGAATCAAGGCATTTTTAACTTGTAAACCCGTGGATTTATTCTTGGGCAATTTGAGCACCATGCCCGCTTTCAATCCGTTTTCCAAAGCTGGATTAAGCGCAAAAAGCTCTTCTCGGGTGATATTTAGATTCTGGGTAAGTCTAAAAATATTTTGTTTGGGCTTCACTTCATAAAAAATGAAGTTGTCCGTGTTTACAGCACCAGCATCCAGTTTTTCTTTCGGAAGTCGAATGACCATGCCTTCTTTTAAACCACCCACTTCCATGATTTCGGGGTTTAGCTTGACTATCGAATCTGAAGGAATACCATATTCTTTTCCCAAACTATACAAGGTCTTTTTTGGCGGAACAGTGTAGGAAACAAATAAGTCAACTTTTTGGTCTTTCAGACTATCTCCTTTCGGTCTGGGCACTTTCAAACTTTGACCAGTAGCAAGGTAATCCACACTTGAACTTAACTCCGGATTCAGCGTTACCAAACTGTCTACAGAAATATTGTATTTATGGGCGATACTCCAACGGGTCTCCTTCGGGGCAACCGTATAGGAATCAAAATCCAGGTCTCCCTCTTCATTGGGGTCTGGCTTCGCATACTTCGGAATTTGAAGTACCATGCCTTTTTTCAACGGTGCGGCATACAATTGCCGATTGTAGCGTTTGAGTTGCTCCTCGGTAATCTCGTACTGTTTTGTGATACCGAACAAGGTTTCGCGCTTACGCACGCGGTGTCGGGTGTACCCAATGGGCTTTTCTTCTTGGAGTTCCTCTTCGGTTTGTTCCGTTTTGGTTTCCAAAGGCCCTTGGGTTGGAATAATCAAAATCATGTCAGCTTTCACATCGGCTGCAGTTTTGATTTCGGTATTGGCTTGTAAAATACGATACGGGGTGACCCGGTATTGCCGAGAGATAGACTGTAGCGTTTCACCTTCGGCCACGGTGTGCGTGGTATACTCTTGCCCAAAGCCTTGAAATACAAAGGCAAATAGGGCCAAACATAAAAGTGCAATAGATTTTTTCATTCCCATTCAATAGTTGCTGGAGGCTTCGAACTAATGTCGTAGACTACTCTATTAACGCCTTTTACCCTATTTATTATTTCATTTGAGGTCTTTTGAAGGAATTCATAAGGCAAATTGACCCAATCTGCGGTCATTCCATCCGTGCTTTCTACCGCACGAAGCGCTACGCATTTTTCATAAGTGCGTTCATCACCCATAACACCCACACTGTTTACAGGCAACAACATGGCGCCCGCCTGCCAAACGGAATCATAAAGGTCCCATTTTTTCAATCCTTCAATAAAAATGGCGTCTACCTCCTGTAAGATAGACACTTTTTCTGGGGTAATGTCACCCAAAATACGAATTGCAAGTCCCGGACCGGGGAAAGGATGCCTGCCTAAAATGTCCTTCGGCATGCCCATGCTGGCTCCCACACGTCTTACTTCGTCTTTGAAAAGCAGCTTCAACGGTTCGATGACTTTCAGTTTCATGTAATCCGGCAATCCGCCTACGTTATGATGGCTTTTGATGGTTGCTGATGGACCTCCGGTAGCCGAAACCGATTCGATGACATCAGGATAAATGGTTCCCTGCGCCAACCAGGTAGCGTTTTCTACTTTATGTGCCTCATCATCAAAAACCTCAATAAAGACACGACCTATGGTTTTTCGTTTTTTCTCAGGGTCTGATTCCCCTTTAAGGGCATTCAAAAAACGTTGGGATGCATCTACACCCTTTACGTTCAAGCCCATACCCTGATATTGTTCCAAGACCATATCGAACTCATTTTTACGCAACAATCCATTGTTTACAAAAATGCAATGGAGTTGACTTCCAATCGCTTTGTGCAATAACAATGCCGCAACGCTAGAATCTACTCCTCCGGATAGTCCAAGAATGACATTTTCATCTCCAATTTCAGACTTCAAAGAGGCCACCGTGGTTTCTACAAAAGCATCTGGCGTCCATTGGGTGTCCAAGCCAGCAATGTTTACCAAAAAGTTCTTTAAAATATCCTTCCCCTGGGTGGTGTGGTATACTTCTGGATGGAATTGTATCCCATAGGTAGTCTCGCCTTCCATCCTAAAAGCCGCGTTTTCAACATCTTCGGTACTGGCCAAGCGTTGTGTATTCTCCGGTAAGGTTTTAATCGTATCGCTATGACTCATCCATACCTGGGAACCAGTGTCAATTCCTTCTAAAAAGGCATCTGAACTATTTACGAAAGAAAGATTCGCACGTCCGTACTCCCTTGTCGCAGAAGGTGCAACGTTCCCACCATGAAAGTGGGCCAAGTACTGTGCCCCGTAACAGATAGCCAATAAGGGTTTTTTCCCTTTGATTTCGGACAAATCCGGATGCGGTGCACTTTCACTTCTTACGGAAGAAGGTGAACCAGAAAGGATTACTGCCCCGTATTCATCAAGATTTTCGGGAATTTTATTAAAAGGTTTGATTTCAGAGTAAATGTTCAGTTCTCGAACGCGGCGTGCAATGAGCTGGGTGTACTGAGAACCAAAATCAAGGATAAGTACATTGTTCTGCATGGGCAAAAATAGCAATTTGCACCACTTGAAAAACTATCTTTTTCGGTATATTTATCACCAATGATAAACCTACCGATATGAAACATATCACTGCTATAATTTTTGGTATTGCCATTGTTTTGGCGGCCTTTTTTTTAGGAAATGCTTATGTTAAACGAGCACATCCACCCCAAATGATTTCCGTTACAGGCCTTGGAAATGAGAACTTTACATCGGACCTTATTGTTTGGGAAGGTCGTTTCTCTGCCTATAGCCCCTATTTGAAAGATGCGTTTGAACGCCTCATCGAACAAAAGGACATTGTTAAAAACTATTTGGTCTCCAAAGGTATTCAGGAGGACAATCTCATATTCAGTTCGGTGCAGACCTTGGAGCAACGTGACAACCAATATGAAAATGGAAATTATGTGGGGACTATTTTCAGAGGATACGAACTGAGTCAATCGGTGCAAATCGAATCTGAAGATGTTGCTTCAGTGGAAGAAGTTTCTCGAGAAATCACCGAACTCCTTAACAAAGGCGTACAGTTCAATTCGTCTCCACCCCGTTATTATTACACCAAATTGGCGGATTTAAAAATCGAAATGATTTCAAAAGCAACTGAAGACGCGCGTATTCGTGCGGAAAAAATAGCTGAGAACGCTGGAGGCACTTTGGGCGAATTGATTACAGCCCGCATGGGTGTCTTTCAAATTACTGGCCAGAATTCTGGAGAGGATTACAGTTGGGGCGGTGCTTACAACACAGCTTCCAAAAACAAGACGGCTTCCATCACCATGCGACTCGAATATAACGTTAAGTAGCTTTTTTCTTAACATTTTTCGCCATTTCTTTGTCAGCCAAAATCAACCTATTATGATCAAAGGCTTCATTTTTGATTTGGATGGGGTTATCACTGATACAGCGGAGCAACATTATGTAGCTTGGAAAAAGTTATCGGACCAGATGGGCTGGAAATTCGACCGTGACCTGAATGACCAACTGCGCGGAATTTCCCGATTGGATTCCATCAAGGTAATACTCGACCATAACCAAATTGAAATCTCCGAAGAAGAATTGAACCACCTTGCCACGGAGAAAAACAATAAATATGTGGAAAGCCTGGACGAAATCACACCTTCCGATTTTCTGCCAGGTGCCGAAGAATTGCTTACCCATTTGCGCCAAGAAGGGTTTAGTGTAGCGCTAGGAAGTGCCAGCAAGAATGCCAAAAAAGTACTGGAACAACTGAATGCTGTGCGCTATTTTGACGTCATTGGCGATGGCAACAGCGTTTCCAAAAGCAAGCCAGACCCAGCTATCTTCCTTTACGGGGCAGAAAAACTAGGGTTACAACCCGAAGAATGTATCGTTTTCGAAGATGCGGAAAAGGGAATTGACGCCGCAAAAGCAGGTGGATTTTATAGCGTCGGCATTGGACCACAAGACCGCGTAGGCCATTCTGATTTACGTTTTGATGAAATGTCGCAGGCCACATTATTTGAAATAAAATCTTATTTTAAAGACTTGTTTTAAAAGGTCTTTACAAATGAAGAAAATACTTTGTAGCATTCTGCTCTTTGCAGTCATGCTTAATGGTCACTCTCAAAAAGACGGCTGGACCCTATCCGCCGGAAAAGTTGACAAATACACTGGAATTGTTGCCGCAAACGGAAGGATTGGTATTCTTCCTGAAGACAAACCCTTCCAGACCAAATCCATCATTCTCAATAACGTTTATGACAAGGAATCTCCTTTAGGCGTAAGCAGGATTCTATTGGGAATGAACTTCGCCAAATTAGCGCTCCAAATAGACGGGGAACTCATTGACGAAACCAATGTATCTGATTGGAAGCAAACCTTGAACATGAAAACTTCTGGTTTTACCACCAGCTTCACCTTTAAGGACAAAGCCAAAGTTTCTTATACCATTTATGCGTTACGAAACATTCAATATTCAGGGTACATTGATATTAGCGTGGAGCCACTGAAAAATATTTCACTCAAAGCAACCGGGATTATTGAAACCCCAGACGAGTATCATAGTCCCAATAGTACTTTTAGAGTACTGCAGGACTTGGAAACCACTATGCCCATTTTGCAAACTGTGGCCGAGAGCCGATTGGGACGTCACATGGTTGGCACCTCAGCAACCTTTATCTGGCATGCCATTAATTCCACTCGTGAACATCAAAGACCCGAATTGACCCATGAATTGGAGTCAGCATATGACAATCGATTGTCGTTTGAACAAGAGCTGAAAAAAGGCGAAACTTTTGAGTTTGCTTGGACTGGAGCCGTATGCAGCACCCAAGATTTTGAAGACCCGCAAACCGAGTCTGAACGCTTTGTGATTTTCAATCTACTGACACCGAGAGAAGACCTGTTGAACCAACACAAATCCCTTTGGGAAGACCTTTGGAAAGGAGATATCATTATTGAAGGGAATCTTCAAGACCAACTCGACGTACGTTTAGCGCTATATCACCTATACGCCTTCTCCCGTGGCGACTCTGATTTGAGTATTGCACCTATGGGATTGTCTTCCCAAAACTACAACGGTCATATCTTTTGGGACACCGAACTCTGGATGTTCCCTCCTTTGTTGATGCTGAATCAGGATATTGCCCGTTCGCTAGTCAATTATCGTTCAGACCGTCTGGGGAAAGCCAAAGAAAAAGCCATCAATTTCGGGTATAAAGGGGCCATGTTCCCCTGGGAAAGTGATGACACCGGAGAAGAAGCCACCCCCGCATGGGCCCTGACCGGGACCTTTGAGCATCACATTACCGCCGATGTGGCCATTGCCTTTTGGAATTACTATCGCGTAACCCAGAACATGAGCTGGCTAAAAGAACGCGGCTATCCCATGATGAAAGAAGTAGCGGATTACTGGGTGAGTCGCTCTACGAAAAATGAGGATGGCAGTTACAGCATCAAAAATGTGGTAGGCGCCAATGAATTCGCACCCAATGTAGATGATAACGCTTTTACCAATGGTTCTGCCATAACCGCCTTACAATACGCGACCGAAGCAGCGAAAACCGTAGGGGAAGCCCCAGACCCAAGCTGGGATGAAGTAGCGGCTAAAATCCGGATTTTGAAATTCCCTGATGGCACAACGAAAGAACATGCCACCTATGACGGAGAACGCATCAAACAAGCCGATGTAAACTTGTTGACCTATCCCTTGGATGTGGTCAATGATGAAGCCACGGTCTTAAAAGATTTGAAATACTACGAACCAAAACTCGCTGAAGAAGGACCCGCTATGGGGCAATCTGTCTTTGCGGTGATTTATGCCCGTTTAGGGGATGCCAAAGAAGCCTATCGTTTGTTCCGAAGAAGTTACGAGCCAAACAAGCGACCACCTTTTGGTGCGTTGGCGGAAGCGGCCACCAGTGACAATCCGTATTTCGCTACTGGAGCCGGCGGAATGTTACAAGTAGTGCTTTTTGGTTTCGGCGGATTGGATATTACGGAACAGGGAATTGTTCAAAAGAATCCGATTTTACCCAAGGAATGGAAATCGCTCACCCTAAAAGGGGTCGGGCCCGAAGGCAAAACCTACACGGTAAACTAATTGAAAAGAGCCTCTAAATTAGAGGCTCTTTTTTTGTAATTAATTCTTTTTCAGACGGTTGATTTAAATTGTCTACTTTTAGTAGATAATCCAACCTCATGAAACTTTCCAAGTTATTTCTAATCTTTTTTTTAGGTGCAATTCTTCTTGCTGCTGGACAAGAAAGCAAAAGATTGGATAGTCTTTTAGTTGTTTACCAATCGCAAAAACAGGATACGCTAAAAGTCAAAACCCTTGATCAACTCTTTTCTGAGTTGCGTCACGAGGATTGGGAGAAGGCAAATGCATTCAATCAGGAGTTAATTTTTCTTTCAAAAAAATTGAACTATTTAGAAGGGGAAGGAATAGGTTATTTAAATCAGGCTTATTACTATCGTTTCTTACCAAATGTTGACTCTGCAAGGTTTTATTTCTCGAAATCCGTTGAATTACTTAAACGTAATGTTACCAAAAATGAGCTATGGAAATCACTAAACGAATATGCCGTTTTTGAGACTTTACAAGGTGACTTCGACAAAGCAATTTCGTTGGCAGATAAAGGACAAGTGATTGCTGTTGAGCTAAAAAGTGGTACTAAACTCATTGATAATCTACAGCGCAAATCAGCAATTTATATGGATTCAGGCGATTATGAGTTAGCGATGGAAGCGACACTGAAAGCGTCTAAAATTGCCGATACTGTGTCCCCGCACGACCCTAAAAGAAAAGCAATATGCCTAGGTGATATTGGAAGAATAGAAATGCTCAGGGGCAATTATTCAGAAGCGGTAATACCCATAAAAGAAGCTTTAAATATTTTGGAGAAGCTGGACGATGACATCTGGTTGGCAACCATGTTAATGGAACTTGGAAATGTACATTGGTATTTGGAAGACTATGATAGTGCCATCGAAAAATATAAGATATGCCTTGAAATTGGTAAAAAACAGAAACGCCAAGATTTGATAGCATTCAGCTTAGGTAATTTGGGGCTTATCTCCATGAGCACCGAACGTTACGGTGAGGCCATTACATATCTTCAAGAAACCATTAAAATGAAAAAAGCTAAAGCAGCTTCCCTAAATAATCTCATTATAGATTACAATAACCTCGGGATTGCATATTTTGAGACTGGACGCTACCGCAAAGCTTTGGAAAATCATTCTATCGCTATAAAATTGGCGGACTCTATTAAGGCACTTGACCTTCTGCGTGACGGATACTCGGCAAGGTCTAAAGCATTCGAAAATATAGGAGATTTAGAAAAAGCCCTTTCAGACCAAAGAAGCTACCAGATTATCAATGACTCTGTTTTTAACACTACCAAGTCAGCCCAAATAGAAGAACTAAAAACGCAGTACGATACCGAAAAAAAGGAACAACAAATCGTTCTCCAAGAAAAAGAAATCATGGTTTTAGAGCAAAAGGCCGAAATCAGTACGCTTCAAAAAATACTCTTGGGTGGAGGTCTGGTTCTATCATTGATTGGATTCTATGGCATTCGACAAAAGCTAAAACGCAATAAGCTCGAAAAGGAAAAGGTGGATGCCGAACTGGCCTTTAAAAAGAAAGAACTGACCACGCATGCCCTGCATTTGGCCAAAAAGAACGAGGTTCTTGAGGGGTTGAAACAAAAAGCTCAAGAATTAAAAGAAAATGAACAGTCGAAAACTGGATACCAACAACTCATCCGTACCATCAATTTTGACTTGCAAGACGATAACAATTGGGAAAATTTTTCACGTTATTTTGAAGAAGTACACAAAGATTTCAATCGCAACGTAAAAACAAAATATCCCCAGGTAACCTCAAATGAGCTTCGTCTTTTGGCGCTTTTAAAAATGAATCTGTCCTCAAAAGAGATTGCCAATATCCTGAACATTTCCCCGGAAGGCATCAAAAAAGCGCGCTATCGCCTTCGTAAAAAATTGGATATTACCACAGAAGACTCTTTGCAAGACCTCGTGTTAAGCCTTTAAAAACAAAGGCTCATATAGCCGTCCACCTATTGTCCTCCAACTATTTTAAAGGTGTCCACCTGTTGTCCACCCCTGTTTTTTCTTACCTCAATATCAGTCATTTAGGTTTGTGGTGTTATTGAAAATCAATCTTGACAATAACAATCGTTTTGTGGTCTTGCTCGGCTAAGGGCTGCAGACCGTTACCGGGCGAGTCACACAAAGCATCACCAAAAGTTCAACCACAAAACAAGACATGATGAAAACAAGAACTAGATTATTCCGAATCAGTTTAACAACACTGGGATTGTTAGTAGCTTTCGCCTGTAGCAAAGATGATTCCGGTATGAACCCAACAGATCCGACAGACCCAACAGACCCAACCAACCCCTCAGGTAGCACCATAGCAGAAGTAATTGCCTCAGGAGATGAATTTGAGGCTTTTCCAGATACACAAATGGTCGATACCATAAGTAACGACGGAGAAACCGAACGAAATTTTGATACAATCGATGAAAACGACGATACATTAACTGAGCGATTCGTTTGTACCAAAAGAAGGGTGAGCATTGAAGATGGCAGTGAAGATTTCTTTATGTTCAGTCCTAATGAGTCCCTCGTATATCCTGGAAATCTGATTCAAGGAAAAACAAAAGACAATGGTACCCCCGAATCCATACCCTTGGCTCGAGGTGGTGGTGTCATTTCATATAACCTGTTGGATGGAAATCCAGTCACCAGTGTTCCAGTAGAGCAAATCTCTATTAGCTCCGTGCGCGACGCGCAAAACCAAATCATTGCAGGGTCTATATTGGATGGAGACCCCAGCGTACCCGCAGATTTTAGTCTTTCCATTGAATCCGTACAATCCAAGGAAGAATTGGCCTTAAAAATGGGGGTTAAATTCCGAACCTTCAATGCAAAGGTTTCAAGTCAATTACAAGTAAGTACCAGCGCGACCGTGAATAGCATTCTAGTCAAACTAACCCAGCGTTTTTACACCATGGATGTCGACATCCCCACAAGTCCAGATGCTTTCTTTGACGAAAGTGTCACCGCTGAACAGTTGTCTGAATACGTACAACCCGATAACCCTGCGACCTACATCCAATCCGTGACCTACGGCAGAATTTTCTACATGTTATTTGAATCCACCGCTTCAACCTCAGATATGAAAGCCAAGCTGGAGGCCGGATATCGTACTATAGGGACGAGTACTGAAGGTGAGGTTGAATATGAATCCTTTAGTAGTTTACAGGACCTGACCCTACAAGTCATTGCATATGGTGGTAATGCGGAAGAAACGCTGGATGCCGTGGGAAACTTTACCGATAATCAAGATATTGGGGACTTCTTGGCCAAAATTGGAAAGAGTAGCGACATCAGAACGGGGAAACCCTTATCGTATGTTTTGAATAGCGTAGAGCGTCCTTCCCGAATCGTAGGCGCGAAACTAGCTACCGAATTTGATATTGAAACCTGTGAGCTACGTGGGGTATATCCGCCCACTGGCTTTCTCCCACTATTGGATTTGTTTGATGATGATGGAAATGGCGGTGGTATTGGTGCCATGTTCCAAGTTAGGGATGGCGACATTATCGTATTTAACAAAGCAGGTACGCGTTATGCCTGGTATGATGGCAACGAACCCATTGTTGAAAACCGCATAAAAGGACAATGGGATATCACGGATACAGACAGCCCTATTGGCGGAACAACCTTTAGTTCCATTGGGGCCTGTACTCGCTTTTCGGATACGCAAATCTATATTTTCAATGACAATGGTTTGGCTGCGGAAATCTTCAACTATAATCCCAATGCAGCACCGAACAGTGGACCGATAGGCTCTTATGTTAGCTCAGGAGGTGAGAATATTATTTTCTCTGTGAATGAAATATTTGGGGACAGTGGTGGATTCCCCTACACCAACCAAGGATTTGCGGCTGGTGCCCGATTCGACCTTAGTGGCAGAAAAATATTTTTTGGTGATGACGGTAGTACTTACGCCTTGTATAATAGTACCGGCAATGGTTCATGGGGACCTGAGGTAGAAACCACATTATTTGGCGGAGGAAATGGCGCAACGCTGTTTGAAAAAGTTGGAGCAAGTACTTTTATTTCCTTTGGCGGTGCCAGCGGAGGATGGCTATTCATTAACGACGAAGGCAACGAGATGATGGAATACAAAGTTGATTCCGACAGTTTTAATGGTCCATGGGTAATCAATTAAGGTTATAGTTTGAGTTAGTAAAAGCAAAAGCCCCGGGAACCACTCCGGGGCTTTTTATAAAATCAAAACCAACCTAAACATATGAGTTAACCAACTCATTATTTATAATAATTCATACCTAAAACAACTACACCCTAAAAAACCCTACCTTGTTTTTGATTTTTTTTTTCAAAAATGAGTTTAGACGAATATTTCGAGGCGGCCCTTCTGGAATTAAAAAAGGGAACTTCCCAAAAAAAACACCCTTTTCGATACTTCACACTAGCCTCATTACAGGCCAATAGCAGCATTGGATTGAGAACTGTTGTGCTACGCAAGGTCGAAGAAAACCTCGATTTGATTTTTTATACAGACAAGCGTTCCGCCAAAATTGAAGAAATAAATATCCATCCCGAGGTATCGGCATTGTTTTACCACCCCAAAAAACTACTGCAACTTAAAATTGTTGGTCAAGCAAATTCTATCCAGGATTCTGCCACATTGAAAACCTATTGGAATGGTGTCCCTACCAAAGCACGAAAAGACTACACCACTAATCTTGCGCCAGGAACCCAAATATTGAAAGAACAGGCTGTAGATTTCTCGGAAAACGAAAACCATTTTGCAATGGTTCGAATTGAAGTAAATGAGATTGAACTGGTACAACTGCAACGCCCGGAACATATGCGCATACGGTTTCAAAAAGATGATGGAAAATGGAATGGGGTTCGGCTAGTACCGTAGCACCAAAAAATTAGGTGAAATAGGATTCAACTGCTCCATCAGTGTTGGAACCAGCGCATCTCCCATTTCAAGATAGAGCTCTGAAAAGTTCACTTGACGTTCTTGCAGAGAACCATTTGGAAATAGCGCATT
>JBCBPD010000083.1:0-16202 GCA_039820925.1 Bacteroidota bacterium | reverse complement strand
CCTTTTTGTTTATTCTGGGTACAACATAGGTACAACAATGTGAAGTTCTTTGTGACCACATTTGAGATAATATTATTCAATATCATATTTAATCATTTTGAAAAGTACCTTTAATGGAACGTATTTAAGGACGCTTATTAAAGGATACTATACAAAATGATTAAATATGATATTGAATAATATTATCTCAAATGTGGTCACAAAGAACTTCACATTGTTGTACCTATGTTGTACCCAGAATAAACAAAAAGGGTCTCCATTTCTGGAAACCCTTGTCTTTGCTAGTAGCGGGGACTGGACTCGAACCAGCGACCTTCGGGTTATGAGCCCGACGAGCTACCTACTGCTCTACCCCGCGATATCGGACGGCAAATATACAACTCTTTTAAACACATTTCCAAATTAGTGAGACCCTGATTTGAAAAGCGAAGCGAATTCAAATCAAAAGGTCGAACTAATGCTGAGCGAAGTCGAAGCATCTTTCGTAGGAAACCAGCAGAACATGACCTTGATTTGAAAAGCGAAGCGAATTCAAATCAATAGGTCGAACTAATGCTGAGCGGAGTCGAAGTATCGTTCATACTCAAGGAGGGGGTGCTGACTCTTGTTTTGAATTGTATATCTTCGACTCATGAAACAGCTCAACGATTTTTTGGTCAATGCCATATCTGCAACGGAATGGCCCATGTTCATTCTTTTAATTGGCGGTGGGTTGTTTTTGATGGTGTATTCCAAGTTTATGCCCTATCGGTTTTTTGGTCATGCCATTGCCATTACGGCGGGGAAGTATGACGATAAAAAAGCGAAAGGAGATGTGAGTTCTTTGCAGGCGTTGTCTGCTGCAGTTGCCGCCACAGTGGGTCTGGGCAACATCTCCGGAGTGGCCATTGCCATCCATGATGGAGGTCCTGGGGTTGTTTTTTGGATTTGGATGACTGCTTTAATAGGGATGTGCATTAAATTCTATTCCTGTGGATTGTCCATTATGTTCCGTGGGCAAGATTCCGACGGGAAATTGCAAGGTGGCCCCATGTTTTATATGACACTAGGGTTGGGGAAAAAAGCAAAACCATTGGCCATCTTTTTTAGCATTGCAGGACTGTTTGGTTTTTTAGGCGTTTTTACCGCCAATCAGTTCACCGAAACCTTTATGAATGTTGTTCAACCAGAAGAAAGTCTTGTGGCTTTGGGTGGGAGCGAAGCAGACCCGCTATTCAATTGGAAATTGGTAATAGGAATAGTTCTTGCCATTATTTCATCTTTCGTCATTTTCGGAGGACTAAAAAATATCGCCAAGGTGGCCACTGCTCTGGTGCCAACTATGGTTGTGATTTATTTGGTGACGGTAATTTTGGTCATGATTGCCAACGCCTCTAAAGTGGGTCCCTCTTTAAAACTCATTATCACAGAAGCATGGAACTTCAAAACCATCGTCACCGGGGGGTTCTGGGGATTGGTGATTATTGGGGTGCGTAGGGCCATGTTTTCGAATGAAGCTGGATTGGGTTCTGCACCCATGTATCACGGTCAATCCAAAAATGATGAACCCATTCGAGAAGGTTTGGTTGCCATGCTAGGACCATTTATTGACACCATTCTGGTGTGTACCTTCACAGCGATAGTCTTGATTTTGAGTGGGGCGTATCTTGAAGAAGGAAGCGGTATTGTAATGACTCTAAATGCCTTTAATACATCTTTGGGAAGTTGGGGGGGCATCTTGTTGATGGTGATTGTTTCCGCTTTTGCCTTGTCCACCTTGTTTACCTATTCATATTATGGAGTGAAGTGTTTATCCTTTTTGACCAATGCAAAGATTGGAAAGCTGTACAATGTGTATTTTGTGATTATGATTGTTTTTGCTGCAATTGCATCTTTGGAAGTGGTCAAAAACCTTATTGATTTGTCCTACGCTTTGATGGTGATTCCCAACATGATTGCAGTATTGTTATTGGCGCCAAAAATCAACGCAGCCACCAAAGCATATCTTCAAAAAATGAAACAACCCCATGCATAAAGCAGGCTTCGTAAATATCGTCGGGAATCCGAATGTTGGAAAATCGACCCTAATGAACGCATTGGTGGGGGAACGCCTATCCATAATTACGGCCAAGGCACAAACCACCCGGCATCGGATTTTAGGGATTGTGAATGGGGAAGATTTTCAAGTCGTTTTTTCCGACACACCAGGCATCATTCGACCAGCGTACGATTTGCAAACTTCTATGATGGATGCAGTGAAATCTGCTTTTGTAGATGCAGATGTGTTGTTATACATGGTAGAAATAGGAGAGAAAGGTCTGAAAGATGAAGCCTTCTTTGAAAAACTAAAGCAAAGTAAAGTTCCTGTGATGTTGTTGTTGAATAAAATTGATACAACCCATCAAGAAGAACTCGAAAATCAGGTACAGTACTGGCAAGAACTCTTGCCCAACGTAGAGATTTACCCCATATCCGCTTTGGAAAACTTCAACGTGGAGACCGTTTTCAATCGAATCTTGGAATTGCTTCCCGAGTCACCCGCCTTTTATCCGAAAGACCAATTGACGGATAGACCTGAACGCTTTTTCGTGAATGAAATCGTTCGAGAAAAAATTCTACTCCAATACAAAAAGGAAATTCCGTATGCCGTTGAGGTAGAAACTGAGGAATTCAAAGAGGAGGAAAAAATAGTTCGAATCCGATGCGTTATCATGGTCGAACGGGATACGCAAAAAGGAATTCTCATCGGGCATAAGGGAAGTGCATTGAAGAAAGTGGGTGTTGAAGCCCGAAAAACACTGGAAGCTTTCCTAACAAAACAGGTGCACTTGGAACTTTACGTAAAGGTTAATAAAAACTGGCGTAACAATGCGCAACAGTTAAAACGTTTTGGTTACAATAACTAAAGCAAAACTTAGTATAGGAATAACGATTACTTCATGTTCGGTTGGGACCTTCAAGGTCAAATAAAACCAAACAATATGAAGATTTCTTTGAGAATACTGTTGCCTCTTTTTTTGTTATCGCTTACTTATTCCTGTGATGCTATCGACGATTTTATCGGCGGTGGCGAAGATGACCATCCAGATGATGAAGTGCCCACTTCAGTAAACTTCAAATATGTAAGCACCCTACAGGTTGGGGGAGAAGAGTCTGCTGAGATTGCCGCCTACGATGCGAAAACCAAAAGACTTTTTGTCGTAAATGTTGAAAGTGAGGATGTATCCGTTTTTGATATTTCCAATGTTTCGGCTGGGCAATATGTAGGTTCTTTGAACTTGAATGGTAGGGTTCCCAATAGTGTAAGCGTCTACGATGGTATGGTGGCCGTTGCGGTTGAAGACCAAGTGAAACAAAATCCAGGCTTCGTAAAAGTATACGATGCGGAAAGCCTTCAATTGAAAGCAGCGTACCAAGTAGGGGCTTTGCCCGATATGGTCACTTATACCCCTGATGGAAAGTATTTGGTTGTAGCCAATGAAGGAGAGCCTGATGATGACTACCTTATAGACCCCAAGGGAACCATTAGCATCATTTCCGTAGAAGCGGGAACGGTATATGACCTCGATTTTGAGGCCTTCAACGCAATGGAAGAAGGGTTGGAATCTGCTGGATTCCGAGTTTTTGGCCCGAATGCCACCTTAGCCATGGATGTGGAACCTGAATATGTGGCCGTTTCGGATGATTCCAAAACAGCTTGGGTCACGCTTCAAGAAAACAATGGAGTCGCTGTTGTGGATTTGGAAAGCAAACAGATAACCGATATCCTGCCCTTGGGCTTCAAAAGTTATGCGGTACCGGGCAATGAAATTGACCCTAGTAACCGGGATGATAAAAAGGAGTTGCGAAGCGTTCCTGTTTTCGGAATTTATCAACCCGATGCGATTGCCTATTATAGTGTCAATGGCATGGATTATATCGTGACTGCTAACGAAGGTGATGCCCGTGATTATGATGGTTTTTCCGAAGAAGAGCGTATGGCCGATTTGGTTTTGGACGAAACCGCTTTCCCTGATGCGGCTACATTACAGCTGGACGAAAACTTAGGAAGACTTCAGTCTACCACCACGTTAGGTGACATTGATGGCGATGGCGATTTTGATGAATTGTACAATTACGGTGCACGGTCCTTTACCATTTGGTCTGGAATGGGTCAAATCGTTTATGACAGTGGCAATGATATCGCTACCAAAACTTTGGAACTAACACCTAACGTTTTTAACGGTGATGACAGCCGAAGCGATGATAAAGGCGCCGAACCTGAAGCGGTAACCATCCAAACCATTGGAGAACGTGAAATCTTGTTCGTCGGTTTGGAAAGAAACAACCAAATCATGGTATACGATATCACCAATCCTAGCTTCCCCGAATTCTTACAACTTCTTTCCAATGAAGGAGATGTAGGTCCCGAAGGAGTTTTGGCCATCGACGCAGTGGATAGCCCAACCGGAAAAGAATTGTTGGTTATCAGCAATGAAGTAAGCGGTACGGTGAGCTTCTATCAAAATGATTAATAATAGTTTTGCTTCATAATTTTAAGGAAAAGGGGATACCATACTTCGGTATCCCTTTTTTATTCTTTTAGACCTTTCGGGGATTCGCTTACCTTTGCCGCGTAAAAGCAAATGCTATGGGTGCAATTGTCGCCATTGTCGGAAGACCCAATGTAGGAAAGTCCACTTTTTTCAACCGTTTGATTCAGCGTCGAGAAGCGATTGTTGATGCGGTTAGTGGCGTGACGCGCGACCGCCATTATGGAAAAAGCGACTGGAACGGAAAGGAGTTTTCGGTAATTGATACTGGAGGTTACGTGGTCGGTAGCGAAGACGTATTCGAGAAGGAAATCGACAAGCAAGTAGAATTGGCCATTGACGAAGCGGATGCAGTCATATTTGTGGTGGACGTAGAGTCTGGTGTTACCGGAATGGACGAAGAAGTAGCCAAGCTTTTACGTCGGGTGGATAAACCCCTGTTTTTGGCCGTAAACAAAGTAGACAATGCCCAGCGCATGGCTGACGCTGCCGAGTTCTATGCTTTGGGACTAGGAGACTTTTTCCCTATTTCAAGTATCAACGGTAGTGGTACCGGCGAATTGCTCGATGCTTTGGTGGAGGTATTACCCGAAACCGTTGAAGAAGAAGATGACGTACCTCGTTTTGCCGTGGTGGGACGACCTAATGCTGGGAAATCTTCCTTTATCAATGCATTGATTGGGGAAGACCGTTACATTGTGACCGACGTAGCCGGAACCACGAGAGATAGTATCGACACCCGCTACAACCGTTTTGGGTTTGAATTCAATTTGGTAGATACCGCAGGGATTCGTCGGAAAGCCAAGGTGAAGGAAGATTTGGAATTCTATTCTGTGATGCGCTCGATTCGAGCGATTGAACACAGTGATGTTTGTCTCTTGCTTTTGGATGCAACCCGTGGTTTTGATGGTCAGGTACAGAATATCTTCTGGTTGGCGCAACGGAACAATAAAGGAATCGTGATTTTGGTCAACAAATGGGATTTGGTGGAAAAAGCGACCAATTCGGTGCGGGATTACGAACAGAAAATCAGAAAACAAATAGAACCTTTTACCGATGTGCCTATCGTTTTTGTTTCGGTGCTGAACAAACAGCGTATTTTCAAAGCGATTGAAACGGCAGTTGAAGTCTATAAAAACCGCTCCAAACGTATCCAAACCCGGGCGTTGAATGATGCGATGCTTCCGGTAATTGAAAAAACGCCGCCGCCCTCATACAAAGGCAAATACGTCAAAATCAAATTTATTACCCAATTGCCTACCGCATATCCGCAGTTTGCGTTCTTCTGCAATCTGCCACAGTATGTTCGCGATCCTTATAAACGCTTTTTAGAGAACAAGCTTCGGGAACAGTTTGATTTCTCGGGAGTTCCCATCACTATTTTCATGCGGAAAAAGTAGACTTCGCGGATTATTTCGTAATTTTTATAGAGAAATATCTGCTATCAAAAATGCGAATAGTTTTCCTGAAATTGCTTTTCATTGTGACCGTTTTACCTGGTTTGGGTCAGGTTTCCGACGAAGCGGTTCCCTCCACCGAAATTTGGGAGAATATTCATCTGCATGTAAACAAAACCACTTTTTTAGAGGGAGAAAGATTGTGGTTCAAGGCATATGTTAGAGAACAGAAATCCCAACTTCCCTCATTATCCACTTCCAATTTGCATGTCGGCCTTTATGATTTGGAGGGGAAACCAATCAAACGAAAGTTGGTTTATATCCAAAATGGAACGGGAGAAGGCTATATCTCCATTGATTCCACTTTCGTAAATGAAAAGTATACGCTATTGGCATGGACCAATTACATGCGGAATTTCAAGAATTTAGAACCGTATCGTCAAGAAATCTCAATTGTAAAAGATATTGATAAGGTTGAGGAAGATGTAGACGAAGATGTATCGATTTCGGTCTACCCTGAAGGAGGATATCTCATAGAAGGCGCATACAACACCATCGGCATACACCTTCAATACAAATTGGGTCAGGGGGTGTCATCCTCAAATATTGAGTTGGTAGACAATACTGGAAAAGTAGTCCAAAGCAATATCAAGACCAATAGTTTTGGGATTGGACAAACCGGTTTTATGGTCGAATCGGGTAGAAGTTATCAGTTGAAACAAAAAAGATCTGGTCTCCCAACTATCGTTTCGGAACTGCCTGCAGCGGTAAAAGATAGGTTTGGGTTCAGTATTGATAACAATGGCAAGGATAAAATTCTAGTCAAATTGCTAGCTTCAGAGGAGACTTTTTCGGCATCCGAGGAACATTTCTGCACAATGGCAATTTATCAAGATGTCTATACGTACTTTGAAGACGTTGCGCTAGACAAAGACAAAGCCGTCGTATCTATCCTCAGAGAGAAGCTGCCCCACGGGGTTTTGATCGCTGTGCTTTTTGACCAAGACCTCAATCCAATTGCGCAACGAATGTTCTTCAATCACAAAATGAAAGGCCCCATTCTTGAAGATTTGGAAGTAGAACACTGCCCATCCTTTTTTGGAGATTCCATCCAGGTTGATTTGATATTGCCCAAAAACATAATAAAGGAAGTCAACTTAAGTGTATCAGCACTTCCGACAGAAAGTACAGCATATTCGCCCAATCACTCTGTTGTCACTTCTTTTTTGCTCCGACCCTATGTGATTAATAAACTTGAAGATTATTACTTTTTCGATGGCCAGGATAGAAGAAAGCGGTTTGAATTGGATAAACGCTTACTTATCGAGGGTTGGGGGCGTTATGATTGGCAGTCTAAAAATTTGAAAGCGGCTCAAATTGAATTCGCGTTGGAAAATGGCATTTCATTTGGTGGAAAGGTGTTGGATGCAGATATCAGAACCGAAAATCAGATTTCACTGGTTGCCGAAGAATCTTCTGCGATAGATTTCTCCCAACTGGACAGCCGCAAATCGTTTGAAGGTAATATGGTGCTTTTCGAAAATGACTCCCTCATGCTCAGTCTGCTTGGTGAAAAAGGAAAACTTCGAAAACCCAATGCTACAGTGGAATTCAAGTCAAACCGAGAGTCCGTAACAGAGATTCCTGAATGGCTCAAGACAAAGACTGAAAAACGGGAGCCTATTCTGCGCGAAGCTGTTGCTGTGGACCAAAACCTGAATCTTGGTGAACGTACCATCGTATTGGAAGGGGTGACCGTGACACAAGCTGCAAGGGCCAAAAAAGTAACCTTTGTAACTACCGGAAGTAAAGGCACAATTTCCGAAGGACGCATTATAGGAGATGCGGAGATCAAGAAATATGCTAGTGCTTTGAGTTACTTATCTACTTTAGGTTATAGCAAATCCAGGGTATTGGATGTGGATGGTTTTTACGTTGATGCGCTCTTGTCGCCAAAATCAAATACGCCAGTTCGGGTAACCGGCAATATGAACGCCCCCTTGTCGCGTGTAAGTGCCATTTACTTTGACATTGACAAAAGGAATTGGGTAAATATTGTGGAAAGGGCTGAAACCTATGTTCGTCCCGAAGACCGGATTAAATATTTAAAGTTTTTAATCAAGGAGGGTTATGTTAAACCCGAAGCCTATTTTACTCCAAATTACCCCAGCTACTCCAATGCGATTTTCAAAAATTATGGTGCCTTGGATTGGAAAGCCAATGTCCCTGTCGGTACGGATATTCCTACCTCTATTATGCTGCCCATCAACAATCAAAATGAAATGCTACTTCATGTGGAAGGTATGAGTTCAGATGGGAGTTTGCTATCGGAAACCATAAAAATCAAGGTGAATTGAGCTAAGCCTTTCGTTCAGAAGAGTATCATGCTACCAACCTCCGGAAGCACCGCCGCCTCCAAAGCCACCACCGCCGAAACCGCCTCCAAATCCACCGCCTCCAAATCCGCCTCCGCTTCCAAATCCACCGCCCGAAGAGCCACCGTAGCCACCACGTCCCATATTGCTAAGGATGATAATATCCCAAAGGTCTATGCCCGAGCCTCGTCTTCCGCCACGTCCCCCACGATTGTTTCGATTGCGTCGCGAGAGAATGACGAAAATGATGATGAAAATGATAATGGGAACCAGTGTGTCAAAGGAAAATCCATCTTTGAATGAACGGTCTTCAGTGAATTGTCCCGTGAGTACTTCAAAAATGGCATCCGCGCCAGCGTTCAGTCCTCCATAATAATCCCCAGACTTAAAATTGGGAACCATTTCGTTTTCAATAATACGGCGACTCATCATGTCTGTTAAAGAAGATTCGACTCCGTAGCCTGTTTGTATGGTCACCTTTCTATCTCCTTTGGCCAGGAGAATAAAAATACCGTTGTCCTCATCCGCTTGTCCAATACCCCAAGAATGTGCCCATTGGGCAGCAAGGAATTTTATTTCCTCTCCTTGCGTAGATTCTATGATGGCCACTACAATTTGGGTGGAAGTACTGTCCGCATACCGAATGAGTTTGCGTTCCAGCTGTTTAGCTTGGTTTTTTGGTAATAGGTTGATGAAATCGTAAAGACTGGTTTGGTCTTCTATCTTTTCGGGCTTTTTGGGAATAGGGTATTGCCCCCATACCTGTGCGGCAAAAAGAAATAGAAAAACAAAAAGACTAGCCTTTGGAAACTGCATCGCTCAATTCGTTAGTATCACCGTGTTCCCAAGGAAAATGTTGTTCCAACTCTTTTCCTGCTTTTAAGATGCCTTCAACAATCCCTGTTTTGAAATCTCCCGATTTAAAGTGGTTTGCGATAACATCTTTAGTGGTATCCCAAAATCCCCTCGGTACCACGCGGTCAATCCCGCGATCTCCGTAAATCACAAATTTTCGGTCGTTTACGGCCACATAAATCAGCACGCCATTTTCATCTTTGGTATTGTCCATTTTTAGAAAGTGGAATACCTGTTGTGCACGGCTAAAGTGGTCAATGGTTGCCGAGGCTTCGATGTGTACGCGAATTTCTCCAGAAGTGTTCTTTTCGGCTTCTAAAATAGCCCGTACAATATCTTGTTCTTCCTCAGAAGTCAAAAAGGCTTCAACTGTGGACATATTTAGTCGAATTCAAAATTGACATCTGGGGCATTTTCGGAACCTGGGTCAGATTTGTAACGTGGCATTTCTTCAAAACCGAACCAGCCCGCTAGAATCTTTCCTGGAAACTTTGTAGTGTGTATATCGTAAAGGTTGACTTTTTCATTGAATCGGTCACGCGCTACGTTTATTCTATTTTCCGTACCCTCCAATTGAGACTGCAATTCCAAAAAATTACGGTTGGCCTTAAGGTCTGGATACCGTTCTACTGTAACCAAAAGCCTAGAAAGCGCTGAAGACAAACCGGTTTGCGCTTCTTGAAATGCCGCCAGTTGTTCTGGGGTAATATCATTGGCATCAATGGTGGTATTGGTCGCTTTGGAACGCGCCTCGATAACGTCTTTTAAGGTACCTCGTTCAAAGTCTGCTGCTCCTTGTACCGTTTTGACCAAGTTACCGATTAGGTCGTTTCTGCGCTGGTAAGCACTTTCAACATTCGACCAAGCGGTTTTAGCATTTGCTTCAAGTTCTACAGCCGTATTGTTAAAGCCTACAGCCCATTGATAGATTCCAAAAGCAAGTACTGCTAATATGATTAAAGGAATAAGCCATTTTTTCATCGTATTGTTTATTATGGTTATTGAATAAGTGTTGTATCGTAGTGTTTTGTTACAGCTGGTCTTTTATCTTTAAAAGTTCAGCCTTAACGAATTGGAGTTTGTCAATAATCTCAAACTTTGAAAGGGTCTTCTGCTTCTCTTCCTTTAGATGGATTTTGGCACCTTCCAGGGTGAAACCACGTTCCTTTACCAAATGATAAATCAGTTTGAGATTTTGAATATCCTGTGGAGTAAATTTTCGATTGCCCTTGGCATTTTTCTTGGGCTGTAGTACGTCGAATTCCTTTTCCCAAAAACGGATGAGTGAAGTGTTCACGCCGAAGGCTTTGGCGACTTCACCAATGCCATAATACCGTTTCTCAGGCAGTTCAACATGCATTAATCCAGAGATTGGTTTTCTTGGTTGGCGAATTTGACCAGATTTTCAAATTCTTTCGCCGTCAAACTTCCATAATAGAAGTTAATAGGGTTGATACGCTCTCCGTCTTTAAAAACCTCATAGTGCAGGTGAGGAGCTTGAGACCTTCCGGTATTGCCTACAAATGCAATCAGGTCTCCACGCTTTACCTTTTGCCCTACGCTCACATTGTATTTACTCAAGTGGGCATACAGGGTTACATACCCATACCCATGGTCCAGGCGTACATGCTTTCCATATCCTGAAGATTTGTTATCGGCTCGTGTTACCACGGCGTCTCCCGTGGCAAAGATTGGTGTTCCCCTAGGGGCACTAAAATCCATTCCCCAGTGCATTTTTCTCGCTTTTGTAAAAGGGTCGGAGCGCCATCCATATCCTGAGGCCATGCGCCTCAAGTCCTCGTTTCGAACCGGTTGAATCGCCGGAATGGACGCCAAAAGCTTCTCTTTTTCAGCGGCTAGTTGTGCAATTTCATCCAAAGATTTGGATTGGATGACCATTTGTTTTTGAATAACGTCAAGCCTTTTGGTGGCGTCAATAATGATTTCGGAATTGTTGAAACCATCAAGGGATTTGTATCGGTTTACCCCACCAAAACCAGCACGTCGTTGTTCTTCTGGAATTGGATTGGCTTCAAAGTACAAACGGTAAATATTGTTGTCGCGTTCTTCAATGTTTGCCAGAACTTGTTCTATTTGGTCCATCTTTTTGTCCAAAATCGCAAACTGAAGCTCATAGTTATTAACCTCCCTTTGCAAAGAGAGTTCTTTTGGGGTATTGATCCAGCTGGTGTTCAAAAGAATAATTAAAGCCAAGAATCCAAACAATGAAGAACCCAGCACGAAAAAGAACAAGTTGCGGTATTTTCTCGACTTCTTGGGTTCTATCTTTCGATAGGAAAGGGTATCTGGATCGTAATAGTACTTAACTTTATGCATGATGGGATTTTATCCTATTTTTGCCCATTCTTTTTATCAAAACACACAAATATAAAGATTGTTTTGTACAAAGTGTTAATTTTAATAAAACCCTAGCAAATACAATGACATCACGGGAAATTAGAGCTGCTTTTTTGGAGTTTTTCAAAGGAAAATCCCACAAAATCGTACCGTCTGCACCGATGGTCATGAAGGACGATCCTACCCTAATGTTCACCAATGCTGGGATGAACCAATTCAAGGAATTTTTCCTTGGGAATTCCACTTCGGACGCCAAACGTATTGCCGATACCCAGAAGTGTCTTCGGGTAAGTGGAAAGCACAATGACTTGGATGAGGTTGGAAAAGACACCTACCATCATACCATGTTCGAGATGTTGGGCAACTGGAGTTTTGGAGATTATTTCAAAACAGAGGCGATTGCTTGGGCTTGGGAGTTATTGACCGAGGTCTTCAAAATTGATAAGGATAGTTTGTATGTTTCGGTGTTTGAAGGAAGTGATGATGCGGATAACCTCAATATGGACCAAGAAGCCTTTGATTTATGGAAGGCCATTGTTCCGGAAGACCGAATTATCATGGGGAACAAAAAGGACAACTTTTGGGAAATGGGTGACCAAGGCCCATGTGGACCTTGTTCCGAAATTCATGTAGACATTCGTTCCAAAGAAGATAAAGCCAAAGTTTCTGGAGCAAGTTTGGTCAACCAAGACCATCCGCAAGTGGTTGAAATCTGGAATTTGGTTTTCATGCAGTACAACCGAAAGGCAGATGGCAGTTTAGAGAACCTTCCACAAAAACACGTCGATACCGGGATGGGCTTCGAGCGACTGTGTATGGTGCTGCAAAAAGTTCAATCGAACTACAATACCGACGTTTTCACCCCTTTGATTCGCGAAATAGAAACGATTACGGGACATGAGTACGGTAAAAATGAGGAGACCGATATCGCAATCCGGGTGGTGGCCGACCATGTCAGGGCAGTTTCTTTTGCTATAGCAGATGGACAATTGCCAAGCAATACTGGTGCAGGTTACGTCATTCGAAGGATTTTAAGACGAGCCATTCGTTATGGCTTTACGTTTTTAGATACGAAACAACCTTTCATTTTTCGGTTAGTTAAGGTGTTGGGTGAGACCATGGGGCAAGCTTTTCCAGAATTGAAGGAGCAATACCAATTGATTGAAAATGTCATCAAGGAGGAAGAGAATTCGTTTTTGAGCACTTTGGAACAAGGTTTGGTCCTTTTGAATTCTGTAATGAAATCCGCTAAGGATAAGACCATTGCCGGAGACAAAGCATTTGAACTATACGATACTTTCGGCTTTCCGATTGACTTGACGGCGTTGATTCTTGAAGAGCAGGGCTATGCTTTGGACATGGCTGGTTTCGAGAAATCCCTCGAGGCGCAAAAAACACGTTCAAGAGCCGCTTCCGAAGTGTCCAAAGAAGATTGGACGATTCTTTCAGAAGACAAAGAGCAGGAATTTGTGGGCTATGATACCTTGCAAACCCAGGTGAAATTGGTGAAGTATCGCAAGGTGAAGACCAAAAAGGAAGGGGAGCGATTTCAATTGGTATTCAATCTAACACCTTTTTATCCCGAAAGCGGCGGTCAAGTTGGAGATAAAGGGTATTTGGAATCCCATGGTGGGGATGTGGTATACGTGGTGGATACCAAAAAAGAAAACAACGAGATTGTTCATTTTACCGAAAACCTCCCGAAAGATGTACACCAGGAATTCAAGGCTTCCGTAGATGAAAAGCAACGTTTCAGAACGGCGAGCAACCACACTGCAACGCATTTGTTGCATCAGGCCCTACGCGAAGTGTTGGGAAGCCATGTGGAACAACGTGGTTCTGCGGTGCATTCCAAATATCTGAGATTTGACTTTTCGCATTTCGCCAAATTGGAAGTAGAGCAATTGCGGGATGTCGAGAACTTTGTCAATGCTCGAATCGAAGGACATCTTCCTTTGGAAGAACATCGCAATGTACCCGTAAAAGAAGCCTTGGAACAAGGGGCGATGGCCCTTTTTGGGGAAAAGTACGGGGATACGGTACGAACCATTCGCTTTGGACAATCCATCGAGCTTTGTGGTGGAACCCACGTGAACAATACTGGGGATATTTGGCACTTTAAGATTGTTTCTGAAGGAGCTGTAGCAGCAGGTATCCGTCGAATAGAAGCCATTACTTCTGACGCGGTGAAAGCCTTTTATTTTGAAAACAACCGCACCCTTTTCGAGATTCGGGACTTGCTAAACAACACCAAAGACCCCGTGAAAGCCGTAGAAGGCTTGAAAGACGAAAACGCCCAGTTGAAAAAACAGGTAGAACTCTTGTTAAAAGACAAAGCCAAGGGTCTTAAGAATGATTTGATATCAGAGCTTAATTTGTTGAATGGCGTCCAGTTCTTAGCCAAAAAGGTGGATTTGGACGCAGGTGGCATAAAAGATTTGGCTTTTGAAATCGGAGGACAGGTAGACAACTTGTTTTTATTGCTTGCTGCAGAAAAAGACGGAAAGGCCCTATTGGGGTGTTATATTTCAAAAAGCCTAGCTGCCGATAAGAACCTGAATGCAGGTACTATTGTGAGAGAATTGGGCAAACACATTCAAGGTGGTGGTGGTGGACAACCCTTCTTCGCCACGGCAGGAGGAAAGAATCCAAATGGAATTCCAGAAGCCCTTAAAGCGGTTGAAGCCTATCTGCAATGAAATTATATGCCCAAGTTCCATTAGAAAAAGGGCAATGGCCTATCGATTATCAAAGTAAGGTGCTGTTATTGGGTTCTTGTTTTGCCGAAAACATGGGCGAAAAGTTGAACTACTTTAAGTTCGAAATACAGCAAAATCCCTTCGGTATTCTTTTTCATCCGCTTGCGATTGAAACTTTTTTGGAAAGGGTAATCACTCAAGAACATTATTCGGAAACCGATGTTTTTGAGCATCATGGACTGTGGCATTGCTTCCATGCGCACTCAAGGTTGAGCAGTCCGTCCAAGGATGAATTGCTGGAGAAGCTGAATTCAGCTTTACAAAGGACAAGGGTTTTTTTAGAAGAAGCTTCGCATGTGTGCATCACTTTAGGAACCGCTTGGATATACCACCACAGTGCAAACAACCAAACCGTGGCCAATTGCCATAAAGTCCCTCAAAAGGAATTTGAGAAGAAACTGCTATCCCCCAAGGTGCTCATCAAAAGTTTGGAGCGAATCGTTTTCCTGGTGAAAGAGTTGAATAAGAATGTTCAACTTCTTTTTACCATTTCTCCGGTACGACATCTAAAGGATGGCTTTGTGGAAAACCAACGCAGCAAAGGGCATTTGATTCATGCTTTGCATCATCTTTTAGACCAACACGCTGGCAAGGATATCGCCTATTTTCCAGCATACGAAATTGTGATGGATGAGCTCCGTGATTATCGCTTTTATGAAAAAGACCTTGTTCATCCGAATGCTTTGGCTATTGATTATCTCTGGGAAAAGTTTACCGATGCCTGGATATCTGAAGAAGCAAAAACTACCATGAAGGCCGTGGAAGGGATACAAAAAGGATTAGCGCATAGAACCATAAATCCAAATTCAGAAGCGAATCGCGAACTTCAGAAAAAGTTAGCTGCTAAAATTGAGTATCTTCAAGAAAGATATCCAAGGATAAAATTCGATTCATGAAAAAAGTGCTTGCTGGAGCGCTACTGGCTTTGACATCTGTACTCATTTATAAGTCCTGTACCGAGCGCAAACAAGAAAGTGCAATTCTGGAAGAAAGCTCAATGCTGATTCAAGAGGAACTGAAAAATGTTTCCAAATTGATGGTCTCGGAGGGACATTTTTCTGAGGTATACAGTTATAAAGATTCCAAAGAACTCTTTGGCCCCATGTTGACTGCCGACAAAAAGGCCTTGGTGGTGGTCAATGCTGCAGTGAGCATCAGTTACGATATGCGCCAATTGACCTATGAAATGGATACCGAAACCAAAACCGTCCGCGTAAAATATCTTCCAGAACCGGAAATCAGCATCAATCCCGATTTTGAATATTATGACGTTTCTGCGGATTATCTAAACCCCTTTGAGGCGAAAGATTACAATACCATAAAAGACAATGTGAAGCGGTCCTTATTGAAGAAGATTGAAACTTCTTCTTTGGTTTCCAATTCAGAGAACCGCTTTTTAAGCGAACTTTCCCGAATACTTTTGCTCACGGAAACCATGGGGTGGACTTTGGTGTACGAAGGGAATACTATCCGCGAAAGCCAAGCCTTTTTGGAGTGATTTGTGACATAACACTTTTAGTTTCGTCTCTTACCCAAACCAAAAAAATGAGACAAAGAATTTTCATGATTGTTGGAGTATTGTGTTTGCTGGTAAGTTGTCAACCTGAAAAGACATGGGATGTGCAATATGAAATAAGTCGGGTGAAACAGGATTCACTTGAGCTGTTGAAGGTCAAAGTCACCCTTCCTGCCGATTCCAGTGGTCAGACCATTTTAACCTATCAAGACCGCACTTGGGGAGAAGAAAATCTTCATAACACCGTACACTATGCGAATCTTTTGGAAGTAGAAGGACAGGTTTCCATGGATAAGGATGCTGGTCAAGTAGTATTGCAATACCCGAAAAACCTAGAAAAAGTTGAATTTGAATATGCGTTGAAACAAGATTTTGACCACCCCATAAATACGAGTGTTACCTATAGACCTATTATTCTGCCAGAGTACTTT
>JBCBPD010000082.1:0-16203 GCA_039820925.1 Bacteroidota bacterium | reverse complement strand
TAGCGTGTTACCCTCTTGCTTTACATTCTTCGTCCTGCAAGCAGGACAAAAACTGTAAACACAAAATGCCTTTCACATCAATCATATTAAACCAAAACAATTCAAATTTCATTGATACATAATATTTAGAGAAAATTAGATCATTAGAAATAATGTACAAACCCGTTTAACATTAATTGAAATCATAATACATAAGGAAACAGAATACGGGTATCGAACTATCCCATAAAAGGTGAATTAACGAAACTATTAAAAGAGACCAAGAAAAGGACACATCAATTATCCAGAAATTGATTTTGTCATACTGTCCCTTAAAATGGCCATTTTAAAGGACAGTATTTAAGCATTTTTGCAATTTTGTTTTAGAGTTTTCTAAGACAAACCATTAATTGAACTTTCCTCATTTTCTTAATCCTCAATTCCGAAAGTTTAATAAAATGGCCGTTTTTTTAGATAACAATACTTGAATCCTTGTTGAGAAGATGCTACCTGACTATTTAATCGATTTTGTTGAATAATTAAAATAATTATTGTCTTTAATATATTATTAAGACTTAATTAAACAAGCCATAGTATTACCCTTTCATTGTCCCCATATATTGCATCCGAATACTGAGACCAGGCCATCACAGTCTAGGTGCTCCAATCAAAGTGTGGTCAAAATATTTTTAAATGAAACCTATGGCAAAAAAAGGAAGCGGCCCATTGAAGTTTAGGTCAACGTAAATGAACCGCTGTTCAATTCAATGATCAAAGTCAATAACCATTAAACATTATGTGAAATTATGAATTCACCCAATTTTAAACAATTTATTCCAACGATTTTCAAAGTCCCGTTATTTCTGGCGCTACTTGTTGGTAGCACAACCGCTGCAAACAACAGGGCCTTAAAAAGTGAAACAGGTCCATTCCATATTTTGGATGAGAACCCGAGATCAATTTCCAGTTCCAAATTTCAAGAGGTATCGGGAAAGGTAATGAACGATGAAGGAGTGCCCCTACCCGGTGCCACTATTTTGGAAAAAGGTACCTCCAACGGGGTCACAACGGATTTTGACGGGAATTTCACCATTTCCCTGACAACTTCCCAACCGACACTTATAGTTTCCTATCTAGGGTACATTACCCAAGAATATAACGTCGGGACATCCACGTTCCATACGATTATCCTACAGGAGGACTCTGCAAGACTTGACGAAGTGGTCGTTATCGGATATGGAACCCAAAAAAGAAGCGACCTTACCGGGGCAATAAGTTCCTTGGGTGCAGCCACCATTGATGAGCAACCGGTGACCAAAGTGGCAGATATCCTTCAAGGTAGGCTCCCAGGTGTGACTTCCAACCTAGCATCTGGAAGACCGGGCAGTAACCGGGTCATTAGGATACGGGGGGCAAACTCCATTAATGCGAGCAATGAACCATTGGTTGTGATAGATGGTCTTATTGGTGCGGATATTACCGCGTTAAATCCAAACAACATACAGTCGATTGAGGTCTTGAAAGATGCTTCATCTACAGCAATATATGGTTCCAGGGGTGCCAACGGTGTAATCATCATAACCACAAAAACTGGTAGAGCCGGTGATAGGGCAAGTATAAGGTTGAACCAATTCACCTCATTCCAAAGTGTGCCCAACAACGTTTCCGTACTGGATGGATTAGGCTACATAGATGCAGCGAACACCAGAAGGACCATAGGTAATTACTCCAGGTTCACCGGCGACCTAAATGATTTTAACTATCCCACACAGGAACAGATATTGAACACCGTGGACGATAATGGAAATAGGATATTTACATGGAACTACTATTTTCCCGAGGCCATTGCCGCCACTGCAAACGGTGATCTTGAAATCGATTGGCAGGATGAAATCTTCAGGACGGCCGTAACACAAAACTATGACTTGAGCATTTCAGGTGGAAGCGAAAAAATAACCTATAACATATCGGGCAACTATCTAGACCAAGAGGGAGTTGTGATAAACTCGGATTTTAGACGGTTCGGCATAAGGGGAAATTTCGACATTCAAGCTACCGACAAGTTAAAGATTGGGCTCAATGTCCTCACCACAAGAGAGGAAGATAGGCCTGTTGGAGAAGGTTCAAAAGATGTTCGGGGAGTTGTGTCCGCAGCGCTTTTTGCACTTCCCGTGGGTCTTGGCGTGCGTTACCCGGATGATCCTAACGCCTTTCCAGATTTCCCTTTTAATCCTGCACTCGCCGGGGCTTATTTCAATCAAGCGGACAGTTATGCCAACTTTGGAGACTCTTCCCCAAACAGCGGAAGCCGTCTTTGGAATCCCGTCGCAGCTGCATTGGAGCCAGAAAGGGAGATTAACACCAATAGAAATTCCGTCAACGCTTATTTGGAGTATGCCTTTACCCCGAAATTAAGTTTTCGCGTCTTTGGCGGTGCCATTTTTGAAAATCAAGAAAACAAGAACTATTTCAACGAGTTCATACAATCCAGGAGTAGGCAGGGAATACGAAATGCCGATCTGACAAGGCTCGAACGCAATTTTTACCAAAACTCCAACATTCTGACCTACACTGACCAGTTTGGGGACCATGGGCTTGTGCTTACCGGCGTATTGGAACAACAATTTGAGAGGAACACTGGATTTTCAATCGCGGTTGAAGGATTTCCGAACAACAATACAGGCTTTGACGCAATCCAATCCGCGGATATCGTAAACTCCAGAAGTTCGTTTGCCACGGAAAGATATCTTCTATCCTATATGGGCAGGGCGAGTTATTCCTACAAGGACAAATATTTGTTGACAGGAACTTTCAGGGCTGATGGTTCGTCCGTTTTTGGCTCGGGCAACAAATGGGCCTATTTTCCATCCATAGGTCTTGGATGGAGGGTTTCCAATGAAAAATTTCTTGAGGACAATAATACCGTCTCCTCCCTAAAACTCAGGACCAGTTATGGGGTATCTGGGAACCAGGCGATACAACCCTACCAGACACTTCCAACACTTACCTCTGGAGGAACCGCTTTGGATTATCCGGTTGGTGGTTCCAGCTTGGTTGTCGGTAGTACTTTCAATCGTCTTGGCAATCCTGATTTGAAATGGGAAAGGACATCACAATTTGATATTGGTTTTGACCTTCAGCTATGGAATGGAAGATTGGATTTAACGGCTGACTATTACTTTAAATCCACGAAGGACCTTTTGCTTGAAAGATCTCTTGCTACACAGACTGGTTTCAGTTCGGTACTGGACAACGTGGGAACTGTTGAAAACAAGGGGGTGGAAATCGCACTCAACGGCATATTGGTCGACAAGGAGGACTTCTCGATAGACGCCGGAATCAACGTTACCTTCAATAAAAATGAGGTAGTGGAGCTGTCGAACCCGGAAGAGGAACGGATACAAGTACCTGTTGGGAATGTCATGTTCCTTCAAAAAGGTAGACCCCTGGGATCTTTTTACGGTTACCAATACCTCGGTGTCTGGAAACTGGGCGAGGAAGCCGAAGCGGCCCGTTTCGGACAGATTCCTGGTACTGCCAAGATTGTAGACCAGAACAATGATGGGGTGTATGATGCAAACGACAAGGTTTTCTTGGGTTCTGCAATACCGGAGACGACTTTCGGTTTCAACACCAACATTCGTTACAAGAATTTCACACTCTCGACATTGTTGACCGGTTCACTAGATTACGAGATTTTCAATGCCGGGGCATTGGAAAGATTTGATTTTGAAAATACTGGGACCACCGGATACAGGGGAAGGGATAGATGGCACCCAACGTTAAATCCAGACGGATTTTATCAAAGGTATGATTTCACAAGTACAATAAATACCAGCGAAGCGCGTCAAAATGCCACTAATATTCTAACAAGAAAGGATGCGTGGGAATCGGATATTTTCATAGAGGATGGTTCTTTTGTAAGGCTGAGCAACGTAACCCTAGCCTATAATTTTCCACAAGACTGGTTAAGACGTAGCCTAGGAATCTCGGCCGCAAGGATATATCTAAGTGGTCAAAACTTAAAAGTTTGGACCGACTACACTGGCTATGATCCTGAGTTGTCGGCAAGTCCCAATGACGCCCTTGACAGTACTGGGAGTACAAATGGCGTAACGGGTTATGAACTTAATGGATATCCCATACCCAGAACTTATACACTAGGAATCGATTTAACCTTTTAAACCATAACAATGAAAGCAAAGATTTCAACATACATATTGACACTAATCGTTCTCACTGGCTTTTTCGCATGTGAAGATCTGGATGAGACCCCATTGGGCTTCGAGACCGCGGAAACCGCGTTTCAGAGCCTGGAGAATTTTGAGAGCCTTAATGTCGGTGCACTGCGAACCCTTGGCAGTATCAATTGGTTCGGCCTTTTGTCCGGAAGTAAGGCGGTTGAGGGAGGTCCCCTGTTCGATACCTACAGTTTTGCTCCTTCGGAAAGTGTCTTCTCATCTTACTGGACCAGCAGTTATTTGGCAATCAACAATGTCAACAATGTCATAGACAATATCGATCAGGCTGAAAGTGGTACAGAGCAGGAACGTAACAATGCATTGGGACAGGCCCATTTTTTGAGGGCATTTGCCTATTTTAACCTTGTCAGACTTTTTGGGGAAGTGCCCTTGATAACCGTCGGGGTCACAGAATCCAATAATCTACTCAGTGACGTGGCTAGGACACCTATCAGTGAGGTCTATTCGCAAATCGTGGCCGATATGCAAAAGGCGGAATCGCTCCTCCCGGATTCGAATCCAGAAGGGCTTCCGACCAGCTGGGCCGCCAAGGCATATCTCTCCAAAATTTACCTAACCATGGCCACATCACCGATGAACATCGCTTCGAATTATCAGCTTGCTGCGGACAAGGCCAAAGAGATAATGGACAATGGACCTTTTTCCTTGACATCCGAATTTGCCGAGATACACATGGAAGGAAACCCTGAAGTAATCTTTGAATTTGTAAACTCAACTGATGCCGGTAGTGATTTTGCCAATGAGATTTTTCAGACCACTTCTTTCAGGGGCATAGGAAACCCCGGAAACCGTGTATTTCGTAGGTTTCTTGATGAATACCCTGAGGGACCCAGAAAAGAGGCACTGTTCTATCTTAATGCAGAGGATACTTCCGTGACCTCTTTCCTGGAATCGGTCGATGGAAATGGGGAGTTTTTGAACCCTGCTTGGAGGGCCGCAAACAACTATGATCAACCCGATGAACTAAAATACTTTGTCAAAGATTCACGGGAGTTCTCCTACACCAAAAAGTACACTTATGGGAGCCAAGGGCAAACTGGTAACCAATCAGATCAAAACATCATATTGTTCCGTTATGCAGAGGTTCTGCTGATTTTTGCCGAGGCATCTAACATGGCAACCGGTTCTGCGGGCCCTGAGGAATTTGATGCTATCAACCAGGTCCGATTGCGTGGAATAGGTCCAGGCTCAGAACTTACAGGCCTAGGCCAGGACGAGTTCGACATGGCGGTCATAGAGGAGCGATATTTGGAGTTCGCCTTTGAACTGAAGCGTTGGTACGATGTCCTGCGCAAGGAAATACCCTTAACCTTTGATATCTACGATGGCAGTGGAAACTTTACGGAAAACCAAGCCGCTTTTCCAGATAGGTTCCTTTTCCCCATACCACAATCGGAAAGGGATTTGAATCCCGAGTTGACACAAAATGAGGGATATTGATTATTAATCCATGGGCACTGGAACATTTCACTCGGTGCCCCATATAAAAAGTCTCGTATGGGAAACAAACTCTTTTCAGTTGTTACGATGATGTTGTTGTACGTTAGCGTGATTGCCCAAAAAACGGGAGGGGATGATATCTTTCTGGTCAAACCCTATCTCCAATACTCTACCAAGAACAGTATCAGGATATTATGGGAAACAAAATTTCCAACTGAATCGGAGATAAGATACGGGAAGGCACCGGTGAAAGGGCCCAAAGGGATTGAACTTGATCAGATATCAAGGATACAGGGGAAAAGGGTGTTCCATGAACTGGAACTCAAAAACCTGGAGGAGGAGACAAACTATTTTTGGAAGGTCACTTGCAAAACTCCGGATGGAACCTCCCATGAAAGCCAATTGTATACGTTCAAGTCGAGTGTAAAGGATAGCTCAGCATACATGTTCGCGCTTATCGGTGATGCTCAGAGAAACAAAAAAACGCCATGGGCTTGGGACTCCATTGCCGCGGCAGTATGGAAAGAGCGCCCTAGTTTTGTCATCAATGCCGGGGACTTGGTCGATTGGGGACACAATAAGGAGGAGTGGGTGAACGAATTTTTGGGTCCCGGCCATAAGTTGATGTCACGTGTGCCAATGTATACTGTACTTGGCAACCATGAAGGTGACGCCGATTATTACTACCAGTACATGGCAAATCCGGAGCCTGAATACCGATATACTTTTAAATATGGTAATGCCGCTTTCTTCATGGTGGATTCAAACCGAGATTTGAGCGAAGGTTCAGATCAGTTCAACTGGCTTGAACAGGAATTGGCCAAATCCACATCAAAGTGGAAAATTGTGGTCCACCACCATCCGCCTTATTCTTCGGAATCCGACGACCATGGTAAGACGTTCAATGGGGATATTTCAACCATGGGACACATTCAGGTCCGTGACTTACCAAAACTATATGATAAATACGGTGTCGACTTTTGTCTCTTTGGTCATACCCATGTGTACGAGAGGACCTGGCCACTCAAAGACAATAGGATCAACCAAAGGGAGGGAACCATATATATCAATTCAGGTGGCGCAGGTGGAATCCTTGAGACATTTGCACCCACGAGAAATTGGTTTACACAAGAACTTAGGGAGGGTCACCATTACTGTACTTTCGCAGTATTCGATAATGACATCGTCTTCAAGGCCATTGACCATGAGGGAAGGCTTTTTGATACTTTTCAGTTGAACAAACAAAGGGACAAGGATCTTATTGCCGTGGTTCAGCCACCGGCGCCCATCATTAGGAGCGATAAATTCATGTTCCATGACAAAACTGTCCTTGAAATGGAAAAAGGCCTTGGCAAATTGACCGTCCGATACACTTTGGATGGCAGCGAGCCCACAGTAAGCTCGCCGGTCTACAATGGCCCATTTACCATAACGAACAGTACTACCATTATTGCAAAATCCTACACCGAGGACCAAAGGGCAAGTAGGACCGTAACAAAGGAGTTCACCAAGGTCAGGCCTCTGCCATCGAAAAAGATAAAAGGGTCAAAACCGGGTCTTCGTTTTCAACTTTACACAGGTGATTGGACTGGGAATATGGATGGGTTCTTTGCCGAGAAAAACAAGAAGACAGAAGGCTTGCTCCAAATTTTGGATATAAGTGATATAAATTCCCAGGAAGAATATTGGGGACTACATATCAATGGCCATCTAAAGATTTCCAGGACCGGGACGTACACTTTTTATGGTTATGGTTCCAGGGGATTGTCAATAGAGATTGATGGCAGACCGATTATCCGGAGGGAACACGAGCAACAGCAGGTTGTCCAATTGGTGTTGGAGAAAGGATATCATGAATTGAGCATCAAGAGCGTCCAAACAAACTGGCGCAAGGCTTTTGGTTTTGGGTATTGGGACGAAATCATGGGCCGGACCCCAATACCGCCGTTCGATCTTGGACACAAGGATTAGCCGTATTCCAAGAGAACCGATAAGAAATGTATAAATACCGGGACTCCTAGTACACCCGAGCCCGCATCGTTAAAATAGAGGATTTTAAGTTTTGTTCATAGTTAGCAGATTTAATTTGTTTAAGTAGCGTTAAGAGCGTCCCCAGCCTCTGGTGGCGCTCTTTTAAATGAAATTGGTACAGATGCGGTGACGCAGGATCAATGGCCCTTAGCTGACAAACAGACGATTGCGGGATACCAAAAGAGAATTATTTATTTAGAATGGACATATGAATTTAAAAAAGAAGAACAAACCGCTTTGGGAAGAGGAATATGATGTAATTGTAATAGGTGGCGGAATCATGGGGATTTCGCATGCTTACCATGCCCTAAACAACGGTCTGAGCGTTGCCCTTTTTGAAAAAAACCCTTCTCCTAGGGATGCTTCCGTGAGGAATTTTGGACAAGTGGTACCTTCAGGGTTCAACACAAAATGGCAGGCATACGGAAGGGAAAGCCTGAATATCTACAACGAACTGCAGTCCGAGGTGGATATTACCATAAGACAGGAAGGCACCGTCTATCTAGCCAGTGATGATGAGGAACTGACACTTCTCCATGAACTTTCAGAAATCAATCGCATCAACGGCTATGAATCAGAGTTGTTGTCGCAAAAAAAATGTCTGAGGAAATACCCTGGCCTGTTAAAGTCCTATGTAAAGGAAGGACTTTATTTCCCGGGCGAACTGGTAATAGACCCATTGGTGGGAGTGGCCAGGCTAATAGACTATCTCCGTGAGAGTAAGGCGATGGCCTATTATCCAAATAGCGTTGTATCCAGTGTCCAAAGGGGAAATGGAGGGGTAACCGTTGAAAGTTGGACCAATGGGGGCATCCACACTTTTAGAGGTCAAAAGGTATATCTCTGCAGCGGAAATGAATTCGAAATACTGTTCCCTGAAGTTTTTTCAGCAAGTGGGTTGAGCATTGTCCAACTCCAGATGATGGATACCAAACCACAAAATGGTCTGAGGATTCCTGGCTCGGTGTTGACCGGATGGACCATACGGCGCTATGAGGCATTCCAAGAGTGCCCCAGTTATGAAAGGATAAAGAAAAACGAAAACAAAGGTGATTACCACTTAAACAACGGTGTCCACATATTGTTCAAACAACTTTTGGACGGGTCGGTCGTCATTGGTGATTCCCATAGATATCAAGACGTCTCCGACGGTACCCGAATGGATTTCAATACTGACAACGAACTAAACTGTTTCATGCTCAGCGAAGCACAAAAAATATACTCTTTGGATTGCTGGGAAATTCGTAATACATGGCTTGGACACTATTGTCAAAGTAATCAGAGTGATCTGTTCAATCTAGCCCTGGATAATGATATCCATATCGTTACCGGAATAGGTGGCAAAGGAATGACCGGAGCAATGGGGTACGCAAAGGAGAACATAACCAAAACATTAAATTTGAACAGTGTAAAGTATGGTTGAACTGATAATATTTGATATGGCAGGAACCTCTATCAATGAGGAAAATATAGTATATAGAACAATTACGGACTCTTTAAAAAATAAGGGGTACGATGTCTCATTGGAACAAGTTCTGTTGTATGGTGCTGGTAAAGAAAAACGCCAGGCCATAACAGATGTCCTGGCGAATTGCTCTTACACTCCGGACGATAAAGATATTGATTTGGTACACTCAGAATTCAAAATCAACTTGATAAAGGCTTACGAAAACGCCCCTTTGGAGGTATTTCCCTCGGTAAGTGATTTTATTCGCAGGGTCCGCAAGAACGGTGTCAAAATAGCCTTCAATACGGGATATAAAAGGGATCTCGCTCTTTCCATATTGACGAGGGTCGGATACAGTATTGGGTCTGACATCGATCTTTTGGTGGCCGCCGACGATGTTGAAAACGGTAGGCCCCATCCCGATATGATATTGAAAATTTGCGGGATTCTGGATATTGCCCCGGAAAGGGCCGTTAAAATTGGGGACAGTGCCATAGATATCGAGGAAGGCAAATCGGCCAAAGTGGGTCTTACCATTGGGATAACCACCGGTGCACAAACCAGGGCCCAGCTATCAATGGCCTGTCCCGATCATATCATAGATGATGTCAAAGAACTTGATTCCATATTAAAATAGACTTGCGAGCGGGAATGGTCAACATAAGGAAAAAGCTTCTATCGGAACCGTTTCTTTTTGTCATCTGGGCATCTTTGTCGGTCTTTTTGGCCTATTTCTGCATGTACATGCTCCGTAAGCCCTTTACCGCAAGTGTTTTTGACGGACTAAAAATTTGGGGACTCGACTATAAGATCGTACTTGTAATATCACAAGTTCTGGGCTATACCATATCAAAGTTTTTGGGAATCAAGATTATTTCTGAACTGAAGCAGCGCAAACGTCTGCAATTCTTTTTGGTCCTATTGGTCTTTTCATTGTTTTCCTTGGTAGGCTTTGCCATTACACCTATTCGGTATGGCCCCTTTTGGTTGTTCTTGAACGGTCTGCCCCTAGGGCTAATTTGGGGGATTGTATTCTCCTATTGTGAAGGTAGGAACTGGACTGAGGTACTTACGGTTGTCTTGGCCTCTAACTTTATCATTTCCTCCGGCATCGCAAAGACTGTTGGAAGAGTGATCTTAGCTTATGGTCATTCCGAGCAATCAATGCCGATGATAGTGGGTTTCTTGGTTTTGCCCTTGATATTTCTATCGTTGTGGATGCTTAGCAGTCTTCCGTTACCATCTATGGAAGAGATAAACCAAAAATCTGAGCGTTTGCCCATGGGCCCGAAAGAACGTAGGGAGGTGTTGTCCAATTACTGGCCGGCCATCCTTGTTTTCGTCATCGTCTACTTGGTACTGACCGTCATACGCGATCTACGTGATAATTTTGCCGTTGAGATATGGGTCGGTCTAGGATATTCGGACAATCCCGAAATATTCACGGTTACCGAACTTCCAGTCACGTTAATGGTACTGTTCGGCCTGGGTATGTTGTATCGTGTGAAAGAAAATAGAAAAGCCCTTTATTTTAACATTTGGATATCCATATCGGGACTGGTGTGCCTTTTGATGGGCACATTTCTATTTTTGAACGGGACTATTGGTGCAATCCCATGGATGGTAATCTCGGGAACCGGCCTATTTTTGCCCTACATTCTTTTGAACGGGATTCTTTTTGATCGGTTCATCGCACATTTTGGTATCATGGGCAATGTAGGGTTTATCATGTATATTGCCGACGCCACGGGTTATCTTGGAAGTGTGGCGGTACTTCTTTACAAAAACCTATTTTCATCCCATCTGGACTGGTTGCCCTTTTTTACGAAAACCTGCATTGTTGGCGGAACGATAGGGTTGGTTTGTGTGCTTTCACTCTTCGGTATAATCGACAGGAGTCCTAGGAAGTAAGCCTTTGAATATATGGAAAATGATCCTTAGCCTGGATTGGTTCTGATGGGTTTGGGCAGGCCATATATAAAGCAAACCATTCGTGGCACTTTCTTTGAAAAGACCGAGCCTACATTTTATCAACGGCCAGGCCATGATTCTTCGTGTAATTCAATACCTGTGATAGGTACTTCTGAGCGAACCATCTTCCTTTAAATCTAGAATGGCATACCCAGGTGGTGTCTGGTGGCACCAAAAGGGTTCTGCCGAATCCTCATCTCCCTCACTCCACCAATAACCACTGACAGATCCGTTACAATAATAGTTTACGTTGTTGTAAGTGGCCCTATCAAGTAAATGGACATGACCGCTCAAACAATGGATTTTTTTATCCTTATGGGCGTAGAACAGTTTGGTTATGTATTTTGAATCCGTGTGGTTGCCGCCGCCTATGATGGTACCGACTCCCATTATCGGATAATGTGACATAACTATGACGGGAGTGGCCAAAGGCAAGCCTTCAAGATCGTCCTCTAACCATTTTCGTTGCTCAGGGTCCAAATGTCCTCCTTTTGAATTGTTGCTGTCCAGTACTATAAAATGCCACCCTGATCGATCAAAGCTGTAATACCGCTTGGGAATGCCCAGCCTTTGAACCACATAATCCTTTCCGTACATGCTATCCGAAGTATTGGGAGCGGCCCACCACATGTCATGGTTGCCCAAACAGCTGAACATTTCATATTCCGCAAAATTGGCCCTGGAATGGTCCCAGAGCTCCCATTGCATGAGCATATTGTCCCTAGTGATATCATCATAGTCAGCCGCAAATATTGAATCACCCGTGTTGAGAAAGAAATCCACCCCGTGTTTCTTTATCTCCTCGATACATATGTTAAAACGCTGAAGGGCATTTCCTTCGGGGCGCATGTGCACATCGGTTATATGGGCTATTCGCAAAAGGCTTTCCGAACTCTTTTTTCTTCCCATTCCTGCATTTAAGACCGGCCCCATTGTTATCGCGCCGACCGAAAGCCCTAATCCTTTGAGTAATTTTCTTCGGTTCATTTTCTTAAAACTTCAAACTTGTTTTTGATTATCGGGCACTCTAATTGCCTACCAAGAGTTTTTTGGCCTCTGTCTTGCCGTTTCTATTGATCAGGACATGGTCACCTGAACTCCCTGAATGAGATGGTAGGGTACAATCCGGTTGTGGTGAATGCTCAGGTGTTGGATACTGTGATAGGAGACCTTGTAAACAGAAAAGAATAGATACAAACAATAGTATTGGCTTACTCACATGATATTTACGCTCCATGATAATCTAATTTAAAAGTTCATAAAAGGTTTAATTGTTTCGGTCGATTGGCAAAGGCTTGGCCAGGTTATGAAATTACCCTTTAACTCAACGAAATCACAGGAGCGAGTATTAACGTAATTTTAATAATTTATTAAACTAAATAATAATAATAATTCATGAATTTGAGTTTTTATAATTAACATGATAACATTTGTTCAACGGTGCGTGGAATTACTGACCTTGCACGATTTACTTATTTCTAAAGGGTTCAAAAACAAGACTTTGGCCAAAGCTATTGAACTTTATCCCTCTGCCTACAGTGTTTTGATCAACAACGTCCTGCGCCCAATAAGTGAATTGCAAAGAAGGGATGAAGCTAGTCCGGAGAACATAGACGGGATATTTCAGAAAGAATCCAACATTTCAGAGAAACGTACCAGACAAAAAATCGGATCTTATATCGAAGCTTTCAAGGAATTGAGTATTGGGAGCGAAGAGGAATGGGATAAGGGGTTCGAGTCCAATATGGTAACGGATTTTTTGATGAAAACACCGACAGAGTCACTCAAGCTCTTGGAAGGAATCTATTACTGTTATTATCTATCCACTAGTGGCTATCTTGTCAAAAAGGAACCTTTTTTAATTTTTCTGGACAAGAAAAACGGATTCTACAAAGTCAGAAAGGGCAACGACCTCGGTAGCGCAAAATATCAGGGAATAGCTTATGTCTCCAATGGTGAGCTTCTTACCGTTCATCTAAAGGAGATGGACACTTTTACCCAGGACCATTTTATCATACATTTCCATCTTCCCTTAACATATTCATTTTCAATAAACCTGTTACAGGGCGTGAGCATTTCGTTGGCTAACAACAAAATGCCGATTGCCAGAAAGCTGCTGCTGGAACGTGTTGACAAAAAACCGGATAGAAAGAAGTACGATGATTTGGAAACTACATTTTTTAAAGGCAGAGAGAGTCCCAAATCTGACATAGTCAATTATCTGTTATCCGTTCCGAACGTTATCGATTATATGAATATACCATATCCCGCCTATGATACATCCGATTTGATCAAAGAAACCAAGGTACGCGAACTCAATAAGCAATAATCTGGCAATTACTTCTTAAAATCGGTTTACAGCCTTGACAGTCCTTCCCTGAAAACTGATATAATAAAGTCTATTTCCTCCTTGTTGACCACCAGAGATGGCTTAATATTCACAATGTTGCCTTGGATAAGTTTGAATGAAACCCCTGATTCCAGACAATGTTTCAAAAAAAGATTGGCTTCTTTGTAAGCCCTTTCCTTGGAATGTTTGTTTTTGACCAGTTCCATCGAGAGGTTCAGTCCAAGACCATCGATATTGCCCACTATCTCAAACCTATCCTTAAATTCTAACAATCGTTCTTTCAGATAACCACCCAATGTCAATGCCCTTTCAAATAGATTATGTGATAGAACAAAGTCAATTACAGAATTTCCAATTACCGAACATAAAGGGCTCTTTTCATGGGTGTAGTGACCGATTGAGCTGCCGTTGACACTGTTAAGGGATGATTTTCCTATTATTCCGGCAAAAGGCAACAGTCCTCCACCAAAACCTTTCCCTATCACCAGAATGTCCGGTGTAACAAAGTGTTCGGAGGCAAACATTTTCCCAGTTCTTCCAAAGGCTGTGTAAATCTCATCAAAGATTAATAGGATTCCATGTTGGTCACAGATTTCACGCACCCCGGTCCAATAATATTTGGTAGGAACCGTGGAATTATAGAATATGGGTTCTGATATCACCGCTGCTATTTCATTGTTGGATTCTACCTGAAGTCGAAATTGTCGAAGGTATTCGTTGTCAATCCTTTCTTTGCTGGTCCATCCCCAGGGATTTCGGTAGTATGAAGGTAGTTCCAAATGAATTGCGCCTGGCATTAATGGCCCAATTCCTTTACAGAAATGGGGATCTGCCCCTATGGAAACTGATTGGAATCCAGCACCATGGAATGAACCACTAAACGACAGTGTTCGCCATCTTGAGGTGTTGAGTTTTGCCAGCATCACAGCCATTTCAACTGCTTGGGAACCCCCTGGACAGAACAACACCTTGTCCAATCCGTCAGGAGATACCTCTACCAATTTTTCAGCCAAGAGTATCGTTGGCTCATTGGTAAATCTTCTAGGGGAAAACGAAAGACCTGAATCTATCAAATTCTTCATGTTTTCGATTAAGAAGGGGTTGTTGTAACCAACGGTGTGTACTCCATTACCGTGTAGGTCAAGATATTTCTTTCCATCCGTATCGAAAATATATGCTCCTTCAACTTTGGAGATTGCGTTGGAGACCGGGGTCGATAAGGCTTGGTGATAAAATATATCCCTATCACGGGCAATTTTATCTTTGGTCAAATTCGAAAATGACTCTTTTTCAAAAAGGTCGTAGCTTCTTTCTCCCTGATTTAAATTCTGAAGAGCCATATAGAGTTACTTTTTAAATCTCAAGTTTGGAGGTTACTCTCCATTTTCAAAACTTTTGGCATTAAGAATTTATTACTAATAAAATAAGGTGATTAATTACTTTAATTATTTACTACCTATTAATTCCAACATGATTAATTTAAAATGTCTAGGTGTATTTAACAGCTAACCATATTGGTTAAAGATTTTTTATTAAAATATTAGTCCTAAAAAAGGAACGATTTTTGGAACTTAGGTATACGTAGGTTTAGGGTGGTTTGGTTTATTAAAAAGTTATCGTAGACAGCACCTGAAAATTAGATGAAAAGCACAATAACTTCATAGATTTTGGCGCTATTTATGTTAAATTTTACTTAATCTCAAAGAAAATTTAAAAGTGTGCACAAACTGTGCATTTTGAAAAACAAAAAAAGCCCTCACATCTGTGAAGGCCTATAATTACTAGGTGGAGAATACCGGATTCGAACCGGTGGCCTCTTGCCTGCCAGGCAAGCGCTCTAGCCAACTGAGCTAATCCCCCGAAAAGAGAAAGCAAAGGAAATACTTTTTGCCTAAGTTTCAAAATGATAAAGCCAGCTAGTCTTTTTTGAAGCTAAGTATCAATACTGGAATAGGAACGAAAAACTCGGATTTTGGAACCGTGTTTTTCTCCCAGAGTTTTTTGAAGAAACCGCGTTTCTTTCGAAATACACAAAGCAAATCTGGATTTTGGCTTTGATAATGCTCCAGAACACCCAAATAAGTGGTGACATTTTCTGAAATCGTGACCCCAGTACTTAAATCCATCAATGCTGTGTTTATTTTAAGGTCGTCTTCTGAATACCCTGGACGCTTTACCAAAAGAAGGCTTACCTCAGCGCGAAACTTATCCTTAATCGAAACCAAAGGATTCAACACTCTTGACCTTTTTAGAATTCCCGAACCGAAAGCTGTAAGTATATGTTTTGGCGGAGTAAAGGCGGTTTCCTTAGGTACAATCAACGTTGGAATGTTGGTTTGCTTCACGATTCTTCCCGAAGTATTACCTAAATACAACTCTTCATCGATTTCATTACTTCGTGGAGCGATAATAATCAAATCAATGCCTAACTCCTTATCAATATCTTGAAGTCCATCTATGATATCTCCTTTATAGGTAGCAATTTTGACCTCTACATGATTGGTTTCAACCGTATTGACCAACTCCTTAATACGCTCTTTACTAGTCTCAGCCACCTTCCCTTCGAGGTTTATGAGATTGCCCGTGGTTGCCGTTACGGTTATCACATCCATTACGAAAACCTTGGCACCAAAATGTGAAGCTATAATCACAACCAATACCGTTATGAACAACATTCTAGTACCCATAGGGGCTTCGCCTTACGCAAAGGATACATTGCAGTA
>JBCBPD010000081.1:0-16294 GCA_039820925.1 Bacteroidota bacterium | reverse complement strand
TTTCCCAAGAAGACACATCCTGTCAATCTTTAAAAACAGGTACGTTTAATGTCTATGATGGTGATGAAGTTGTGGGCAGATTTTACCGAAAAGATAGTCTTCAATTAGAAGATAATTTTGATGGCGAAAAAGTGATTATGAACAAGGTGCGTGAAAACGATTGCATTTTTTACATAAGTTCTGCTCAGATTAGAAATGAACTAGATACAATCACGATGAAAGTTAACTATCACAGAATTAATGCAAACAAATATTCATTTGTTGCAACCCCAGCTTACTTAAATATCGATTATGAATACAAAGGAGAAATTGTTAGGATAGATTCTGTTGTCAAACCTGATATTTTAAAACTCTTTAAAAATTACTTGGTTAAATCAAATACTGAATAAAACCATACTCGGTTAACTATCGTCTTCCTTATTAGTTCGCAAAGCAAATAAACCTTAGAACTCAAACCTTTGCCTATTGGCCGTGGTTTTGGGTTCTATTGATATCTTTTTATTCTAAGTGTAATCATTAAGATTGAATCTTGTAGTGTCTAACCACCATACAAATTGTCGCAGCAGCCCAACAACTCAGGAGCTCGATAGGCCAAATGAATTATGTTCGTTGGAAGACTATGAGAAAATAAGTGTTCTCACAAAGTCCCAAAAAGCTTCGTGCTTATCAGATTGCAAAAACGCTCGCAGAAGGCCTCTCAGAGCTTCTGGAGTTGGTTGTTTTAAATGAGCTTGACAAACCTTAGATAGCCCAAGCCGTCAAAGTACTAAAACTGGAGGTCAACGATACTGGACAAAGGATTTTCGTCCCCAATCATTATGTCATTGGAGATCTTCGTTAGAAGAATCATTTGATTGGTTTTTGTTATTCGTAACCGTTCTCGGGAAACCGGGAGCGGTTTTCATTAAATTGCAAGAGCTATAAACACTAACCGCACTATAATCGCGGAAAGGACGTTATTAAGGTATGTGCATTTGTGGGGAATGCACCGACACGTCAAACAGTTCAATGGGGCCATGGTTTATTCCATGGCTCTTTTGTTTTAGAAGAACAACATGTAGGAGCCGAACGAAACGCTAAAGGCAGCCATTAGCCAGACCATAATGAAGGTACTGGTCTCCAACATCTTTTCTAGCTCTCTTTCTTTTTTGGTCAAAGGTTTCGCTTCCATATTCAGCGTATTTACTTACAAAACAATCTCGGAGGCCCTATTCCTGATGGAAATGCAGAAAATCGACAAAATGCGCTTATTTGACCGTTTCATAACGTCAGCTATGCCATTCTGTAGTATTTTCACAGGCCTTGAAACAAGAAACCACCATGAACCCATGCCAGCTGCAGTACGTTGAATACGTAAAGGAAAAAGTATTCCCCGGAACCGAAATAGAGGATACCCCTAACCAATCTGGAGAGTACGTAGTAGCCCAGGTGTCGATAGAGTCTTTAAAGTACTCTTTCATGCTTTGCTGCCTATTCACCAAGAAAAAGGACGTATACCTACCCGAAAACATCATAGAGCTAGGCCCGGAGGAAAGAAAACAGATATTCTACTTAGTTGGCAAAGGTGGTAGTTGCACGTCTCCAAAGAACCAATATCTGATTCCTGCACATTTGGGAGGTGTAAAGATGAAGGAAAGGGATTTGGAGAAATACGTTATGTCCTAACCATTTATTTCAAATAATGTAAGGGACAAGGTAAACGGGTGCATTTATGCAATTGATTAATTTAAGCTTAAATGAAGGAAGAGGAAATTGATAATTGGAAAAAGGCCTTAACAATTCTTTCCAAGGTAATGTTGCCGGGTATCTCTCTAGCCTTGCTTGGGGACCCTGTTTATGCTCAAGGAGCAACAACACTTACACTTGAGATTTTGGGCCTTGCCCAATCCGAAGCAAAGCTAAAAAGGGTTGAATCTCTTTTGTTTGGTACGGAAGCACTTCTTAAAAAACATAATCCAAACTTTGATTTCGGAAAAACCAATAATCAGGAAGTGAGGGACCTTTTGGAGATTGCAATCATCAATGCCAGCAAGGCTAACTCGGAAAGCAAAATTGAAAGGCTCAGATCAGTTCTCTTTGGACATTTAATAGATCCCCAGCCTTACGATTATATATCAAGATATCTCGATTTGGCGCTAAAACTAAATGATAGTCAAATCCGTATTTTAAAGTATTATGTTGATACCGAATCCAACCTTGAACCTCTTAGGAAGGAAATGGCAAAATTTATAAAAGTAAAGGTGCGTGCAGAAGAGGCCGAAAGAAGGGTGCTTGCACCTGGTTCTAGGGCGTCTACCCAGCAAAGAAAAGTTCTTAAACATAAGCAACAAGAGCGAGATAACAACTTGGAAAGTCTTCAGCATGAATTCGAATATATCCTAAAGATTAGGAGAAAAAGGAATATGGAATTTGATGAAGACGAATTCCCATTTTTATTCAATGATTTAAGAGTACTAGGACTTGTATATAACGCCAGCGAAGGAAGGGCTAGTGATGGTGGTGATTCTGCAGGATATAGATGTACTGCCCTGGCTAAAGGTTTTATGCGCTATTTAACAGGGGAAGAGAGTTTAGAGGGTCAATAACCTTAAGTGCCTAAAATAATTGGTGCCACGAAAAAGGATTTGTTGGAGATACTTATTCTTTGAAAACTCAAGTGATTGAAACTACATATGGCAAATTCTTTTAAGATTAATCTTTGATAGGTGTTGACCAGTTAACTAAAAGAGTTTCAGCTCCTAAAAACACGTTTAAACAAGGTCTTTAGATAAGTTAGATAATCAACTCTATTCAATATGTCAAAGCGAAACAAAAGAAAAGTAGTTAGCGGAGTTCATCCTTTAACCAGCTTTGTGGAAAAGCTTACGGTTATAGTCTTGCTAGTCATCATCGCAGTATCACCATATGTGTTTACGCAATTCTATACAGGTATTTCGTTTGAACATACAGGGCAGATTGGAGACACAATAGGAGGCATTACCGCACCTTTTGTAAATATTCTAGCGGCGTTTTTAGTCTATCGCTCTTTTACTGCCCAAATAAGAGCAAATCAAATTCAAGTACAAAATCATCGCGACGAAATGGACGTTATTAAAGCGGAACACGGCGCAAATATTATACTGGAGATATACGATAGGTTAGAAAGGGACTACATGAAAAGTTTGGGTGAAGCAAAAGGATACGAAGGTCAAGCAGATAAATTAAGGAACGGAGTGCTTTCTGCCCTTGAGTCCGACCCAAAAGAGAAGGACAAGGATATACACGGCAGCTCAAAGTTTAGTCGGGCGAATGATTTGATTGACGAATCAATACGTAAAGTAAACTACCAATACTTGAATATGAACTTGTTTCTAAATATCTGCCTAGAAACTATTGCAGAAAACGATAAAAAAGTCCTTGCAGATGTAGCAACCTTTTGTCTATTTAAGCTAGGTAACCTCTTTGAACAAAATCACTTTTCTTGGTTACGACATTCCCGGGAGCTTGTAGAATCCAATACCGATAAGTTCACGCTAGAAAACCAAGCAGAAATTGAGGCTGTATTGTTTGCCAGTGATGAAATTCAAGAAAAAATTGATTTGTTGCACCAAAGATTGGGTCACTCTTGATATTAATAAGTTAACCAACGGTTAACTTGAAAAAAGAAAAAACCCCATTAACAAAAGGGTTAACAGGGTTTTCTGTACTCGAGGCGGGACTTGAACCCGCACGGCCAAAATGGCCATTGGATTTTAAGTCCAACTCTTCATATGACTTATCTAATTCTCTATTTCTCTTGGGACGCCTGTTTAAACAGTAAGAAAAATGATGAGAAATCTAGATTAAGGAATCCTTTGAAGTAAACTTCGGTTTATGAAGTTTTTGCTTCAGTGGCTTACTCAAGTCGCGGATAAGTATATCTTTCAAAATACGATTAGTTATCTTCCATTAAAGATATATGTAGCAATTGAGATTAAGGATGCTAAAAAAAATTTACCGACATTTGAATGGATATTGTTTTCTCTTTTCGGTACTGTATTGAATTTGTTTCAAATAGGTGAGTACCTTTGTAAAAGTTTAAACAACTTTTTGGATATCAGACAGATACATAAGATTCTGTGATCCTATCGCGATCACCAGTATTCATAGGGTCTCAGAGGTTTATAACTTCTGAGACTTTTTTATTTGCAAACAATTTGCAAACAGCCGATAAAAGTGAAAAATTTAACACTTTTTAAAGCAAATAATACCAAAAGGAAGGAAAACGGAGGGTATTAAGCACTTTACAAAGTCCCAAATCTTACCCCTAAACTTTGCGCGTGGATCCTGTTCCGATTTTATAGCGTTCCGAGAGATAAGCGTTGAGTAAAATCGGAAAAGGGCGCAACCTACTGTTGATTTAGAAGTTCCACTTTTTCTTTCATTGCGAGAGCTTTTTCCTTTTTGTTCAATTGGACCACTTGGAAACTCAAATATCCAATTGCCATACTCATTATGATTAGCGCGGATAGGAAGAGCACCAATAACCATTTGGGGATAAGCTTGGCCCGTTTGAGCTTTTTATCAATATCATTCAATGTTCTTTTGTTATTTAACTGACCCCTTTCCTGGTGCCTTAGGTGTTCCTTTAGATGATATTCCAACTTTGAAGTATCTACTTTTACCTCACTTAGACCTTGGGAGAGCCTTTCCAATTTTTTGATAGAATTCTGGAACCCGTTGATCTCGTCCGTCAACAGTTCCATAATGTCATCCAATTTTTTCATTGTTCCCTGTTTTTAAATTCCGATGCCCTGGTCAATGGCCCTTTTTATGATTCTTTTCGCAAACCGCTTTGCCAAGGCCGTAGCGATATTGGTGCTCAGTTCGATTGTTTTTCCCACTAACTTTGCGGTAGGAACTTTTGATTCGTTCATTACCTTGTTCGCGTTGTCCGAGATTTGGGCGATTAGTCTTCCTCCCGTCATCGAACGGTGTACCTCGCTACCTTTAAGGTTCTCTCCCTTGTACTCAAATCGAAAGCCCTGAAGTTTCTGTTGTCTGTTGATACTTGGGATTACTTTGATGCCACTTTCTTTCATCAACTTGATATAGGTATCAATACTTTTTGGTCTTTCCGATCGTATCACTTCTTCATGTACCCGCTTTATCTCGTTTCTTACCTGCTTGACTTTGTCAAGTCTTTGGTGTTGGACATCTCTTGCAGTGGTCAGTCCCATTTCCCTTGCCACCTCATGGGCCCTTTGCTGGCTCCTCTTTCCAATAAAGCCGTCCTTATATGCTTTTCCGTCAAATCCGATCCTGTTCACATATAAATGGATATGGGTATGTTCCTTGTCCCTATGCACAAAAGCAATGGCCTGCCTTTCTTTTAGCGCCATGGCCTTAATGAACTTTTTGACAAGTTCACTTAGTTCCTGTTTTGACAGTCGCTTTCCATCCTCGATACTGGGGCTCAGCAGGAAACTCAGCGTGTTCTTCTTGGTCCGTGGGTTCTGCGATTGTACGATTTTAAATTCTTCCGTAATCTCTCGAGGGTTCTCCCCGGCCAAATGTTGGCTGTGGATAATTTCAGCATCCTTCTCCTGGTTCCATCCGTAGGAGATGGAAGCCCTCGTATGTGATATGGATTTTCCCTTCCCGATCATCTGTTGAAGTTATAAAGGTGGTTTCGTATCTCATTGGCCAGTTCCCCAACTTCCTTGGCAAGCTTAGGATTTCTTTTCTTGAACATATTGCTTATCCGTTTAAAGTTGTTCTTGTACTTGACCAGCATTGAATAGTATTCCAATTGTTCTGGAGTCAGGCGTTCGATGATGCTATGGCCAAGGGCGGAACCACGGCAATATTCGGAAAGTGAGAGCCCAGCCCTTTTGGCCTTGAGCCTGAGCATCTTCTTCTCATAGATACTGCACCTGAACTGGATGTGTTCCCTTTTCATTTTTCTTTTTTCTTTTTGCGACCATCGGGAGAAAAAGCAAGATTGTCATGACAATGACACATCTTGAATTGCCACCCAACTTCAAAGTAGTAGCAAAGTCGAATAGGGATAAAAAGTGCCCTATTTTTAACTAAGGAAAAGCAATCCTTTTAAAAGAATCTCAATTGAAACAGCGAAACACTACAGTTTTCAATAAAAGAAAGGATTAGTTCAATGGAAAGCCCTACTCCAAAGGAGCATAAGTAAAGGCGCCCTATTTGATTTTTGAATTACGCTTACCTTCCCGAACACTACAAAAATCAAAAAGGTTCCGGCGCAGGTAAGTCTTGGTAAGATTTGGGGTGCTTTAAATTTCAGTTAGCTAACACGTACGTATAATGTCCCAAAAAAGGTGAATTTACGATACTACTAAAAAAGACCAGAAATGGGACTGGGTTAATAATTGTAATTAACTCTTCTGCTGAATCCAATAAAAGGGCCACTTGATAAAACTCTAAAATCATCGCAATTAATTGTAATGTTCTACATTGCGATAACCCATATTTCAGGAGCTTAGTAAATGGAATATGCTGTTGCAGAAGTTATAGTATTCCCTTTCATCGATGATTTTGTAGGTGAGTCCATCATTATATTCTTTCATTAAAGGCATGACCATTTTAAACTATTAGGCCCCATCTTATCGAGAGTGCATTTCCAATTCGTTTCTCAATCGAACTATTTGTTTTTAAGATGGGATTAGCATTTGAAAATATCTGTTTTCGTTTATATTTTTCTCTAGAAAAAGGCCGATAACTCACATTCCCAAACTGAAAATTCAAACTCCCAAAGATGCGGCACTTGTGGTTGTTAGACTCGAACCTTACACGAAAAATCCTGGCCAATAAAATTTTGGCCAGGCACTTACAATTAAAATATTAAGTTCTAATAGAAGAACTCTTCGGACAGAATCTTACCGTTCTCAACTTTGTAGACAATAATTTCGTCCATTGGAAATTCATTGCCGTCCTTAAGTTCAGCAACCATCTTGAAAGGGATTGCAATATAGGACTTGGAGACAATGGCATCACCAACCTCAAGACCGTGGGCCCCAGAAATATGCTCCGCCATGGCCTCGTCCTTTGCTATGATTGCCGCTCTGCTCTCCAATCTGGAAAAGTTTTCCGATTGTGGTTCTATGTGTTTTGCATATTCATGGAAAAGTTCGTGGTACACATCCATGAATTTCCCTTCTCTTAACAGACCGACCAATCTGTCGGCAACTTCTTGATTTGTCATAATATAATTATTTCTATATTTTTTTCATTTCCAGGGAACCCTAAAAACTCCATTATATGATGTTGATAACCAGAGAAAAGAGTGATAGGGGCTAGATGTCTATGTATTAGGTTTAAGATTTCGCGTCAGCTGCCATTTTTGTTGACATTTCGTCTATCGAGGAACTCATAAAGCCCTTGAACTGATCTTCGGTCATTTGTGGATTCTTGATAAAAGACTCATAGTTGGACCACCATACGATCATGGCCTTGTTATACCCCATGTCCACTACTTTGAAATTATTGACCAATCCTTTTACGGGAACACCTTCCACCACTGCATAGGTATATGTTCTGTTGGCATCATCATAGGCCAGAATACTTTCCTTAAAGAATCCCTTACCATCCGGAGTCGTGCAGACCCTTTGTCCACCTACACCTTTTTCCCCAGTCCATTCCACTTTGGCCACAGCGGAGGAATACTTATCGATGTTATCCATTATTCTAATGACCTCCCAAACATCATCGGCGCTCTTGTTGACGACTTTTGTGTAGGTCAGTTTAGCATCAGGGTTCTGCGCAACTGCGTTATGGCAGGTCAACCCGATAACAAAAAGGGCGGCAAGCCCCATTAATCTGAAATTTTTCATGATATTTATTTTTAAATTAAAGGTTATATCCCTTTGGTTGCCACAATTTGGAAGGTGTGAACACTTCGACCAATTTTATTCCATTTTTTACAAGAAACCGTAATCCATTTTTTAAACAAATTCATGGATAAGTGTTCACATTTCAATAAAATCCGCATCATATAAAAAAAGACAATATGGACAATCCCTTTTTGCAGACATATAAGGGCCACAGTTCAGATACTGATTTGGTATTGCGGGCTAAAGACGGAAACAAAACAGCGCTGGAGGAGCTACTTTTGAGGCATCAACCCTTTATATACAATGTAGCCTGGAAAATGGTACGTAACCCTGAGGACGCGAAGGACTTGGCCCAAGAGGCCATGTTGGTCATCGTCACCAAATTGGGATCTTTCAAGGGAAACAGCAAATTCTCCACATGGTGCTACCGAATCGTTGTCAACCATTTCCTGATGGCAAAACGAAAATCGAATGAGGATTTTTTCACAAGTTTTGATGTCCATGCCAGCTCTTTGGACAACACGCCGGACAGTGAGATGACATCATCCGAAAAGAGGGAAAACGAAGAGCTAATTAGGGAAATGAACTACAGTTGTATGAGTGGAATGTTGTTATGCCTTACCCGGGAGCAACGATTGGTATATATTATTGGGGAGCTTTTTGATGCGGACCATAACATAGGGTCGGAAATCATGCAAGTCTCTAGGGAAGCCTATCGCAAGCGTTTGGCCAAGGCAAAAAAGGACCTTTTCAATTATATGAACGATAAATGCGGGCTGGTCAACAAGGACAACCCTTGTCGTTGTCACAAGAAGGTAACCTTTGCGGTCGACAACAAAATCCTGGATGCCAAAAACTTGCTTTTCAATAGAAAAGAACATGCAAACTTCATAAACATTATAAAACCGGATGCTGATTTCATGGTTTCCACGCTGGAGGAAAAATATGAACAGCTGTATGGGCAACTACCCTTTAAAAAAGACTTTGACAAGAAAACCTTTATCGAGGATATACTTGGGGATGAAAGTATTGAGAGGGCCATGAGACTCCGGCAATGACTATAGAGATCACATTAAAGTAGAAGTATTGATTTTTTTGAGCAAAATGTTCACATCCAACAAATTGTGGCATCCAATAATCATAACCTTAAAGCAAGTTTAAAATGAAACAACTTATTTTTTCCAGTTTCTTAGTAGTTATTTTTATGACCGGCTGTGCCACTGATGGCAAAAATGAAGGCGATGCCGTCTCTGAGGAAGGCCGTCTTTCAATCGAAACGGTTTCCAAGGAAGGAATCACCAACACTGCTATCATAAACGCCAATGCGGACGATGTCTGGTCAATATTGCGGGAACTTGATAATATAGACCAATTTTCCTCTTCGGTGGCCAAGGTGGAGTGGACCGGGGAAAAAGGTGTAGGTGGACAAAGGGTCTGCACGACTCCGGACGGTAAAAGCACCTTTACTGAAAACATTACCGCTTTCAATGACCAAAATAGGACCTATTCCTATGCGGTGGTGGAAGGCGTCCCGGCTAAAGGATTGGTGAACACTTTCAAGGTCGTCAATCTTGGTTTTAGGAAGTCGGCCATTGTTTGGTCCTCCAAATATGATTCTTTTATTGAGAACCCCGATATGGACCAGGACCAGTTTATAAATTTTGTGGACTCCTCTTCTAAAGAAATGATAGCCAATCTAGCGAAATCGGTACAATGAAACTTTTTACATTCATTATACACAAGGTTTTTGTAGTACTATGTCTTTTGACCATGTCGAGTTCATGTGGACGGGCTCAAGAAGCGCCTCTCCCGGAAAAAAGAGAGTTTTCAGTGAAAAGTGAGATTTTGGGCGAGGAAATTCCCGTGACGACCTTTGGAAGCTTAAATAGGTCAGGTCACATTGTATATGTAACCGATGGGCAAAAATGGTTGGAGAATGGTTTTCTTGATACCATAGATAGACTTTTGGAACAGAAAAAGCTCCCTGAACATTTTTATGTGCTGGTCGGTACCATTGATCCAATCACCAATGAGGATAAAAGAAACACTTATTTTTTCTGTAACGAAGATTATGTAAAATTCTTTGAACGAGAATTGGTGCCCGAAGTGGAAAGCATGATAAACGGCAAGTTCAAAGCATCCCACAGAAGTTTAGTGGGAATGTCTTTCGGAGGATTGAACGCTGCCTATTTTTCTGGCAGGACTGGATTATTTGGCAATTATGGCCTGCTATCGCCCATAACCTATCCCTGTGATAAGGCAATCTCCTCAATCGCATTTTCAAAGAACAGGGGTTTGCGCATAATCTTGACAAGCGGAAAAAACGACGCCGAAAACTATTTGCCCGATCTGTACAATACCTACCTTTCAAAGGGATATGATGTTCAAAAACTGTTTACCGCAGGTTCACACGATTTTGAGAATTGGAACGGACAATTGGAGGACATATTGAATTATTTGACACAAACCCCTTAATATCATGAAATCGAGTTTACAATTATTGGTGTTTTTGTTACTGGTAACAACCGTGTCATGCCAAAAAAAGGTGAATAAAATAAAAGATAACAAAATGCTGTACGATAAAATACCCACTACAGAGTACAATAGGAATATGATGTTTTATACCGATAGGGCCTTGCCCGGAACCACTTTGACCGAAATGTTGGAGAATACGACAATCGAAATGAAACGGTTCATCACGTCCATTCCAGAAGAAAAAATTGACCACGCCTATTCCTATGGAAAATGGACCATTGGAGAGGTGATACAACATGTGATATCCTATGAGCAAATTATGCTCGAAGTGGCCCTGCTGAATGCCGGTAAGATATCCGAAAAGAACCATACGAGATATTATAACCAGGCCACTACGGTAGCCGGTGCAAGGGGAAAAAGCAAGAATGATCTGTTGGAAGAGTTTTTGACCGTAAGGAAGAAGACCCAGGAGGCCTTTAATTCCCTAAGCGAAGAGGAACAGAAAATAATGGGCACCTTGGATGGCAACAAAACCTCTGTTCGGATCATTGCATTCTGTATTTCAGGACATCAAGTACATCATTTCGATATTATTAAGGACAGATATCTTTAATTTTTCCTTCTTATCATTTTTTATTTGACTTCCCCTTTGGTCGATAATTGGCAAAAGGATTTGTATTTTAATTTCATTTCCATATGATTTGGCCTTTTTGGACAATATAATCAGATTTGGTACAGCGTCCGGTATCGATTTTGTTAATCCTAGTATTGGCTAAAAGACTATGGATTTATAAGGGTCGAGATTCAGATTTTTTACATCAACAATTTTTTGAAAAATCATTCATTGATCATCAATCGTCTTTTCTACAAACGTCCTACCAGCCAATGTACGAAGGTGGTTTGATTTGCAGTAGTCTTAGATAAACCACCAACTGTCCCCTATGGTGCGAAAGATGGTTGTCCATGGTAAGTAGAATGCTTTCCTTAGTCACCTTACCGTACCACATTTCCACAACTTCCGATAACTGTTCCGAAGATGTGCTTTCCAGAAAATCCAAAACAGTGTCAAAAAATTCCTCAAGACCTTCAATAAGGTCCTTTTTCGTTTTGGTAATTGGTTTTTCCATAATGTTTCCAGTGACGAAACGACTATGGGTACGCATCCAAGTGGTGATATGACTTAACTGTGACCTGTATGTTTTTCCTCCTTCATAAGGTTTAAAGGCAAGTTGCTCTTCCGAGACCAATTCTACAAACTTCAAGGTATATCGCTTGTTTCCCTTCCATTTTTTGATAATTTCTTTTATTTCCATAACAGATGTCCTTATTTCAAATAAACCATTTCCTTCATTTTTTTACCCCAAAAGGACGAAGCATTTTTCCTGGACATGATTATTCCCATCATACCGGTTATAAAACGATTTGTTTTCCCGCCTATCCGATATGGGCTGTTCTTAAGCAAGGCCCTTAAACCTTCATGTACCAATTCGTGCGCAGGTTGTGGCTTCATTGGGAGACTGTCCTTCATGTTGGAGTCCGTCCTTTCTGTGAGTCCAGGGGCATCCGTCGGGCCCGGGACCAGGACCGAAACATTGATACCGTGTTCCTTCATTTCATAATTCAAAGCTTCCCCCAAATTAAGGATATAGGCCTTTGCTGCTGAATAATTTGCCGCATATGGTGTCCCTTGATATGCAATGCTGGAGGACACCATTAACAGGCCTCCTTTCATTTTGTCCTTAATTAGCCTCGTGGTGAACCAATGAGCTATTTTTAATTGGGACTTTACATTTAAGTCGACCATACTGTTTAGATCGCTCACGGGAATTCTATAAAACGCCCCCATAAATGCTGCCCCGGCATTCGAAATACATAGTCGCACCTGAATATCAGAAATTTGGTTTTCAATTTCCCCGATAAAGTTTTCGCTGGTCAAATCCAATTTTTTGATCCTTACTTCAACTTTGTACTGGTTTGATAAAGTCTGTCCAAGTTCCATCAGCAACTCCTCGCGTCTGGCAAGAACAAGAAGGTTGATTCCTTCTTTTGCCAATTGGATTGCAAATTCCTTTCCTATACCCGAAGAGGCGCCTGTAACAATGGCCCATTCCCCGAATTTTTCTTTAATTGATTCCATCTCGATTATTTTTAAAAGTAACAACCACCTTTCCCCTTTGTGTAGAGCCTGCCAAATATTCATAGGCCTTTGCGGTATGCTCAAAATCGAAGACCTTATCAATCTGGGCTCCATATGCACCACTTTCAATACCTTCTAAGATGTGCTTTTTTGCGGTTTCGAATACCTCTGGATTTCTAAATAGATGTATCACCACATGAAAACTGCCAAGTGTTAAGTTCTTCATCACCAAAGGGAAAAATGGAATTTCAGGAACTTCCATGGATAGAAGCCCTCCAGCGATTATGCGGGCACCGATTCCCGCGGCTTCCGCAAACTTGGTCAACATTTCCCCGGCAACCATGTCAAAACCAATGTCAAAACCTTTTCCATTGGTGTATTCATTGACCATTACAACGATATCCTCGTTTTCCGTCGCAATGACATAATCCGCACCCATCTCATATAAGAAATCTGCCTTCTGGGACGTGCGGGTGGTCACGATTACTTTGGCCCCATGATTTTTTGCCATTTGAATCAATGCCACCCCTACGCTCGAACTTGCGGCACTAATCAAAACAGTCTGTCCATGATCTCTTTTCAATCCCCCGTTTACCACTAAACCACAATAGGCCGTGCTCAACGCCATCCAAATCGATCCCGCTTCTTCGAAGGACAATTGTTTTGGTTTATGGACTAGGGCATCTTTGGGAACACGGACATATTCGCCCATTACACCATATTCCTGAGGAAGAATATTGGGGGTGACACATACTTCATCCCCTATCTCAAAACCGGATACCTCATCACCCAAACTATAGATAATTCCAGCACCTTCGGTTCCAATTTTTGATGGGAATACGGGCTGAAACACGTAAGTACCTGTCAGGAACATATATTCCGAACGATTTAGGCCTGCAGCTTTCATGCTCACAATTACCTCATTCGAATTTGGAACAGGGACAGGCCTCCGAATCAGTTTTAATTCTCCAGGACCATCTGCTCTGTCGAATACATAATCTTTTGAAAATTCCATCGGTATAAGTATGGTAAAAGTAAGGACCGTAAAAAAATAAGTTTATACGGTCCTTTTCCTTTTGAATAGGGTTAAAGTATCACTTTGGTAAACGCCACATCCATTTTTTTGAGCACCGAATTTCTTACATCCTTATGTGGGGCGTAGAGTGGATCTTTCAGGAATTTTGCCCGATCTGCAAATTCCCTCCATTCAAATATCCCAAGCATGTGGGGAACAAAAAGTCGGGATTCGTAGGTTGGCATCTGGGGATGTGGCCCCAAAAAAGCCGGATTACTGATTTCATACTTTTGGAGCGCAGGGCCAATTTTACCAAAATAAGTGCCAATGACCTGCATTAATGGGGGAGCTGCACATTTATCATCGGAAATCAACCATGCGCTGGTAAAATCATAGGCTTTGTCGGCTTTTAAAACTACTGGAGTATCTTGTTGCGCGGCAAAAAACCCAAATTGGAGATTTTCCTTACCAATTTTATTCTCAATGGAATTAAGAATATTTCCGGCCACTTGTTTCGTTCTACCATTTGGATTGGACCATTGTGCCATCAGGATATACGAGTATTTTCTATCTTCCAAGGGCATTTCCCCGGCATCGGGAAAATCTGTGGTCGCAAATTTGGCCAATACTTTGGAGCCTTGTTTTTCATACGTACTCGCAAGTTTTTTTATGTCCTTTTCTGAAAGGAGACTTTTTGGGTCATTTATATACAGGGCTTCCACAAGGGCCCCACCTTTTATTGTGAATTCTACCGTCTTTTGTGCATTTGATACACAACTGGTTAACAAAAAAATGGGCAGTAAGGCGAATATGTAAACTATTTTTAACGTTTTCATTTTGTTTTAATTCGTTAGGTTAAACTTTAAAAAAGACCTTCAACTAGGCTATAGATTCCAGTTTTGTAGCAGAATCTGCATACACCTGTTCGGTCATTGCCTTTATTTGAGAAAATGCCTCATCGGCCTCTACGAACATTTCAACATCCCAAAGGAGCTTTGTTCGACCTTGTTCAATTTCTTCCAATCGAATTAAACCTACTATGTCCGATGCAGGGAAGGCTTCTTGCTTGTCAATACGGTACATAAAAGTTTTGTTTTGGTCCGATTTCAGAATGGTCTCTTCCAAATCTCCTCCTTCGTGCATCGTACAAACTCGCCTATTCCCTTCTTCAAGTCTCGAATCTTGGATTATGGTTAACCAGTTTTCACATCCATCGCCTTGGGCAATTTTTGCCCAGACTTTTTCGATAGGCGCATTGATTTCGTGTTCTGTAGTGATAAATCGTTTCATTGATATATTTTTTAGTTAACAAATATGACAATGCAAAGATGAAAGTAGACTGCAAGTCCCTTTTGGTATGGAAGTTCAACTATTGGTCATTTTAGCTCAGTTGGAATTACGAAATTCCGTTGGACTCATTCCGTACTTTTTTGAAAATGCCTTCGTAAAGTTGCTTACATCTCCAAATCCACTGTCAAAACAGATATCGCTCACTCTGTCTTGAGAATTTAAGAGCAGGTTCTTGGCCCTTTCAAGTCTTTTGTTCAAAAAATATTTGCCTGGCGAAGTATCGTAAAAGGCCTTAAATTTTCTTTTAAATGTAGAAGTACTCAAATTAAGGAGGGTAGCATATTCCTGGATGGTCAGATCGTGGTAAATATGTTCCTTTATCACTTTCTTAAATTCAAAACTATCGGGATTGAACATATTGGAGAGAATTTCCCTTATGCCATCACTGTTCATGTTGTACAATAACGCCATTAATTCCCTCAATTTTAGCCTTATGGTCTCTTCATCAAACAATACAGGGTTTTCGAAGTATACCATCAAACTATCGATATACCTCTTTAAAATACTTCTCTGCTTGATTTTTTGGAAAACACGAGTTCCATTTTCATTAGGTGTTTTGAGATAATGGGGAACTCCCTCTTCAAACACGAGTTTTAATATTTCTGGATAAAAGTGAATTGCGATGGCTTCATAAGGGTCACTTGTTTCAATTATTCTCCAATTATTGATGTAGTGACCGCATTTCATCAGAACACCTTCGTCCGATTTTAGGCTTTCCGTTTTATCACCACCATAGATTTCGGACTCCCCATGCAGTGAATATATCAAGCATGCCTCGTTATCCATGATCTCGGTAGCTCGGAGAGGAGGCTGAAACCTCACGTATTCAAAAACGGTTTTTGACAGTAATTCGATTTTTTGGTAATGTAAGATCAAAATTTAAAATATGAGGTTTAAGAAGTAAGTACTTGAATCTTAAAATTATAGAAAACTTGACCATTAATAGATATTTATTTTTTGATGAACCGAATTGCCAATTAAATGGCCCAAAACGACAAACTGCAAAGGATGATGTTTCTCATTTTGGTCTTATAATGGAATATCGAGAGCTATTTTATCAATTGGAGAAACCTATTTTTCAAAAGACGTCTTTTGAATTACTAATACGAACAGGGCAATATGAAGAAAGTGAATGGTGTTTCATTTACGTCCATTCTGGACAGATATATTTAAACTCTGACAAAGAAAAGGCTATAATAAGAAAAGGAGAAGGGGTTTTTATCAACAATTGGGGGCTTATAAACGAATGGCAAGTCGATCTTGTGGAAACTCCTAATGAAATTATTGTAATACATTTTTTCGTCGAAGTCCTACAATTTATTTTCAAAAATAAACCATCATATTTTTTGAAAGTAAATAAGAGTCAAAATTTTGTCCCTTTAAAAATTATCAAACCGAATGATTTTTTAAGAGGCTTTATGCAGGGGCTTTCGATTTATTTTGAAGTACCGGAACTTTTAGATGTGCATATGATAAAGATAAAACTTTATGAAT
>JBCBPD010000080.1:0-16308 GCA_039820925.1 Bacteroidota bacterium | reverse complement strand
CCTTTATAATTAGCGTAGACATGTTCAAAAATGAACTCTGTCGCCAAAGGGTAATCATTTATTTTTTGACCGTTTTTTAAATCCGTTACACTCACCTTGGCCACAATGTTGGCAGCTTTGAACTGGGTAAACTGGTAAAAGTTACATTGAACGTTTCTAAAACGTTCTACTTCGATTTTGTTGCCCAAGCTGTCTTTTACCACATTACCATCACGGTCACGTAAGAATTCGTATCCATCTGGAATTTGCTTCTCACGAATCAATTGCTTTTCGTTCACACGTTCCGGTGAAATGTTTATCTCACGGAAACCTAAATCCAAAGCATAGTCATACTTTAAGTTGGGCATCGGGTTCGCATGGAACTTGGTCCAGAAATTATTGATACCGAAGGTGTTGAAATCCAACAACTCTTCTTCCAAACGTTCTGGAATGATTTGCTGCGACTCATTGGAGATTTCCACACGTACGAAGTCCAGTCCTTTTTGATAGGCTTCATCCATTTTTTGAACGGTTTGACCATATCCTGGATTGATTTTTTGCAAATATTCCAATTCATTATAGGCAGACCTATAATCTTGCTTGTACTTGGCGTTGGCCAAAGTATTTAACGCATTATTGTACAAATACTCGGAAAGGGCATCCTTGGTTTGCAGAATGGAGTTGTCGTAGTTCACGAAATCAAATCGGGCATCACGACCTTCATTTTGAACATAAAGCGGCAACAATGGCTGAATTTGATTCTGGATTTGCTTCAAGTTCAAATACTTGTTGTAAATGGTTTCCAGATTGGCTGGATTGCCATCCTTCTGTAAAAAGCGAATTTGTTCTTCTTCGCGTTGCATATTCTTGGCAAAAGCATCTTCCAGCATTAAAACATAAGGCTGGTTGCCTTTACGCGTCTTGTTTTGTTGTAGGTTTTTGACGGCCTTTTGAATGGCTACCGGATAGTTTCCGGTATTCAATGCCTCTTGCGTTCGTTTCACGCCGCTACAGGCAGCTACCATCAAAACTGAAACTAGGAGTAGACATTTTCTCATATCAATGGGTTTTTTTGGTTTGTTGGATATAGTTCAACTGTTGTGCCAAAATGATACACCTAGCTAAAACGAACAAGCCCCATGCTTAGTATAAAACTGTGGTAAAGCCTTATTTTTCTGTGGTTTATCGGCCTAAAGCACAATTGTTGATTTTTATTGGAAAACATCTCGTTTTTCCGGTTTTGATATGAATTTGAATAGCCAATTCATTTGTATTTTTGTGAATCCAAAAGCAAAAGATATGGTGCGCGATACCGCAATTTTCGACTTGATCAAAAGAGAAGAAGAACGTCAAATAGAAGGGATTGAACTTATCGCTTCGGAAAACTTTACCAGCCCTCAGGTAATGGAGGCGGCTGGAAGTGTGTTGACGAACAAATACGCAGAAGGATACCCTGGAAAACGGTACTATGGCGGTTGTGAAGTAGTGGATGAAGTTGAAAATTTGGCGATTGACAGAGCCAAGCAGCTTTTTGGTGCAGTATATGCCAATGTACAGCCACACTCCGGTTCTCAGGCGAATGCAGCCGTGTACCACGCTTGTTTGCAACCAGGAGATACGATTCTTGGTTTTGATTTGGCGCATGGCGGACACCTGACGCATGGTTCACCCGTGAATTTTTCAGGTCGCTTGTACAATCCCATGTTTTATGGAGTAGACCGCGAGACCGGAATGTTGGATTATGATGCCATTCAAGAAATTGCGGATAGGGAAAAGCCTAAAATGATTATTGCAGGGGCGTCAGCCTACTCGCGTGACATGGACTTCAAACGCTTCCGTGAAATTGCCGACAGTGTCGATGCATTGTTGCTTGCTGATATCTCACACCCTTCGGGATTGATTGCAAAAGGCATTCTGAACGACCCGATACCACATTGCCACATCGTTACCACCACGACGCATAAAACCTTGCGAGGTCCTAGAGGTGGACTCATCATGATGGGGGAAAACTTTGAAAACCCCTTCGGTATCCGCCTCAAAAACGGAAACCTTCGTAAAATGTCTGGTCTTTTGGATTTGGCTGTTTTCCCTGGTAACCAAGGTGGACCGTTGGAACATATCATAGCGGCGAAAGCAGTTGCCTTTGGTGAAGCTTTACAAGATGATTTCTTGCACTATATGGTCCAAGTGAAAAAGAATGCTGAGGCCATGGCCAAAGCCTTTATGGCATTGGATTACAAAGTAATCTCTGGCGGTACGGACAACCACATGATGTTGATTGACCTCAGAAACAAAAATATCACCGGTAAAGACGCTGAAAAGGCTTTGGAAAGCGCAGCTATAACCGCGAATAAAAACATGGTGCCTTTTGATGACCAATCACCATTTATTACTTCGGGCATTCGTTTTGGAACGCCAGCCATTACAACCAGAGGCTTGAAAGAAGACGATATGGAAGTCATTGTGGGCTTGATTGACGAGGTCATTCAAAACCATGGAGATGAAGCTAAAGTAAGCACCGTTACAGAAAAAGTACATACCATGATGAAACACCGTCCCCTTTTCAATCAGGAAACGGTTTCATTGCAAGGTGCTTAGTATTTAATCCAGTAAAAAGAGTTTTTCTTGGTGTAGGGTTTTATCACGAAGACAGTAAATCAAATCGTGATGTTCTTCCCCTTCTTCGAAATAAAGCACCCAAAAATCAAAGTAACCGATGGGCTCGTGTAGCGCCCTAGAAAACTGACCCTTATCTTCAAAAATAGGAATGAAGATTTCATAAGGCATCTCGGTCATTCCTTTGGTGATATGCACAAAGTGTTCGCTCAATACCGAAATGATTCGCGTCAGTTGCTCTGGGATACTGAATTCGTAGATTTTGGTGATGATTATGGTGGTGTCTTTAAAGTGCAAAGACAACTCAGCGATATCCAACCTAGTGGATGTCTGATTTATGAGTTCTTTAAACGCTTCTTGAAAAGAAGATGGTGAAACGTTATCATTATTATCATGAATTCCGCCCCAATCTCCTCTGTTGAAGTGATGTAAACTTTCTGTCAATCCGAAATTGCAGAAAATGTCCAAACGCAATTCGCTTCCGTGTTCTGGACAAGAAGAACAATAACCTACTACTACCTGTGCAAAAAAGTCACGTTCTACTCGTCTAACAAATTCTTTCATTCCTTCAAAAATTGGTTTTTCACCAAAATTCGTGTAGCAGGAATTACAGCGATTCTTGTTGTTCCCTAGCATAGCCCCTCTATTCGTGATTCTAACAACAAAATTAAAACGAATCTTCTGCGCGGGATTGCACGAAATCCTTAAAAATTCTGGGGATAATCCCCGGTTTTGCCTGATTTTCAGCCCATAATGAGATAATGTTGCATGTTAGATGCAACATTTTACCCAAACTATGCCCGTAAAATCCTATTAAATGAAACCGCGGTTTTTGGCTGCCAAGATGAGCGCCAAGTCATTTTCGTTCTCGGTACCGAACAAAGATTTCATGTGTCGCTTTCGGTTTTCAATGGAAGAAGGGGATAAGCGTATGTGCTTTTCCAAATCTTTGTTTTTGGTGCCTATGGAAAGGTGATACAATATTTTCTTGTCCTTTTCATCCAAACTGATGTCGTTGGTCATCTTCTTGCGGATGGCGCCCAAGGCTTTGGAAGAATAATAGGGCGGATTCAAGGTTACCGTCTTCACGGCATCTTCCAAGGTTTGCGGGTCAATATCCGTTTTCACCAAATACCCATCAGGGTCAACAGATTTCAAAATACTGTTAATGCGATAGTTGTCGCTAAAAGAAGACATGTACACGATTTTGGTTTGCGGTACCAGCTTGCGCGCCAAAACCCCGAGGTCCTCACCGGTATGCGGTTGATGTTCATTGGGTGGAAACAGCTGTACATCCAAAAACAAAATGTCGTACTTAAAGGAATGTACCGACTCTTCAATCATTTTTTTGCCCAACTCATAGGTGTTGGCGGTGTCTACAATAATGGAGTGGCCTTCGAAAACGATACGTTCCAGAATAAACTTATAGCCCAACATGGTCATTTCATGGTCGTCGATGGCCAAAATTCGCAATGTCTTCATGTAGTGGTTTTTGTGGACTAGGCTTCCATCAATTCTTGTCCGGTAGATTCCCCATCAATGTTTTGGTACACCACCGGCAAACTAACGGTAACCGTAGTTCCCTTGTTTTTCTTGCTTTCAATTTGCAATGTTCCGTTGATTTTTTTCACCCGGGACACGATGTTACGCAAACCAATGCCCTTTTTGCCTTTTCCGGTATCGAAACCAACCCCATCATCACTAATGGTGAGGGTCAGTTTTTGTTTATCGCAATCAAAATCGACCAAGGCATTTTCACATTGAGCGTGTTTTACGCAGTTTTGGAGCGACTCTTGCACAATGCGATAGGCATTGATTTTGATATCGCCTTGAAGGTCGTCCCAATCCAAATGGTCATCGTAGGTAAAAGAACATGCAATACCCGATGAGGCTTCGATATTTCGTATCATATCCTCGACGGATACAATAAAGTTATGAATTTTTTGATACGAAGCGTGGCTTAATTCATGGGATATCGTACGTATTTCTTCCTCAACGCCACGTAATTTTTCAATGAGCTCTGCTCGTTGCCCTTGCGATTGTTCGTCAGTGCGTTCGTTTAGTCCGCCCAGCACAAGGCGAATACCGAGCATTTCGCCCAGAATACCATCGTGCAATTCTTCTGAAATCCGTTTTTGTTCTAGTTTTTTGCCCTCTTCAAATTTTCCTTGCTGACCTAACATCAAGTTATAGATTTCTTGGTTGCTTTCTTGTTGGGTTTGCTCAAACTTGAGTTTGTTGTTGCGGATGCGTTGGGAGATAATCATAAAAACAGCAATACCAAGCAGGGTAAGGCCTACTACCACGCCAATCCAAATTTGTTTTTGGCGCGTGAGCACCGTGTTTTGTTCAATCACTTGGTCGGTTTCCAACCGAATGCGCGCAAATTTGTCTCGTTTGGTGCGCTCTTCCTCTTTGATTTGTTCGCTTAGGGCATAGTAGTCCTTGGAGTAGGCAACGGCATTTTCAGCATCTAGTTCGGTGAGGAGGCGTAGGACCTCTAGTTGGCGTTCATTTTTATGGTTTTCTTTGGCTAACCCCAATGCCAACTTTGCTTCGGCGAGTGCTTCCTTGGGTTTGCTCTGGGCAGTTAATAACTCTGCCATAAAATGATGGGTTCTAGCGATGTCATCTAAGTCATCAATGTCTTTATTAACCTTTAACGCTTCATTATAATTCTGATTCAGTTTTTCGCTTAACCCACCTTGTTTAAACTTTGCATAAGTACTGCTAACAAGGACTTTGCCATATAATCGCGGGTACTCGGAGGCTAGCATGGGGTCATTTAGTAGTTTTTCATATAGCTCCAACGCCTTTGAAAAATCCTTTTTCCTTAGAATTAAGTGAGCAATATTGTTTTGGTTAGTCCATCTACTTCTCTTGTCATCTAGTTTATCAATGTAAATTCTCGCAGTACCATAATATTCTAAGCCTTTATCATAATTTTTTTGCGCGCTTGAAATTATCCCAAGTTGGTTGTACGAGTAGATTAATCTTTTATTATCGCCTAATTCTTCATAAATCCGAATTGCTTTGGCAACATTGCTTTCAGCTCCTAAATAGTCTTTGAAGTCTTCCTGCATCTGCGCCATACTATAGAGCATGCGCGCCTTCAATGACAAAGATGCAGAGTCTGTGGGCATAGCAGCAAAGTGTTGATAGGCTCTTCTGAAATAGAAGTAAGCACTATCTAATGTACTTTTGTCACGGTGGTATGCTGCCATATCCCATTGGGTTTCTCCCAGGACTTTAAAGTTTTCTGCTTTCAGTGCTTCTTGGTAGACCATCTTATTTGTACTTCTAAACAAAACGGAGTCTTTAAGTCTAAGGCTTATTAGGGAAACTTTTGAAAGGTTATCTAAATACGTAGAATCATTTTTATTCTGTTGGATTTCTTGAAGACCCTTTTTCAAATACTTAATTCTTTCTTGGAAAGAAAGTTCCGTGCTATCTCGTGCAATTTTTACAGAAGATGGCAAGCCTTTATTCATAACAGCCTCTGAACCAGATTTCTGATTACATCCGATAAGAAGGATAGCACTTATGAAAAGAAGTAGTTTTTTCAAGGTCGTTTGGTTGAAAAATAGGGCAACACCCGGGTTGTTTTACTACAAGATAACAAAAAGCTAATAAGCAAACCGTAAAAATGAATAGGTCATTTTAAAAACCAAAAAGCCAATACTTTTGGAAGTATTGGCTTTGATATTTCAAAAGAAGATTATGACTTACCTTATTTGGTAAGTCTATATTGTCATCAACCTGCGTCGCGGTTCTCATTGGTATTTTCATCTCCCTCAGTTCCTTGAACATCTATAGTTTCAAAAAGAGCTTCTGTTTCTTGTACATCACTTTCTGCTTCGCATGATACCATTCCTAAAGCCATTACCAAAACTGCTGCGAATCCATATAGTTTTTTCATAATCCAGTATTAATTTTTGATTAGTTTCTGAAATCAAAACTAATGGCGCGCGCTAGGGTAGGAAACCACTACTGGATTCAGCGAGTAAACGGACTTGAATTCAGGGTATTTGAATGGATTTTACGAGAATTGGATTAATCCAACACGCCTACGGCACTTTTGGAGAGCTGTTTTTTTAAGCCGTCAATGCGTTCTTTGTATTTTTTGGAAAACGGGATTTCGCGGTCTTTGTTGTTCTTTAGCGTAAGAATGCTTCTACCGTAATTAATGCGCGATACGTAACGGCTATTGAGAATATAACTTTGGTGAATGCGAATAAAATTCTCTGGGAGCATTTCCTCAAAAGACTTCAAGGTTTTATAGGCACTGACGACTTTGCCATTGTGCATGAAGAAATCAGTGGTGTTGTTGTCTGACTTGAGATAGAGGATGTCTTTGGTATCCAAATACCGATAGTCGTTGTACGATTTTAAGCAAATGGTAGCAGGTTTGGCATCTTTCGGGTACTGCCGGCGCAAGCGGAAAATACTTTTGCGAACGTCGAATTCGTTGTGTGGCAGAATCCAGTAATCAAAAAACCCACTTTTGATGGCGTTATACGCGTACTTTTTGGAAGTGGAATATCCTATTATGATAGGAAGCGTATCCATGTACTGGTGCAGCTCGGTTACCATTTGAAAATACGACATGCCATCCTCATTCAAATTGATGAGAATTACGTCTGGAGAATACTTTAAAATGACATGAAGGCCATTGATGGCGTCGGAAGCACTTTCGGCAAAAACAAAATCGGCGTACTCTTCGAGAAAGACTTGTACTTGCAATTTTGACTTGGCGTCAGAGTCTATTATGGTGTAGGTATAATCCATTGTAACTAGCTGGGTGCAAGTTACTAAGGGGTAAAATAAACCCATTGCAGTTTTCCCTTAAAAAAACTGTGGATAATCCGTAATTTGTTTAAAATACATGTTAAATAATCACTACTTTCCTACAAAATCAATTTTCTCCTACAAATTCATAGACGCCTAAGTCTGGGGGTGTTGTACGATTTCTTTCTAAAATATCGAAGAGGATAGGGTTCAAGGCTTCCAAAAAACCAGCATCAATGGCAGCGGAGTTTTCTTGGATTTGAAATTCGTTGGTATTCGGTGAAATGAATTCCAATTCCACATTTTGCAAAACTTGATTGTAGCGTAATGAATTACTGAAATTGTAGAGCGGTTCGTCATCAAAACCGCTTTCTGGAAATTTTAGTGCCACATGGTCAAATCGAAAGGTGAAGGGTACGGTTGTGTTTTCCGTCAGTTGGAGTTCTTGCGATAGGCTACCGTCGATGATGCAGTTCACAAAGCTGGCTTCTTCCAAGGCATTCACCAAACCATCCGTTTGAATGAGGCTTTCGTTGGATAACACCAGGGTGGGGTTGGAGCGCATCCGCCTGGGTGCATAGTTGGCCAGCGTACAATGTTTGAATTGATATGCCCCACCAGATTCCAAAAACACTGAAACGCCGTTAGCTCCCCCAAAAACACTATTGCGTGCTGAAATTCGCGCAGCGCGAGCATACAAGTTTTCTTGGGAGCTGTTCAGTATTTGACTTTCTTGAAGGGTGAGGGTGTTGTTGACATTGTCTGGGTCTCCCTCGACCAATAGGCCAATAGTGGCATTTCTCAAGGTCAGGTTTTTGATTTGGTTGCCCACACTACCTTCTCGAAACCAAATCGCACCCCATTGCCCGGATTCGTTTTCGAAGTCAGGTTCCAATCGGTCACCTTCAAAAACTACTTCATTTTCCAATATTTCGGGGTCTTCGCTCACAACACCATTGATTTGGAGGTTACCGCCAGCCTCTACTAATATTCCGGAATCATTATGGAAATGTACGCGCGTACCAGGGGCCATTTGAAGGGTTTTGCCATCTTCAACAGCCGCGTACCCATAAATCACATAGGGTTTTTCGTTGGTGAAGTTCAGTTCTTCATCCGTTAGGTAAAATCCGCTGATGCGAATTTCATTGCCTTCTTCATCCAAACCAATCGGAAGGGTTTCCTGCGTGCCATCCGATTGAGTAGTCGGATATAGAAAAATGGCATCTTTCACTAAAGTGACCAGCGGAATTCTTTGGGTATTGGCACCTTCACCAAAAGCGATGAAATCTGTATTCAAAAATTCAGTGTTTCCTTCCGAAGGGGTAGGTGCATTAATTTCAATAAAGATGAACAGGCTGTCTTGCGCCAACAGGGGAATATCCCGAAACGTTTTTCCGGGCAAGCCATCTACGTTCAGGCGGTAGCTGCTACTTTCGCCACTTTCCAAGCCAATAAAGGGTATGGAGATGTCGGAATTGAGCGTATTGTATACTTTAAGTTGATAGGTGCTGCTACCAATATTAGCGAAAACCGTATCCAAAAAAACGGTGTCCTTTGAAAAGCTAAGGGAGCCAGTGGACGGAGCGAATTCGAAATCTTCGCGACATCCGGCAGCAAAAACAATGCAAACAAAAAGGGCGGCTCCTACAATAGCCTTCCACAGGTTACCCATCAATGTTGAATAAAGACTTTGGCAATGGATTCGGGTATTCTACGCGGACGTAAGCTTGCCGCATCCAAAAGGCACCAATCGGTTATTGCAGTAACCTGCTTTTTGCCCGTTTTATTGTCCAAAATCTCTACGATTCGTGTGGAAATAGGCCCAGCTTGTTGTTTGATGTAGGTGCGCAAGCGCAAGGTTTGCCCGAGCAAAGCGGGAATATGGTATTCAATGGTATGTTTCCGTACCACCCAAATCCAACCTTCGCGCTCTTCAGGAGGTACTGCTTCGTTCCAATGTTCGCCTGAGATGGTCTGAACCCAGTCGAGGTAGCGAACGTTGTTTACATGGTCCAGTTCGTCAATATCTTCTTTTTGGACGGTATATTCTTTTTCAAAAACAACCATCAGGGCTTTTTGGAAATGGTGACTTCGAACATTTTGTCCCAATTTTTACCGGTAACGAAAAAGGTGCCCCTTTCCGGGTGATAGGCCACGCCGTTGAGCACGGAATTCAAATCGTCCCAATCTTCGCCCCCTTGGGTAACCTTGCTTTTGAGTCCACCGAAGTTTACGACACCCTCTATGGCTCCAGAAGCGGCATCAATAATCATCATGCTTTCTTTTTGGTATACGTTGGCGTAGATTTTTCCGTCTACATATTCCAGTTCGTTGGCCTTATTGAAAATGGATTTATGGGTTACTGTTTCAATGTAGCCTGTCTCTTCTAAGGTTTCTGGGTCTAAGGTCCAGATTTTTTCGGTGCCGTCGCTTTTGTATAATTGCTTGCCGTCGTTACAGAGCCCCCAGCCTTCGCGACTTTCCCCATAACTGAAGTTTTTGATTTTTTCCAATGAACTGGGGTCGTATACGTAGCCGATGCCATTTTTCCAAGTAAGATGGAACAGTTTATCGTTCAAAAGGGTAATGCCTTCTCCAAAAACGGAAGATTCCATATCGATTTCGTGAAAGATGGTTCCGTTGGTGAAATCCAACTTTCGCACTTTGGAGCGTCCTTCTTTTCCGGTGCTTTCATACAGTGTGTCTTGGGCAAATTCCAACCCCTGCGTATACGATGAGGGGTCATGCGGGAAAACGTTTTTAATTTCATAGGTGTAGACCTCTGGAGTCTTGGACGAGAGTAACTGAATGCTTTTTTCAATCTCCACAGAACCATCTTCAAAATCTATTTTGGCGGTAACTTCTTTGTTGCCCAAACGTTCTGTGTCCAAAGTAATTTTTCCGTTTGAAACCGGCAGCTCATTTCCATCTAAGTAGTACGCGACTTTGTTGATGGCAATGTCTTTTTTGTTTTTGATGGCCACCCCTAAAGTGGTTCCATTCTGTAGCTTTTTTGGATTGCCTTCTAGCTGAATTTCAAAAAAAGTAGTTGGGTCTTGATTGCCTCCACAGGATAAAATCAACAAGGCAAAACCTCCTAAAATACATTTCGACATGATGAACGGTTTATGGTCTTTTCCCAGTAATCGAAATTAAGCATGTAAGCGCATTGCGGCAAATTTAAAAGGTCGTATATTTGCCTTTGGCAAGTCCTACACGACCAGCTCCTGCAAAATCCCCCAGGGTGGGAACGCAGCAAGGGTATGCGGTCGTAGCGGTGCGATGTAGGTAGCTTGCCTTTTTTTGTTCCCTTTTTTCAAGCATTTTCACATGCATCACAAGGTTGTTTTGATTACAGGCGGTTCATCGGGTATTGGCAGGGCCATCGGTACACATTTGACCCAAAAAGGACTTACCGTCTACGGCACTACCCGTAACAAAACCAAGTATCCCGACTTTTCTGATTTTCAATTACTCGAGCTTGATGTTCGCGATTCAGATACCATTACGAAAGCCATTGATTTTGTCATTGAAAAGGAAGGTCGGTTGGATGTACTCATCAACAACGCGGGTGTGGGGATTACCGGCCCGGTTGAGGAAACGCCCAAGACCGAAATTGACAATGTTTTTGAGGTCAACTTTCATGGTCCCGTACGGATGATAAATGCCGTGTTGCCGCAAATGCGGAAACAAAACGGAGGACTTATCATCAATATCACTTCAATCGCTGGATTTATGGGCTTGCCCTATCGAGGGTACTATTCTGCTTCTAAAGGGGCACTTTCGATTTTGACTGAAGCGTTACGGATGGAAGTGAGGAATTTTGGGGTGACCATCACCAATATTGCACCCGGCGACTTTGCCACGAATATTGCGGCAGGACGCTATCATGCTCCGGTATTGGATGATTCTCCATATAAGACCTCGTATGCACATAGCTTGGCCACGATTGATGAGCATGTGGATGATGGCGAAGACCCAAAAGATGTTGCAGAACAAGTGTATAAAATTCTGCAAAAAGCCCATCCCAAAGTGCACGTGCCGGTGGGTACTTTTCTTCAAAAATTTTCCCTTCGATTGAAAAAAATGCTTCCGGATAAAGTGTACGAAAAGCTGTTGCTCAACCATTATAAGTTGTAGCTTTACAGGACTTAAAAATAAACTTAAAATTCATTTTCGATGAAATTTTTTATTGATACCGCCAATTTGGACCAAATCAAGGAAGCCCAGCAGCTTGGAGTATTGGATGGCGTGACCACCAATCCTTCGCTAATGGCAAAAGAAGGTATTACCGGAACCAACAATATTTTGAAACATTACGTTGATATCTGCAACATTGTGGACGGTGATGTTTCTGCTGAAGTAGTATCCACCGAATTTGACGGAATGGTCAAAGAAGGGGAGGAGCTTGCCGAATTGCACGAGCAAATCGTAGTGAAAGTTCCCATGATAAAAGATGGTGTAAAAGCCCTTAAATACTTTTCAGATAAAGGCATCAAAACCAATTGTACCTTGGTGTTTTCACCAGGGCAGGCCCTTTTGGCTGCTAAAGCAGGTGCCACTTACGTTTCTCCTTTTATAGGTCGTTTGGATGATATTTCTACAGATGGTTTGAACCTGATTTCCGAGATTCGTCATATTTATGACAACTACGGATTTGAGACGCAAATTTTAGCGGCATCTGTACGCCACACCATGCACGTGATTGACTGTGCGAAGATTGGAGCTGATGTGATGACCGGTCCGTTGTCAGCTATTGAAGGCTTATTAAAGCACCCTTTAACCGATAGTGGGTTGGCCAAGTTCTTAGCAGATTATCAAAAAGGAAACGCTTAAGTGCTAAATTAAGCTGTAGAAGATAACATTACCCTGGTGTGAAAGCACTGGGGTTTTTTATTTAAAAGGATTTGTAGAGGTTGGCGAAGGCATCCACAATTAGGGTATCCTTGGCGATGACGCATTTGTTCAGGCCATCTACAATCATTGCCGTTTGTACTTCTTTGAAATTATCTCCTCGATATTGCTTGGAAGCATCTAGGCCATATTCGTCAAGAATGTTGAGCCATTGCGGATGACCCGTTTTTAAACTAATTCCAACGAATTGGTGGTTGGGATGTTTTTTCTCTAGGTTGGCTACATGCCCTAACACTTTACGCATGTGCCGTTTCTGTGAAGCCGTCCAGAAATAGAATACGGTGTTTTTGTCTTTGCTGATATCCTTAAGGGCCACGGATTGGTTATCCGCATTCAAAATATGAAGGTCCGGAACCTCGCTATTGGGTTGAAGGTTCAAGATGCCATTGTAGAGCATGTTAATCTCGCGTTTATGCTCTTCATTGGTTGAGAGGGACTCAAACTTTTTCACAAAGGTTTCGCAGGCCTCATCCGAACGGTGTTCGCGTAACAAGTAATCCATGGCAATATTGCGAAAGAGCATATCCCTAATTTGGGTTTCTTGAACCAAGCTGTCAACCAACTTCAACTTGTGCTTGTTAAAATGGAGTCGGTCTATCTCTGCGACTTCATCCATTTCGCATTTTTTCATGCATGCCATATAGGATAGATTCCCCAAATGGTATTTCATGAAATCGTAATAGGGTCTGAAATAGGAGAGTTCCAAATTATTGAGGTCAATATCGCCTCGGTAGTTATAGAAGTCATTTTCCAACACATGGATGGTTTCTTCCCCTGTTTTCTTTTTATGATAAAACGGATATTTCTCTTTGTAGATGTAGCTACTGTAGTCAATACTCGCTTTGGCCATGGCGAAAACCCTATCAGAAAAGGAATTTTCTTCCATCACCTCGTTCAGATGTTCAATCTTTAAAGCATGTAATGAATCTATCTTATGACTAAACTCTTTGGGTTGTAAATGATAATAGGAAGCAATAAGCGGTTCTTCATCTTCTTGAATCAAAAACATTTCAATCAAAAAGTTGTTGATTTCGCTACCCTCACCAGAGAACACCAATGATTCATCGAACTCGAGGGTATTTAAACGAATCAATATGCTATCACCCTCTTTTAAATAAATGTACTGGAGTTCAGGGCTATGGTCGAAGTGGTACAGTCCTTCTTCAGCACCTTGTAAATTGAATGCAAAATGATGATGTTGGTCTAATTCTGCCGAGTCAATCACCATGTCGTCTCTATAGAGCACCACATGGCTACTTGTTGGATTTACAATCTCTCCGGCTAAAAAAATGCTTTGGCATTCCTTAGGGCCGGAATTACAGGCAACGACAAATAAGATAGGGAGGCTGAGTAACAGTCTTATCATACAAGAATCTCCTTCATTACAACATACAAATATGAAAAATACCCCAAAGCCATCTTGTTAATGGGGCGTTAAATGTTGTAAAGCCTTGTTTTAGTGTAGTTTAAACATAGTTAGACAAGGTTGGTAAAGGGAAGGCTTTTGCCTATTTTTGCGCAAAATTTATTGGTCATGTTATCCGTATCCAACTTATCGGTCCAATTTGGAAAACGCGTTCTTTTTGATGAAGTAAACGTAACCTTCTCAGACAACAACTGTTACGGCATTATCGGTGCCAATGGCGCTGGAAAATCTACCTTTTTGAAAGCATTATCAGGCAAGATAGATGCTACTTCTGGCCATGTGCATCTGGAGCCTGGCAAAAGAATGTCGGTCTTGGAGCAGGAACATAGCTCTTGTGATGAGTTTCCGGTTTTGGAAACCGTTGTGATGGGAAACAAGCCATTATACGAAATCAAAAAGGAAATTGATGCGCTTTACGCGGACTACACGGACGAGAATGCAGAGAAGATAGGAGAGTTGCAAGTGCAGTTCGAAGAAATGAATGGTTGGAATGCTGATAGTGATGCTGCTGCGCTCTTGTCGAATTTGGGTATCTCTGAGAACTTGCACTATACCCAAATGTCTGACATGGATTCAAAACTTAAGGTAAGGGTATTGTTGGCTCAAGCGCTTTTTGGAAATCCGGATGTTCTTATTATGGATGAGCCTACCAATGACTTGGATTATGAAACCATTCACTGGTTGGAACACTTTTTGGCCAATTACGACAAGACGGTAATTGTGGTTTCACACGACCGTCACTTTCTGGATTCCGTATGTACCAGCATTGCGGATATCGATTTTGGAAAAATCAACCTGTTTTCAGGGAACTACACTTTCTGGTACCAGAGTAGTCAACTTGCTGCTCGCCAGAGAGCACAGCAAAATAAAAAGGCTGAAGAGAAAGCCAAGGAACTGCAAGAATTCATTCAACGCTTTAGCGCCAACGTAGCGAAAAGCAAACAGGCTACCTCTCGTAAAAAGATGTTGGATAAATTAAAGGTAGAAGACATCAAGCCTTCCAGCCGAAGATATCCTGCCATCATATTTGAGCGGGAACGCGAAGCTGGAGACCAGATTCTGAATGTTGAAAAACTAGAGGCCGTCTCCGAAGATGGCGATTTGTTGTTCCGAAACGTAGACATCAATCTCGCAAAAGGCGATAAGGTGGCTATCATATCAAAAGATTCGAGAGCTACTACGACATTTTACGATATCATTTCTGGGAAAACCAAACCGCAACAGGGTAAGTTTCAGTGGGGGGTAACTACTACCCAATCTTATTTGCCGGCAGATAATGCGGATTTTTTCCAAGATGACATCAACTTAGTGGATTGGCTACGTCAATGGGCTAAAACGGAAGAAGAGCGTGAAGAGGTTTACCTACGTGGCTTCTTGGGCAAAATGTTGTTCAGTGGCGAGGAAGCGCTCAAAAAGAGCACGGTGTTATCCGGAGGAGAAAAGGTGCGGTGTATGCTTAGTCGTATGATGATGATTCGTGCCAACGTTTTGATGCTCGACGAACCCACCAACCACTTGGACTTGGAGAGTATTACGGCTTTCAACAATAGCTTGAAAAATTTCAAGGGCACGGTGTTGCTAACCACTCATGACCATGAGTTTGTGAACACGGTGGCCAATCGGATTATTGAATTGACGCCAAAAGGTATCATCGACCGTTATTTGAGCTTTGACGAATACATGTCAGACAAGAACATAAAAGAACAAAGGGCCAAACTCTATGAGCTGGCCCCTGTATAAATATTTAGGTGGACTTAGTTAAGCATTAAAGTATTTACTATTCCAAATAGCCGGGTTGAAATTCTTCCCAAGTGCGAATCCGCAGAAAATCACCACGGAAGCGATGCATTTGAACATAAAGAAATAAATAATCCAAAATTCAGCTGCTGAACTCTGTTTTGTGAATAATCCGTCTGGAACGAGCAAAGTAGCAAAGTAGCTTACCAAAAGGGTAACCAAGGTCAAATTCACGATTCCTTTAAAGGGCCATACCAATATCTTTCGTAAAGGATGCAAGTCGTTACCCCACTTGTGAACCAAGTAGAAATATTCGTTTCCAATAGGAGCGAACAATAAGGGGTCGTCTTTATCTTCCAACTTAAAGAGTTTGGAAGGCGCCATTATTCGAAAGCCTTTGAGCTCTGTTTCATGGATTTGTTCCAATTCCTTGACCTTATCAATAGCCGAATTTGGAATTTTCCCTTTGAACAAGCGGGCATCCAAGAATCGCAAACGATAATCTATGCAGATATCCTTGATTTGGTCAATATGATAAATTTTGGAAGCATCCAGTTCATCAAAAACAAAATCATTATGATTCTGCTTACATGGTTTTTCGAGGGTTTCTTTTATCCGGTTTTCAGGATGTTTGTGGGTCTCAAGAATCTTCTGAACTTCGAGCAATACTTTTTGCTCTTCTTGCCCACGTGATTTCAGTTTGAAAAGTTCTCTCTCAATGTTAGTGTTACGCAGCATATCCAACTTTCTTAGCAATTTACTCAAAGTTAAGTATTTGAGTAGGTGGGATGCAAGACATGCTTTTCCATTTTATGTTAACATTATTTTAAAACAAAATTTGTGACAAT
>JBCBPD010000079.1:0-16385 GCA_039820925.1 Bacteroidota bacterium | reverse complement strand
CTAAAAAAGTTTTCCTGTTGATAGCTGAATCCTAAAAGCGCATCAATAGTGCTTTTACCAAATCTATTATTGAAAGTCAGTAAGTTTTCAGTAATATAGTTTTCTCTTCTATCATTGTTCTCGAATGCTTGAGCTAAACTATTGGCGACGGGAGTCCTGTAATTCCCAATACTTGAAGGAGCAAAAAATTCTGAAAAAATACTGTTGTAATCGCCTCCAAAAGAAGTTTTGAACTTCAGACCATTCCAAATATCAACTTCTACAAAAGCATTTCCAAAAACTCGAAATCGACGTTCAAAAAAGTCCGTTAGCTCAGCTTTCGCAATTATGTTTTCTGATATAGGGCCGTCCCAATTATCGTTGTTGTCATCGATTTGATTTGCTATTGCGAAGGAACCATCCGAATTGAATATAGGATAATACGGGTGCATCAAAACAACCGCGTAAGCAGGGTCGGGTTGGTCACCAGGGTCTGTATCATGCGCTGACCACCCTCGCTCACCAGTTGGGTTGGAATTGACTAAAGAAATATTGGAAGTAACCCCAAATCTAACACGCTTACTAATTTGGGTATTCAGTTGGATATTCGTGGTATACCTTTTGTAATCGGATGAAATAATGATGTTCTCTTGGTCTAGATAACCAAATGACACTGAATAATTGGTTTTTTCTGTTCCTCCTCTTAAGTTGAGATAATGATGCTGCTGGGCAGCTGTTCGAAATACGGCATTTGTCCAATCTGTATTGGTTAATCCGGGTTGACCGTTTAGGTAACCTTCCAAAAAGGGTTGGACGCGACTTCTTTTGCCCCCTCCATTGGCATCCCTAGTATCATTATCATCAGTGATACTTCTATCTGGACCCCCTGAAAGATAACCGAAATTACGTGCGTCAAAATCAAATTGGGCAGTTGCATAAGCATCCGCTAATTGAAATTTGTCCACACGGTCTTGAAATCCATAATACGTATCATACGTTACTTGCATTTTTCCTTGTCTTCCTTTTTTGGTCGTTATCAGGATTACACCATTGGATGCCCTTGAACCATAAATGGACGCCGATGCCGCATCCTTTAGTATATTGACCGATTCGATATCTTGGGTGTTTATGGAACTAAAAGAAGAACCTTCGGTAAGTGGATTTCCATCCACTACAATCAAAGGATTAGTGCCTGCAGTTAACGTATTCAGACCACGTATCTGAATCACTGAGTTTTCGCCAGGGTTCTTTCCATTTCCAACAATTTGTACGCCAGCAATGTTTCCAGATAGCGCTTGTTCGAAGTTGGCAGAAGAAAAATTGTTCAATTTTTCGGTTTCCACTTTTGAAACCGCTCCATTGAACTTTTCCTTGGTTGTTGTTCCATAGCCAATGACAACAACTTCGTCTAATTGGTTAGCATCAGGTTGTAATTGTATATCCACTATGGTTTGCCCACCTAGGATTACCTCCTTAGTGATATATCCTAGGTAGGAAAATTCAAGTACGGCATTGCTGGGAACTTCAATCGAGTAGTTCCCATCAAAATCTGTGCTTACACCATTCTCAGTTCCTAACTCCACAACACTTGCGCCTGGTAATGGTTGGCCCAACTCGTCAGTAACAACTCCTGAAACCGTAATCTGAACAGGTTGAACAACGATTTTTTTCTTAGGACGTCGAATGTTGATGGAAATATTATCATTGATTCTCTTAAAGTTGATATTCGCCTCTTTGGACAAAAGCCTTAATATCGACAGTAGAGATACGCTATTGTAATTCAAGGTGAATCTTTTGTTAATCCCTTTTAGACGATTATCGTAGATAAAATTGAACCTTGTCTGGTGGTCCAAGTTTTCAATTAATTCTGTGACGCTTGCATTTTGCACGGATATATCTACTGAAGTATTGCGCAGGTTTTGCCCATGTGCTTCACTCGCAAACAGTGGGTTTAACATTGCCACGACAAGTGATATGATAAAGGTCCTGAGCGTCAAGTTTAATAATTGTTTAAGTGTTAGTGATTTCATATTTTCACAAAATGTTTGACGGTTACTATTTATTAGTTTCTGTTATTCTCATCGGCAGTCTGTCTCCGCTCGCCAAAGTGTTGCAGACTGCCTTCTTATTTACATTCTCAATGCATAGGCTTTTTTATTTTATTGGTTACAAAATCCTTTCATTTCTATAGTATTGTTTTCTAAAGTATATTCCACTCCTTCCTTGGCAAATTTGATACCCTCCATAACCTCATAGATTGAGCTTTTATCAAATGTTGCCGTTAGTGTACAATTTTCCAGGGTCAAATTATCGGTATTGATGTTCACGCCATACCAGCGCTCAAGGGCAATGAGTACATCTTCCAACTGCGCTTCTTCAAAATGTAATATTCCGTCTTTCCAATGGCTAAACCTTTGTGCATCAACTTCCATTATATTAAGTAGACCATCTTCCTTGCTGAATAGGGCTTGCCTGTTTGGTATTAGTTCAACCTTGTTTTTTTCCCCCTTCTTTGAAACTCCAACCAGCCCCGTAAGCACCGTAACAGCTACATCACTAGCCTCAGGGAAAGCCTTGATATTGAAGGAAGTTCCTTTTACCTCGGTAACAATATTACCAGATTCAATAATGAAGGGTTTACTTTCGTCTTTCTTAACCTCGAAAAACGCTTCTCCGTCAAGTTTCACCCATCGGGTGCCATCTTGACCAAAATTCTTGGAATAGCTCAACTTACTTCCCGAATTCAGATAAACAATAGAGCCATCCTTTAGGTGTACCTCTTTCTTTTCACCCGCAGAGGTTTGTCGAATAACTAAATCAACTGTGTGTGATATCGTTTTGTTCACGGAAGAAGTCTCTTGTGATGTAAACCAAAACGCCCCTATGCCGAAAAGAATAACAATAGATGCCGCCGTCCATAAAACAGCCTTATTCTTTCTCAATTTCATCGTCTTGTTATCTTGATGATTCTTCGCTGAGTGAATTCTTTGCCTAACCTTTTCAAAAATCTCAGATTCAAGAGTCTCTGTGCCTTCCAACTCATCATCGCCAATGAATTTAGTATCTTCTAGATAGCTATTGAACAGTTCATCCAGATACTTTTTTTCGGCAGATGTACAGTTGTTATCCAAGTATTTTTGAAACAGTTTTTTAAGGTCTTCTTCGTTCATTTACCTTCTGTTTCTACCTATTAGTTGTTTTAAAACAACACCTCCCTAAAAAAGTTGGAAAAAAAATTAAAAAAAGAATTGAGCGAGGTTTCTGCGTAAATGTTTTAGAGATACCGAAATATGGTATTCCACAGTCTTTGGAGATATATTGAGCTCTTGAGCTATCTGGTGATTGCTTAGACTACGTTCCCTACTTAGCTGGAAGATTTTTTTGGTTTTATCTGGAAGTGTGGAAATGCTGCGATTAATACGGAAACGCGTATCCTCAAGGTTTATGTTATCTTCATGGTCCTTGGATTGCAAAACGATTTGGGCCCTGTCCAGAAAGGTTTCGTGGATTTTTGTTTTTCTAAGTTGTTCGAAGCATGACAGTTTGGTTGCTTGGTAGATGTAGGCCCTTATATTTCTTATTTCTAAAGCGTTCCGTTTAATCCATAATGAGACAAAGACATCTTGAACGATATCTTCAGCCATTTTTTTATCCATTAAAATTCTACTAGCAACTTGGTGAATATGTTTCCAATACCTCTCATACAAGGTTTTGAAGGCGATTTCATTACCCTGAGAAATTTGCTTTAAGAGGTCGTTATCGGAAATCATTTGGCATTGTACGGCATAACAATATTATAAAAAGATGCAAGGAAGAATTTTAAGTAAATATTAAATTAAACAAAGGGATAACATCTAAAAATAGAAGCGTGGTTTTTATATTCAATAACCAACCCATTTTTGTTGACAGGTTTGCACACTTACTGTTTTATCTGTGGGACATCGCTACGTTTTTTTTGGAATTTTCCGAAACGACTTGAAAAAACGAATTCAACAAAATAGTAAAATGGACAAGAATAGTATAAACAAAAGAAACCCCAGAAACACTGGGGCTTTGGAGTGGTGATCGCGGAAGGATTCGAACCTTCGACCGTCTGCTTAGAAGCGTCTTTGGAAAAAAATCTTAAAACAGGAAATTTATTATAATTTATTGATTTTTAGTAATATACATAATTCTTCATGTCAATTGATATCGTTTGATATCAACCATTTGTTTGCAAATTGTTTGCAAATTTTTTTACTAACTTGAAGAATATGAGGACGTATTTAATGCTTTTATTGGATACTCGAAGAGCCAAAAAAGATGGCTCTTTTCCCATTATTTTTCGCCTTACCCACTTACGAAAAACAACTTCTATTTCAACTGGGTATTCAATATTAGAAAAATATTGGGACTCCCAAAAATGCACCATAAAAAAGAACTACATCAAAGTAGAATCCATAGCGAGATTGAATACTTTGCTCCTCAAGGAGGAGGCAAGGGCAAATGATATTATCAACAGACTTTATGATAGCGGAAAGCTCAACTATCTATCCATTAAGCAAGTAAAAAACAGAATAACCCAAAACAGTACTTATGTCTCATTCTACAGATTTGGAGAGTCTTTAGCGGAAGACCTTAAAACGGCACATCGTTATGGAACTGCTAGAAATTATGCAGGCATTATCTCTATTTTGAGAACTTTCACCAAAGGAAAGGATTTAAAGTTCAATGAATTGAACTATGATTTCATTAAAAAATTTGAGCGTTATCATTTGGCCAAAGGCAACGGATATAATAGTCTTTCTACTTATTTAAGGGCCATCAAAGCCATTTATAATAAGGGGATCAAAGCAGGATTAATAGAACGGGAAGCTTATCCCTTTACACACTATTCCATAAAGCAAGTCCCTACGGAAAAGAGAGCACTACCAATTGAGGACATTAGAAAAATAATGAATTTAAAACTTCCTAAGGATATGGTTCTCTTTCGATACCGTAATTACTTTATTTGCTCCTTTCTGTTATATGGTATGAACTTTACGGATATGGCTCACCTTAGAGTCGCTAACATCATCAATGGTCGCATTAAGTTCAGGCGAAAGAAAACAGGTAAATTGTATGATATCAAAATTACTGGTCAGCTTGCGGAAATACTCAAAATCTATCTTGAAGGAAAATCAAATGAAGATTATATTTTTCCTGTTATCAAAAGAGAAAGTCCTGCATTACAAGAACGGGAAATCTCTTGGGAACGTCAACGCTACAATAGAGGTTTAAAAATCATTGGTGAAATGTGTGGTATTGAGCAGAAACTAACAACCTATGTTTCTCGACATAGTTTTGCAACCCAAGCCATGTTAAATGACATTCCTCTCCAGGCTATATCTGCAATGCTTGGACACAGTAAATTAAATACTACTCAGATTTATTTGAAGTCCTTACCAACAAATATATTAGACAATTACAATGAACAATTAATTGCTGCGATCTAAAACTTGCATTTTGAGTTTTTCGGCACTTTTATTTGAAATGTAAATTGATTAATCCTAAAAAAGGTTCTTTTTTCGTTACTATCAAAAAATCGCAACAAAAAGTCCTAATCTATAGTTTTTACACTTTAAGGCTTATGCTTATGGGTGGCGTAGAAATACGGAGAGTGACTATCGACCACAATGCCAAAAGTCTCTTCAATGGTCTTTTTGATGTTTTGAATCCTTGGATAACAAAACTCCCTGACCTCTCCAGTATCGGTCAAAATGATATGGTCATGCTGATCGAAAAAATAGGATTCTTCATATTGGGCCATTCCCTTTCCAAATTGGTGTTTTCTGATAAGACCGGATTCCAGAAAAAGATCCAGGTTGTTGTAGATGGTCGCCCTGCTTATCCTGAAGCCGTTGTTCCTCAACCGAAAATGGAGTTCGTCCACATCAAAATGAGATTCGATGGCATAGATTTCTTTCAGCATAGCTATGCGTTCCGGGGTTTTCCGGAGACCATGAAGGAATAGGAAGCTGACGAATACCTTTTCTACCGTTTCCAACCGTTCTGGGTTTGTGGTTTCTTTGTCCATGTCTCAATTCATATCATTTAGATTGGTTTTCATGGGTAAGGCAAGCCCTCCTTCTTACTTGATGGTTTCCACTTCTGGCATAATGGGTATACCCTTTTTTGCTTTCCTTGCTTTTTCATTAAGAGGTTTGGCATAATAGGCTGATATCAGAGTTGCTGTGCCCAGTACTATCCACCCCACATCCACAAAAAAGGAATCTGGATAGCCCATTTGTAGGGATTTCCAGAACCATAGTCCTGAATGGAAACCGTTCAGTACAGGAACCAGGATTCCCATACCTCCCGCAAGGATAAGGGCATTCCTGTTGATATGGAAATGGTTCTTGCTGAAGTAGGCATATATGGTGTAGGCGACCCAAAATGCCAAGAAAAGCCAACTTATCCAATCAAATCGATGGCGCATTTCCATTGGAAAGGTCTTGGTTAAGATGAACATCAAGGCTATTGCCGGGTATAGTCCCAGGCAGATGCCTAGGTATATGGCCCCCACATTGGCGTTGAACTTTCTTCTGGAGGCATAAATCCTGTTTTTTTCGCGGGCTTTGAGCCAGACCATCACACCGGAAATAATGACAAAGCAGGTCAACAGCGCAAGCAAGAAGTATATGATTTTCACAAAATATCCGCCATAGGATGCATAATGCAGTTTGGCTATCGTCAATATTGCACCAAACAACAATGTTTGAGTCCGACCTACTTCATTTTCAAACACCTTTTTTCCGTCCGTTAGGCGGTATCCTTTCTCCCCATTCGACAATAAACCATCATTGTTTTCCAACGTATACAAGATGCCCAAATGGGCATTCTCGTCCTTATAGTTCTTTACCACTACATCCATGTAGGAAATGTCCCTATCTCCTATTTCTACTAGTGTATTATTGACCAAACTATTTACAGAAACATGTTCATCAGAATGGCCATGGGGTGCAAAATCCTTATTGTTGCTAAATGACGGAAATACATCCTTGTACACCTCATGGATACTGTTGCCATAATACATAGTGGCGACCGGGTTCAAGAATATCAAATGGAATCCCAAAAAAGCACCGGTGAGCGCAAACATGAATTGATAGGGCAGGCCGATGATGCCCAAGGCACTATGCGCATCGGCCCAAAGGTTTTTTATGGTTGACTTTAACCGGAAAGTGAAAAAATTGGATACAATTTTCTTCCAATGGATTATCAATCCGGTAATGATGGAGAACAGAAAAATTGCCGCAACGATACCTGACAGTTCCATGCCATAAGGAATTGGGTGGAAATAGTGTAGGCCGTAAAGGAACCCCCCAAGTTTCTTGAACCTATCAACAGGAATCATTTTTACTTCGGCAAAGGTTTGGGACTCTAGATGTAGGCGTATGCTTCCCTTTGCCAACGAATCGGAAAGAATCGCCGAAGGATTACTATGTAGCGATTTATTGGTCAACGGTAAGGAAAACACCTGTATTTTTCCCTGATCATTCCTTATCCGGACGGTTCTTCCGTGCATGTCATAGCCCATGATCTCAAGATGTTCAAGAACACCATCATAATCAATATAAGCTGCGGCGTCGCGGACAGGTTCGTTAGCTTCCCAATGGTTAATATTTTCCATGAAGAGCGCGAAGGCCCCTGCCAAAAAAATCATGTACAGACCTGTACTGATAACGATACCACTTACGGTATGGGTGTCAAAAAAAACATTGTAATCACGTTTATCGGCCATAGTAGTCATCAATTTAAAAAGGCATAGCCAAATAAATGGCCCCCAAACTAACAAGGGTTATCATCAAAATCAAGGCCCAAACCTGCCATACCTTTCGTATCCAATAGGCAATCAACATTAACCCTATCCAAACAATGAAGAAAGAGAATATGGAAATGGTCAAAACAATATCAAGTTCAAGCCATGCGGTCAAGGCTAGGTGAAAAGCCAAGGAGGCCAAAAAGCTGCCTAACAGTCCGGCGGTAAGCCGGTTACATTTTGTTAAGGGAGAAGTGGACAGGTATTTTCTATTTGCCGGCATATTTATGATGGTTCATTTATTGAATGTAATATTCAAGAATGCCCATAAGCGCACATAAAAAAGCAACGTGAATGAAATTGATTTTGTTAAAGGGCCTAAGAAGCAAGAAAAGACTTGCCATGGTCAGCCATATAAACATCCCGGCCAAAAGACCTATCACCAATGAAGTATAATGGCAGAGGATGAGTGTCCCGGAAAGACAAAGTAGCCCTGATAACATCAAGGCCACTTTTTTTCGTTCAGCAAGCCAAAGCATGGCGTTACCTTTTTGGTGTTCCACCCTATCCGAAAGTGAGTAAAGGCAAAACACCGATAGAAATGAGGTGCATGTGGCAAAAGTGTACATCATTAAGCTCTGTTCCAGTCTACCACAATCTTGCAATATGCTGAACGGTTCCGCCAGTGTGTGCAAAGACTTCAGTGAAATTGTTGAAACCATCCTCTCGCTGTAAAGTTGACCTTTCCGGATCACCATTGGGAAAGAACTGACCGGCAACTAAGAACAAGCTCCCATCTGTTCTCGAAGGAAAGCCGCTATAATTGAAATTCGAAAAGGCATCAAATTGGAAAACCTCCCCAGTTTCCACATCTATCGCAACGGGAATCGATGGAGCTCCAAAAATTCCAAAACGTGCATCAAAACTTTCGGGCAACTGGTTTTCATTACTATCAACATAAGAAATTACGATTCGATTGTTGGTTATAAAACTGAAACCATTCGCTACTTCAATCGGTAAAAGGCTAGAAAGATCAAGGCTATAATCTGAATCTAATTCTCCATCCGAACCAACCCTCAAAAGGGTATATGGCGAAGGTAAATTTTCAGCATCATTGAAATATTCCTTGGTGAAGGCATTTAAATTTGATGGTGTTATATAAACGTGGCCTTGTTCATCTCTCACTATATTGTTTGCTGAAAGCAATCGATCATCCTGTTGGTACTCCAAGGTTCCTTGGCTAGGGTCAAAAACGGCAATTACAGCTGCCTCTGGCCCGACATACTCACAGCATGCAGGTAATCGGTAATCCACTCCGTATACGATTTTCCCATCGCTCGTAACGTTGGAGAACAGGGTAACAAAATATGCACCGGTCCCACCGGTGATTTCCGGAGGTGTATCCACATTGACGACCCTGGTGATTTCCATCGTGGTCGGGTTCCATTCAACAATGACCCCTTCCAATAGATTTTCCATATATGCCTCCGTTTCCGAAATAAATACAGGCTCGCCCCTGTTTCCAGTGATTCCATTACTGGCAAAGCTAATTATTCCTCCTATTGACAACTCCAAGTTCGTCCGGTCGACATTCCACTTGGTCAGTGTTCCAGCATCGCCATTCCAGGTGATCGGGTTGTCCCCAAAAGAGTATATTCTGGCATTCAATCCCAATTCAACAGCCTCTGAGACATTGCTCTCTGCAGGAATCTCTTCATTAACTTCCATGAAGTATACACGACCTTGGGGAGTTTCATTTCGGTAAGCCACTACCCAGCCGGACTCAAGTTCAGTTGGGGCAGGGTCATCATCCTCCATCCCCGTAGGTGGGTTGGGTTCCTCGGACCCGTTGTCATCACCGCTACAGCCGTTCAGAAAAATACCAAAAAGGAAAAATATACTTAGTAGTTTAACCATTCGTTTCATAATTATTCCATTTAAAATTACATTTATTTAAGTTAAAATTGCGTGGTCAGTTTTATAAAGACGGCACGACCGGGCCTTTGTACCCCGAAGAAATCAAATACTTTTGCGTCTGATAGGTTTTGCACTTCCACAGTAAGCGTAGTGGGGACGTTCTGTAGTTTGGTATTGTAGGTGACCCCGACGGAGTGCACGGTTTGATCCGGGACCCCAAGCTTAAACTGGCTTAGACCGACGCTTTCAAAACCTATTAGGAAACCATTTACGTAACGCAAATTGTAGAATACCGCAAAATCGTCTTCAGATCTGAAAAGATTTTCAAATCGATAGTCGGCCGATCCATTGACGAAAAAATAGGGCACATTCGGTATGCGATCCCCCTCGAAAATGGAAAAGGCCCCCTCTTTGCTCGTATTTCTAAAATCCTGATAGGTGGTATTGGCCGAAAGGGTCAATCCATTTAAAATGTTACTTATGTTCCCACTCAATTCAAAACCCTGGGAAGTGGCGCTGAACACATTCTGAAATTGCAGGAACAGTTCGTTGCCCAATTCAAAATTCTGAACTGGAAATGGACGGATCAGGTCATCGATTTGTCTTAAAAAAAGATTGCCCTGCAATTGCCAGTTCATTTTTGCTCGGGATTTGCTTCGATAGTCCCACTGTAGATTGGCGTTGTGGCTGCTTTCCGGTCGTAGTTCAAAGTTTTGTAAAATGAACTGACCGTCACCGAAGACTTCGTCCTGGCTAGGGAGACGTAATGCATATTCGTAGCTCAGTTTGGTGGAAAATCGTTCGCTCCAATTGTAGCGGATTGCATCACCGGCACCAAAGTTGTTCTCGTTGCGCTCGAGCACCTGTATGCCTTCAACATCAGGGCTTACGGATTCGCTGCGGATGTCTTGATAGTAGTTTTTCACAAAAGCAATGTTTTCCAATCTTCCCTTGGCGAATTCGGCTGTATACTCCAGACCTACAACGAAGTTCAAAAGGAAATTGTCGTCGAGTGCGGGGTCGAACTCCCCATCCACCAACAGGTCATCCGCGGTCCTGTAGGTATAGGTGGGCGACAGGGCCAGTTTGATGCTGTGCCGTTCGTTGAAGCTATATGTTGTTTGTTGTCGCGCGAACACATTCTCGCTCATTGTGATCAAGTTGTCCTCAAGCCCAAATTCACCTGCTTCTTGGTTGACCCGAGCCACTTCACCAAACCAGCTATATAAGTTGTTACCGACATCAAAGGATTCCCGCTCATTATAGTTATAGCCCATCTTAAGGCCCAGTTCCCATTTTGAATTAAAGTCCAAGGCATAGTCGATATTGACCCCTGCGGAAAAGGTGGAAAACACCACTTCCCCAAAAGGATTGCCCGCAACCGCGTTGCTGATTCCCAAACTGGGCTGGTCGATGAGTCCCGGAAATTGACTGTTCTGTAAGTCCTTGTCATAGTCTCCATAATATCCTTCGACACTCAGTCTTTTTGCCCACTTTTTGCCTCGGATACCCAGAACAAAATCAGCACCGGCAGCCCTATAGCCGTCGTGGAACCGTTCGACTTCAAATTGTTCTAGCTGGCCCCTCTCGTTAGCTATGGCCGCATCGATTTTATAGTTGTTATCGGTATAGTCATAAAACCCGGTAGCTGAAAAGAAAAGACCGGAATCTTTATTGGCCCCGCTTATGTTTCCGGTGATACGGTGAGTGTTGAAAGAGCCCGCCTGATAGGAAGCACTGCCGTTAAGGCCATTCTGTATCTTTTGGGGCACCAGATTTATCGCACCGCCAAGGGCGTCCGCGCCTAGCTCGATGGGTACCACTCCTTTATACACTTCCACCTGTTCTATCAGGTTCACGGGCGCATTGGCAATACCAAAGGCGTATGGAGAAAACTCAAGGGGGATACCGTCATAGAAAAACCGTATCTGGTCATCGGCAAGCCCGTTTATGGAAAAGCGGACATTGGAACCCAGAGCACCGGCCCTTTGTACGCTGACCCCCTCGGTCTTCGCCATGATATCTCCCATATCGGCGGCCTGTAGTTTAACGGTCTCCGTAGTTACGACCGTGACGGCCTGTGCCGACTCCCTAAGTCTACTGGCCTCGCTCTTGCCCTTGACCACTACCTCGTCCAAATTCTGGGTTTCTTCCTCAAGGATGAAATCCAATCCTGTTATACCCCTGTCCCCAACGATGACGATCCTGTCCCGTCCTTTATAGCCGATAAGGCTGGCCCGGACAGTGTACTGGCCTGAAGGGATTTTTTCCAATTGGTATCTGCCCTTCTCATTGGTCACCGCACCAATGTCCAGTTCTTCGATGAACACATTGACATAGGGCAAGGATCCGCCGTTCGGGTCACTTACTTTCCCTTTAATGGAAAATCCATTATTTGTTTGGGCTTTGAGATTAAAGAGGAACAGTGTTGCGCAGAGCATATGCAGAGAACAAAGTGCTTTCAGCTTTTTACGCATACTTCAAAGGACTTCGATATAAATGGAGTGTTTGAAAAGTCTTCCAATACCACTTGGTCATATATTCGGGTAAATCCCCCATTTTGATGGCCCACAATAAAATAGGGTACTTCTGGGTCAATGGCCAATTCCATACCATTGCAGACCACGTTCTGTTTTTTCCGCGAGTCACTGTATATACGGAGTACACCTTCAAAATTTATGTTGTAGTTCTCTGCGCTTATTCTCTTTGGTTTGCCATCAATAGTTGATACGTATATCCCTGGTAGCGGTTCGGTATAGGCGGCCTCAACTATTTTTAACTTGGGTTCGTTTTCAAAGGGGTTGGGCAAAAAGGTAGCCGCAAGATAGAAGCCCACAATCAGACATGCCGAAATACCTATCCTCAACAATTTTTGGTATTTGTAATTCGAGGATATTCTAGGATTATTTCCAGTGATTTGTGAATGAATTCTCGCCCAGACCATATCCCGGCTTGCATCAAAGAAGGTAGGGTCATCATTGATTTCATCCGAAGGGTCCGAACTTAACCAGTTTTCAACAATAATTCTTTCTTCACGGGTGCATTTGCCCAGGGTATACTTTCTGACCAAATCTTTGGAAATTTTCATCTCTTAGGTATTAAAGAATTCTCTTCAATACTATAGAGACCAAAAAGACAAACGCCCCTAAAAAAAATTAAACAAAAAAGGAGAAAAGGGCGATATAGCGCCTCAGGCGCTTTAAGGTCTTTCCGATATGGTATTCAACAGATTTTTCGCTGAGGGATGTCCGTCTTGCTATTTCTTTGTTGGATAGCCCATGGTTTCTGCTCAATAAGAATATTTCCCTTGTTTTTTTTGGAATCTTTTTCAATACATCAACCATACGCTGCTTGGTTTCGGCGTATTGCAATAATATCTCAGGAGTGGTGTTCTCGATTTCTTCAATGTCAAAATCTACGTACAGTAATTTTTCCTTTCCCCTGGTACGGTAATATTTTATCAAAGCGTGTTTTGCACAGCTCATTATGTAGTTTTCGATAGGCCCCCTTATAGTAATAGTATCCCTTTTGGTCCACAAGTATATGAAGAGCTCTTGGACCAAATCTTCGGAAACCTCTGAATTATCCAAATGGTACATGAAGAAGTTGTACACTTTATCCGAATTTTGATAGTAAAAGTGTCTAAATCCCTTTAAGGAATCAAGTTTAAAAATACCATCATCGTTTTCTATACTTTTCATAGCAGTGTCAAAACCAAAGAAATTCCTAAGTCTGGAATTCAATATTTTAGCTTTTTGACGAAGCTAAATTTCAAAATCGATAAATCCTAAATTAATTTAGATTAATTCTATATAAAATGACTATTTAACAAATTTTAGGAAGTATCGGCTTACAAATCAATTTTTGAAATAGGTGTTTTTAATCGGCCGATTTAATGGGATTCAATCATTAAGGGAAAAGGTGATTCCTAAAAATTATTTGATTTTAGATAGTTCCCGTCACTAAAAACTATAAGTTCAATCCCTTTGCCATTAGCTGAAAACAATATGGTGTCAATTTTTCCATTTGCCAAGGTGCTTTTAAACACGAATACTTCTTGAAAGGAAAAACCGAAAAGCTCAATGTTTTCAGCCTCTCCCAGCATCGGATTAACAATTTCCGATAAAACCTCCTGACCTGAAGGATTGTCTGTTTCATTATAAGAAATCTGGAAAGTGCTATTATTGTCAAACGCCTCGATGATTAACCTGATTGAAAACCCTTGGGCAATGAAGTTAACGAAATTGTCAAGCTCCTCAGATTCCCATGATTCACACTCTTCTGGACCTGTATTGATTTCTTGATCTAGTAACTCCCGCGGTTGTGTCCTCGCCATTATCTCCCTTCCCCCGTTATCAATAAACTTAAGGTCTTCGAACCCTGTGTATGGAATAAGTGATTTTTCATAATCAGACAGATTAAAATCCCCTAGAAATAGAACCCCATCCGGACATGAATCGCCACAACTGCAAAAAGCACAAATAAATAGAAAAAGGATGTGGTTTCTAAAAAATCTAAACATTGGTGAATGGTCGGGCGAGGAATCAACTTTTTTTCGACTACAATTCCGAAATCATTTCTTTCCTCGAATTTATTTATTTAAACTTTCTATTCCCTATTTCAGACCCAAAAGATTTGAAAACAATTTTGACTATTAGATTTTGTATTGTAAATAATGTCTAATGGCCATTAAATTGAGTTGGTTTAGTTATTGTTGTAACAATTGATGTTTTCAGAAGTCTCTACTATGTTGCAAAGGTTAAACCCTTCTAAGTTTCTTCGCCAACCACCCATTTGCCCCAACCTCTCTGTACCGTTAGTTTAATTGCTCGAAAAGAGAGCGTAAAACATCTATTGTAATGATATTCGGATATGCCAGGGTGTCAACACCAGAACAGAATTTAGATATTCAGATTGAGCTTTTGAGAAAAAACGGTTGTGAAAAGATATACACTGATATTGCCAGTGGTGTCAAAAGCAACAGAAAAGGGCTCAACGAGCTTATTAAATATATGCGCCGAGGGGATACGGTTATCGCATATAAAAATGATAGGATGTTCCGCTCTTTGAAGAATATGGTTGAGTTAATTGATAGATTCAATGAGGCCGGAGTTTATTTTAAAAGCTTGAGCGAGCCTGAATTTGATACAAAGTCCGCAAATGGAAAGTTTCTTTTACAGATTTTCGCAGCAGTGGCGGAGTTTGAGCGAAACCTGATTAGTGAAAGGACAAAGGTCGGGCTTGAAAATGCTAGAAGAAGGAATAAGTTATTGGGCAGACCAAAGGGTTCCAAAAAGGAAACAATTGAGAAATATCAATATGCAAAATACCTTTATGATAAAAGAAATCTGCAGATAAAGCTGGCCTGTAAAAAAGCTGGGATTTCTAAATCCTCATTCTATAGAGTAGAAAAAGCCCTTTAAATTGGCAAGTTAATGGGACTCTTTTAAGAATAGGAGTAGATTCTCTTTAATGGTTGGTTAGAAGGGACAACATCTCAAATAGTCACCTTCCATATTCCAATAAATTCATATGAGATTGCAAGTACTGTTAAAACAGCAGACCGCCCCCGACAGCTAACCCGGGGAACTTGTGAATGAATCCATTTAATTTAAAATCGATTTTTCCGGTTACGAGGTTGGCGGACTGCTTTTCTAATGGTCTTGAATTTGGTAGGTAGCTTGAGTTACCTTGAATGGAGGAAAACTAAGAATACTACTTCGGTAGGACAACTGAATTTCTTACAATTCGATGAACTGCATTATTGAATAGAATTTAAGTCTGTGAAGGGATAATGTAATTACACCTTTGCGTCTTATAAAACATTGGTTTAAGGGGAATAGTTAAGTTCTAGGTAGATATTTTGCAGAAATTGCTTAGTGGTACATAGTTCCTTTGAACATATTGAACTTCATTCAATTGAACCCCATCCATTCCCCGTCATTCGGGACAAAGCATTTTCCTTTTATACCAGCACTGGCAAACTTTTGTACTAATTGCTTCCTGGTTGTAGGGCAATGATTGACAGCTTCCAAATGATTTGCAATGACCTTCCCTGGGGCATCTTGCGCGAATTTTACAACATCCTCCATGGTCATGAGTAATGGTTTGAAAACATCGAATTGGGCTGATCCAGCAGCTACCAAACTGACATTTGGGCGATATTCCCTGAATACTTTTTTAACATCCTCAGTGTAAATAGTATCGGAACTTATATATAACGAGGGTTCATTTGGGAGTTCAATGTAAAAACCCATAACATTACCAGCGGGCTTGGCAATAAATCCATAGCCATGCCTTGCTGGGATACCTTCAATTTTTCCTCCTAAAAAATCTACTTTTTCCCAATAATCAACTGTCTGCACAACATTCATTCCTTTTTTTCGGAACGTTCTTTCATCCAATGTGCTGCAGGTAACTGGGGTATTTCTCTCAATTAGGTATCTCTCAGCTGCCTTATCAATATGATCAGGATGTTTATGAGTGATAAGACAATGGGTTACACGATCCAGGGTTGGCTTGCAAATATCAGGTACTGAAACCAAAGGATTCTTTCTTGGTTTGAATCTAAATAGGGTAAATGGCGGCATACTTCCTTTTGGGCCAAGCATCGGATCAACCAATATTACGGACTCTTTCGTGTCTACTACAATAGTTGCGTTAGTAAATTGTTGAATCTTCATTTCGTTCTTTATTATTTTTCATGCAAAAT
>JBCBPD010000078.1:0-16431 GCA_039820925.1 Bacteroidota bacterium | reverse complement strand
CAAAGTCAAACTTTCCATATTCGCTTGGCTCATAAGCAACGTTGTTGGCTATCCAAGCGTAAACCGCTCTAGTCTTTTCAAAATCATTCGAAAAATCAGTATTAATTCGTTTTGCAAGCTTAGATACCGAACTGAATTTTGTTGGATACGTCAAAACCATAGAATCAACCTTATTATAATTTTGAGTCCAACCTAAACTTGAGAAAGAAACGGATATTAAAAGGATTATGACTTTTCTGGGCATATGTGTGCTGACTATTTCGTGTAACCATCAGTTAGGGTTTTGGTTTACCGTAATTGCGGTTATCCATTATTGTGTGCAGTTATTTTTGTCCGATTTTCGTTTTTCAATTCTTTAATTTTCAATATTCTATTAATTATAATTCCAACATATGAGGTCAGAATTATAATCAATGATAAAACGATTTGCCAAGGTTTAGATTTCAGGTCGGTAAATAATAACTCAAATTGAGGGATTTGTAACAAAGTCAAGATTATTATTAAAACTGAAAATATGAGTAATGATTTTAAATTCCGATTAGTTGATTTTGATTGATATCCAACTAATATTTCTTTTGTGTAGATTATCAGTAGTCCGACTGTCAAGATATTCGGTAAGAGTAAATTCCAAAATCCGTATTTCTCTTTAAATAGATTTCCGAATGTCAAGTATCCAAAGGTCAGCCAACCAAAAATATAGATTGTGGTTAAGGTCAGTCCTATCCAAAATAACTTCAATAATATTTCTGGTTTCCATTTTTCCATTTCTGATATTCTAATTGCACACAACGGTCTCGGCTGTGATTTCCTTCGTAATCCAGCCAACTAAAGGTTTAAACTTAAAGTTAGTCAGAATACAGCAATGAATCATGGCCATTGTTTGCTGCTTTTTCATCTTCTTTTCAGTTCCAGTGTAAATAAGTAAAACCTAAATAGGCAATTCCGAAAAATAGTCCACAAGTAACTAAAAGTCCGATTATAACATTGGACATATGCTGTGAGATGATGAAGTAATGATCTTTTGATTTTCCAGCTGTCAAATAGTCCATTGTTTTAGGTTTCCCGATTGCTTTAAAAAAATAATATCGAGTGTATCGGCCCAAAAAATCGACAATTAAGCCGCGTAGAAATAACTCAAAAATCAAATTCAAATTGTTTTCCTAATGTTTAAATATTGTTGCCAACGGTCTCGGCTATAATTTCCTTGGTAACCCAGCTGGGTTAAAGGTTTAAACTTAAAGTTAACAAGAAAGTGGTTATTATTGATTCCTTATTGCCATGAATAAATGGTATCAAAAGTGAACCCAAAAAGAATCTGTTTCCTTTCCGTCATCTACCATTCGGATTTCAACGTCAAATAACTCGTCGAGCAGTTCGTCACGTTTGGTAGAGTCAAATTCTTTGAAGTTCATATTTTGAATTTTAGTAAGAATTTTGTCTCCTTCATGCCATTTTTCATTAGTAATCTTTTCAACTAAAATATTTATTTCAGCTGAAGGAACTTCTTTTGCAGGCTTGTGCCAAACAAATTCTTGTAATTCATCTGGGTCATTTTCATCATAAATGGCAATCCCGCGTATTAAATCAGGGGTTTCGTTGATTACTTTAATTTTCTCTACTCCAAAGAGCTTAAGGTATGATTTTAGGAAATCTAGTCTTTTTGATTCTTGCATATTGGTCAAATTGCCTGAAAATCTTAGCTACGCTTTATAGTCATAAGGATATTCCTTAAAAGTAATTTTAATCAACCCCCTCACCAAAAAACTCCTCTAGGGTCATTTCAAACCCCGCTGCTATTTTCAGCAAAGTGAGCAGTCTTGGGTTGGTTTTTCCATTCTCAATCATGTAGAGTTGGGTACGGCCAATGTCGCAATCAAAAGCGAAAGATTTTTGGTCAAAGTCTCGTTCCTCGCGTAAGGTCTTTATGCGCTGGCCGAGCTTAAGAAGATATGCTTGCTCCTTTGTGGTCACTACATCAATTCCCTTAATCAAACCCCTCACTAAATAATTCCTCCAAGGTCATATCAAAAGCTTGGGCAATTTTCAACAGGCTTGTGTATCGGATATCCGTGCCAGTTTCGTAACGCCCATATTGTGACCTAGGGATGCCATGGTCAAAGGCAAAATTTTCGTAGCTCTTGTATCCTTTTTGAATACGAAGCGATTTTATCCGCTTGGCTAACTTTTGGACTTCTAGTGATTTATGCATGAGGTTAAAGAAATCAACAGAGCCATTAATTATCCACCATTAATTAATGGCTTTTTTAAAATTGTTTTGTATGTTTGACGTGGGTAATACCAAATCTTTTCATTTCACAAATGGTACAAGAAACACAGAAGGAATATCTGCTTGAATTTATAAGGGACACCTACGGCTCCGCCGAAGGCTTAATCGACCATTTGCACTTGGCCATTGAAATGCTCTTCTACCTTGAAGACGATACCTTTGATAAACGGGAAATTCAAGGAGTGGTTTCTGCCCTAAAGGGCATCATTGGTGCTTTGCAAGTACAAAAAGGCTAACCCTTCAACTAGGGTAACTGCTGGTGGGAAGATGTTTTAAATTGAAATAACGTAAAGGCTTATCCAGGCTCTGCCTCCGAACCACTCTCCAGTTTTAAGAGGCCACGAAAGGCATCTTCTACGGTATTGCCTTCGTACAATACTTTGTATACTTCTTCCGAAATGGGCATGTGTACGTTATGGTCCCGAGAGAGTTCCATCACCACCTTTGCAGTTTTTACCCCTTCGGCCACTTCAGACATTTCCGCGATGATTTCGTCTATCTTTTTCCCCTTCCCCAATTGGAAGCCCACATGTCGGTTTCTACTTTTTGGGCTACTGCAGGTCGCTACCAAATCTCCCATGCCGGCCAAACCGGAAAAGGTTCTCCGTCGCCCGCCCATGGCCGTTCCCAAACGGGTGAGTTCTGATAAACCTCGGGTAATCACGGCGGCTCGGGTATTGTCTCCTGCATTGGCGCCGTCGCCCATACCTGTGGCAATGGCCATGATGTTTTTTAAAGCGCCTCCCAATTCGCAGCCTATCACATCCGTATTGGTGTATACCCGAAAAAGCCCACAATTGAAAACACTTTGCAACTTTTTGGCAATAATCTCGTCAACCATGGCAATAACGGCTGCTGCCGCTTGCCCATTATGGATTTCCTTGGCCAAATTGGGTCCTGTGAGTACGCCTGCGGGATGCCCGGGCAAAATCTCGCTGATGACCTCAGTCATTCGTTTTTTGGTGCCCATTTCCAAACCTTTGGAGAGACTGACCACGGGTATCCAAGGCCGCACATGGGGTTTGGCGGTCTCCAACACTTGTCTAAAATTCTGTGAGGGTACACCCATGACCAAAAGGTCGGCGTCTTTTACGGTATCGGCAATGGAGGCAGAGGCTTTAAGGTTTTTGTTGAGCAAGGCACCGGGCAAGTATTTCGAATTGGTGCGTTGTTCGTTGATTTCTTTTACGGTTTCCTCGTTTCGGGCCCAAAGGGTGGTATCGGCGTTGCGCGCGGTAAGCGAGGCCACGGTCGTGCCCCATGAGCCGCCACCCAATAATCCTACTTTTAATGGCATGCTATTGTTGTTTAGTGTCGGTCCGGTACTTGGTGCACCTCCGTCCCGAGTTAGTTATTCAATTCTGCGACGAAAAGGTCGCGTACCTCTTCGATGTATTGGTTTAAGTTTTTCAATTTCCAAAGTCCGGTTTCCACAGGGTCTAGCACCACTACTTCGATATGGGTCGGACGCAACATGGGCGAACCTTTGGATACCGCTTTGTAGGCATTTTTGATGACGATGGGCACAATAGGCACTCCAGCTTGTATGGCCAAATGGAAAGCCCCTTTTTTGAAAGGCCCCAGTTCGGGCGTGCCACTACGGGTTCCTTCGGGAGCGATGGCCACGGAAATACCATTTTTCAAAGCTTCTACCGCGGGCTTCATCGCCTCAATGGCCTTGGCTTTGTTACTTCGGTCAATGTAAATGGCGCCCAAGGCTTTGAATATGGGTCCGATGGGCGTGCGTTCCAATTCTTTTTTGGCGACACCGGTAAAGTCATTGCGGAGCAGTTTCATGATGATAAAGAAATCCGCCGCACTTTGGTGGTTGAAGCAAAACACCGCCGGACGGAAATCCGTCAAGTTCCGTTTTCCTTTTACGGAAATTTGAAGTCCTGCGAAGCGAGTACCCAAATCACCTATGCTCGCAAAGGTTGCGTTGGCCGCTTTTTGTTTCGATAAGGTCGCCAAGCCCGTCAATGCGCCTTTTACTGCTGAGGGATAAATACTGGCCACGGCCAAACTCGTGCGAAGACCATTTACGATGGGTTTTTCACCAGGTTCTTCAAAACGAAGGATGGGCCAATCATTCTCAAAAGCAACTTGCGAAAGTCTGTTATCCGGGTTGGTCGCTACCGGTTTCCCCACAATTTTAAAGAGCGGATAGTCGTCAAAACTGTCTGAGTAAAAATAACTTTTGGAGAGGTCAATGTCGTTGGCCTTGGCGAACGTTCTTGCCGCCCTGGCCTTGCCTTCGCCCCAACACATTTCAGAAATACGCCCCGTAAACTTGCCGTTTTTGACCTCCATACGGGTACCGTACACTTCAGTAATTCCTAAATTTTTCGCAACGGGATTGATTTGATACATCGTCGCTGCGGAAATGATGACCACACGATGGCCTTTTTCCATATGCTTTTTGACCAGCTCTCGCGATTCTGGGTAAATCGTATGGGTCAAGAATTCGTCGAAAACCTCTTGCCCTAAAGTAGCGAAAACCTTTTCAGGGATGCCTTTTACGCCCATGGCGGCAAGTTTGGTCAGTATTTCAAAATCGCGATTCCCAAAAGAGAACACCAAAGCCGTCATGAATTGGGTAATGTATTCCGTCGCGGTAGTTTCGCCACTGAGCAAACGGGTACGCATAAAGCGTTTGGCCGAAAAGTCGTTAATGAGCGTTCGGTCCAAATCAAAATACGCAGCAATATGTGGGCCTTCCTCTTCTTGTTCCAAATCCTTTTTAGAACGCGTCGTTTTCGCGGCTGGCACCAAGATGTTTTGGCTCGCCATACGTCCCAAGCTTCTTTTGCTGGGCTCCACCTCAATTGCTTTTAAATAGGCTAAGCGTTCCGTAAGGTCATCCAATTGGTCCATCCAATCCTCCAACCCTTTGGTATTTTGTTTTTGATTTTTAAGTCCCAAACCGGCATTTTCCGCAAAGCGATAGGCATTTTGCAAAAAGGGTTTGGCCACACTCCCGAGTCTGGTGATTCGGCTTTGCCAGTGCAATTCCTTCCCCTTGAACATGCAGAGTTGCAAAAAGTCTTCTTCCGTGAAGGCGTAATCTTCGTCCCAATGACTTAACGTATGGCACACGACTTTGTCCGCCTCGATGTACGACAATAGCAAAGCTCGGGAAATAAAAAGGTCTTGCTTTTTCAGGATTTCCGAGATGTCCTGTTTTGGGTCCGATAGAATTTCCCGCCAGTTTTTATCAAAACGTTGGAGTTCTTCTTCAATTTCGGCACTGAATTTGGCTTTATTGGTGTAGAAGAATTCAAACTTAAAGAGGTTACGCAATCGCATGATTTCTTCCCAGAAATGAACGATACGGTCCGCTGAAGTGTCATCCTTGATTTTCACCAAGGCCATCTCTACAAAAGCGGAATGATAGAAATGTCCTGCCGCCATGTTGGCGTAATAGGTGGCTACCAAATATTCCGAAGAAATGATGCTGTACTGCGCTTTTTGACCTGCTCTACTTTTTTGCACAATATGGGCGCCTTGTAATAGGTTCAAGGCTTTTTGCACGCTCACCGCGATGGGATTCCCGCGGTCTATTAAGGCATCGGCTTGTTTTTTGCCCACCAACTCCATCAATTTTTTAACCTTGAATTCAATTTCTTTTTTGGTCAAGGCAAAGTCGTTCAGCAGCACATTGCAAATCAACGAAACGGTGGATACCGGGGTAATCCGTGACATTTGGTTGATAAGGTCAAAGGCGAAGTAGGGGAGGGTATCCTTATTTTTATAACTGTCTTCTCCGAGTTGCGGTACGACAACATTGTGGGTTTCATCAATCTCAACAGGGTCTCCAAAACGAATGGCAGCCCGCCCAAAGTTGTGTCCTAAACTGCGTACGTATTTAAGGCCTTCGGAAAGGTTTTCTGATTTTTTCTGCGCCCCCTTGGCTTGCTCGGTCATTTCCTTGACGTCGGGAATAAGGTCATAGGCAATCGAAACCGGAACGTATTTGACCGCTTTGGTGCTCTGCTTCTCCGCATCCATGATGTACTTTAAAATCCCCATTTGCGGATGCAGGATTTTTCCCGTTCGGGAACGGGTACCTTCTATGTTCCATGTCAGGTGCTGTCCGTGGTCAATGATGCTGGCGATATAATGTCGCAACGCAACTTTGTATACGGGATTATCCTTAAAACTGCGTCGAATGAAAATGATGCCCGCACTATTACCCAATTGCTTTAAACCGGGAAACGCAAGATTGATGCCCCCAAACGAGTAGGGGACGGGCATTCCAAAACGGGATAGGGTTGAAATCAAGACCAACGTATCCAAATAGGTTTTGTGGGTCATGATAAAGGCCACGGAGTTCATCCGCATGAGCTGCATCAATTTTTTGATGCCTTTGGGGTCAACGTCTATCTTTTCGTTGTAGGCCCGAGAAAGAATGTAATCGAAACTTTTTACCGAGGCAATTTTGGCTAACGGATGTTGTTTCGCCGTGAGTTCTTTGATGTATTCCTCTGCCTCTTTTTCGACTTTTTTGAAGTCTAATTTGTGGTCCTTGGCCGTTTGCTTTAGCGCTTCTTGAAATCCCGAATCATTGATTATGCTGTCCATGCGTATTGAATAGGCCTGACACCTAATTTAAGAAAAACAAACTTCTCCTTTTCTTGTTCCAATAAAAAGGATATAAAATACGCTCGATATTGGTGGTCGTATCCTTTATGGTCATCCCATTGATGTTGGCGCTCAAGGCATTGGCGGTAATCATCAAGACGCTTACGTTGGCCCCTAAACCTGAATGGCTGCCATACACCTCAATGTTTTTGATGTCCTCTCGGTACGTTTCTGCCTCCATGCAATGTTTCCAAGGAAGTAATCCATCGGTTTTCGTGTAGATACACGTAATCGGTACGTTAGGTATGGGTTCCAGTTCTTCAATAAACCGTTTGTTGCGTTCTTTCAAGGATTTGCCACGGAAGAATTCCAAAATACCACTAACCGGGGTTTTCATTTCCATAACCCCCCAAACAGGTGAACCAATGGTCACGATTTGTTCCACTTGGTCCGGATGACGATTCGCCATAATTTTGGCAAATATGCCACCCCCGCTCCAACCGACTAGGCTTACTTTTTCGCCGTGTTCTTGGAAAATATCAAACAACTTTTCTTCCAATCGTGGAATGTAATGCGATTTGATCATGTTGAATCCCTGTTCCCATTTATACGTCTTAAAACCTAAGGAGGTCAGATACCGACGCACAAAAGAGGTAGAATAGTCATCTCCCAAATAGGGAGGGATGAGCAATACCGGTCGGCCTTTTCCTTTGATGCGCTTTGGAATAAAAGGATAGATGCAATAAATAGAAGACCATTCCACTAAAGACCTGCTTTCCAACATGATGTTGAAAAGGGGTGGTTTCGGTATTTTTTGGTTGATAAGCGCGATTTCCTGCTCGAACTTCTCTAGAATTTCTTGGGATAATTCCTTGGCTTCGGCCTTATCCAAAGCAATAATATCATGGGTGATATTTCGAAGTAAGGTACGAATGGTAAAGTACTCTCTGCTCGGACCTAGTTCATCGCAAATACGAATGCACTCGTTAAAAAGGAATTTGATGTCTTCGTTCACTTCCAAACCCTTCACCTTGGGCAATATGCTTGCAGCGTACGGATGGGTGCTATAATTTTCCTTGATAATTTTTTGTATCGCGGAGACGGACAAGCCGTTCAGCGTGCCCAGTAGGGTAACGAACTTTGTGAATATGGTATATAATTGAAACTTATCTTCCATGTGTTGTTTAAGGAATATGAATATTCAGCCATGTTAGGATATCTTCTTCGACTTCCTTGCTGTTTTTCTCGTTCAGCATTTCATGCCTTCCCCCTTCATATAAGTTAAAAGTGAGTTCGGTATTGCCGTTTTTTCTATAGTTTTCCGCCACTTGGGTAACCCCTTTTCCCATTTCGCCCACAGGGTCTTTGTCTCCTGAGAACATCAATATCGGCAGTTCATCGGGCGTGTCGGCGAAGGCGCTGGTTTTGTTTAGTTCTTTGGAGTTGGTCAAAATATCAGCAAAAATCCCAATAGAAAAATTCTCGATACGATAGGGGTCGGCTTCAAAAGCGTCTACCTCGGCCTCGTCGCTGCTTATCCAATCCAATTTGGTACGGTTGGGTTTGAATTTCTTGTTGAACTCGTCGAAAAAGAAAGAACGTAAGGTTTCATTGCTGCGTTCGCGTCCTCGAAATACACTGACCACTTTGGTACTCGCCAGCCCAAAATGCCCTAATCCCTTAATAAAATTGGCAGTGCCGGATAAAATCAAGGCATCAATGCCTTTACCGTGTTCCAAAACGTACTTACGACTTAACAACGAACCCATACTATGTCCGAATAGTATGAACCGCACCCCCGGGTTTTCGGTTCGCATCAGCTGGGTAAGTTCGTGCATATCTGACACGACATCCTCAAAATAGTCGGTGCCCTCATAATACCCATAGAGCCGTTTAATTTCGGCTGTTTTGCCATGGGCTCTATGGTCATTGGCGTAAACGGTAAACCCTTCTTTTTGCAGGCGATGGGCAATACGGTCATATCGCCCCGCATGTTCCCCTACGCCATGCGCAATTTGAACCACACCTCTTTTTTGGGAAGTGTCGTACGCCTCCCATTTGTAGTAGCAGATGACTTCGCCATCCGCGGCCGTAAAGGTGTTGGTTTTAAAATGCATACTTATCGTGCTAAAAAGGCTTTAATGAACTTGGTAAATTTCCCCTTGTCCGTTGCCGTTCCGGTCATTTTTAACCGTTGTTGAATTTTTAATTCGTCAAAAAGAAGCTTCTTTTTGTAAAGGGCATAGAGATTCGCATCTTCAATATCCATGACCGTTTTAGGGTCGAGGTTTTTTGTCTTTTTAACGGTCGCAGGTTCTGAATTGAGGTTGATTTCCCAACATTCGCTTCGCGCACCCAAATCCACGTTGATGTGATAAGTACCTTTAAATTTTTTGACCAGCGCTGCTTCTTTTTTTACGTAGCGCTTGAGTGCATTGAAGAAAGCCGTGCTTTCACTTTTTTGTGGCGTTTCCTTTTTCTCAGCACCTTTGCTTTTGGCTTGGGTCAGTATCAGTTGCTCCAATTCATTGGCCGATTCCCTGATGTATCGTGAAAACACATAGGCATCGGGCATGGTTTTGGCATCTGAAGTAGTCGTGATACTAATCACCCCATTATAACTAAATGCTGCAATAATCAATCCAAACCCATCTACTACTGGAGTCAAACCGAACATGGCGACCACTTTATGACCATTTAAATACAATAGATTTCTAGGTCCAGGTACGTTGGTAATGGTCACGTTAAACGGAGGTCTATGCAAATCTTTGATGTTGTATTTGCTATATAAACCTGCTGCAAGATTCGCTAGCCCGAAGGGCACAGCATCCGCCATTTTGGACAAGGTTTTCGCTCCCATGGTTTTGTGTCTTGACTTGCCCAACATCGTTTGTTCTTGAATGTATTCCAAACGCTCTAGAGGGTCGTCAATATGCGTCGCCAATTGAATCATCATATTGGCGATTTGGTTGTTATGCGATTTGTCATTTTCACTTCGGATGGAAATCGGCACATTGGCTACCAAAGGTTGAAGTGGCAATTTCTCACGTTCCTGAAGATAACGTCGAATAGCTCCTGCACAGAAGGCAAGGATAAGGTCGTTGATGCTGCCGCTTGTAGATTTTCGAAGGCTGTTGACGCGGTCAAATTCCAAAATGGCGGTACCCCAAGTCCGTTTCGGGGAAATATTTCCGTTAAATATGGTTATCGGCACCGGATACCGTGCCGAGGTAAACTCTTTTTGGATACTCAGCGTTTTTGAGGTTTTGGTTTTGATAAAGGCCACTGCGGTTTCCGCAAGTGTTTTTGGCAATTTGAAGGGATTCTTCAAAAAGCCGTAACCACTTTTCAGCAACAGACTGATATCATCGGGTAGTGGGTCGGGGTCAAACTTTTTGACTTTGGAAAGGTCTATCGGTTTGGCCTTATCATCCTTGTCAAACAAGATTCCCATAAGCCCTACTCCTGAGTTTCCATCAATCATAACATGATGCACCTTACTCACAATGGCGACGGAACCTTTGGGGACCTGTGCGATTTCATCAATCCCTTCTATAAAATGGATGGACCACAGCGGTCGCCGTAAATCCAAAGGAGCGCTGAAAATTCGAGATGTGGTTCGGCGTAAGGTTTCCCAATTGGATGGGTCCGGTAATTTCATACGATGCAAGTGCAAATCCAATTCAAAATTGGGGTCATCGACCCAATAGGGATAATCCAAGTTCATGGGCACGTTCAACAAACGCTGCCGAAACTTGGGCATCAAATGCAATTTGGACGCAACAATTTTTTTGAAATCCTTAAAATTCAGTGAACCTTCCACTACGACCAAGGTCGCAATGTGCATGGGACTCGTTGGAGATTCGGCGTACAAAAAGGCAGCATCATAGCCCGAAATCTGCTTGAATTTTCCGTCCAGCACTTCTTGTGCAATATCCTTGATGTCTAACTTCGCGGCCATCGTCTGTATCTTTTTATCCCATTACGGTTTGCTCTTCCAAGTAGTGGGTGTAATTGTTGATTGTAATATTTTCTGCTTTGAGGTCGAACATGAGGCTAAAGAGCCCGAAAAAGGTTCGGTTCATGTAAATGTTGTGCTTTGACCCTCGATTGGCACCCATGTTTAAGGAGGACGCTTCCTTTATATATTTTTCGCCGTAGGTGCTGAGTTTGTCAAACATTTCCCTATCTGAAAAGTCAAAGGTTTCATCTTGAAAAGGGGTGGTGAAACATTTGATGATTTCAAAGAACAAGTCGCTAAATCGCGCTCTTTCTTCTTCGGTATCTTCGGGTTTCAAGATTTCAAGCGCTTCAAGGTTTTCTTCAAATTGCTCTGAATCATGCAATACCTCGTAATCGAACAAGGCAAAATAGGGCTGATAAAACGCTTCAGGAATGGTTTTCATGCAACCGAAGTCCAAAGCAATCACTTCATTTTTATTGGAAATAAGGAAGTTACCCGGATGCGGGTCGGCATGTACCTTGCGCAACACATGAATTTGGTACATGTAAAAGTCCCAGAGGGTCTGGCCAATGGCATTAGCTGCCTGTTGGTCCCTATTTCTTCGCACAAACTCCGAAAGATGCAGTCCTTCCATCCAATCCATTGTGATGATATCAGAAGAAGAATACTGCGGATAGTACTCCGGAAATTTTAGCTTTTCAAGATGAGCGCACTCTTTGGCGATTTCTTGACTTTGGGCCAGTTCTAAAACGTAATCCGTTTCCTCGACCAATTTGTTTTCCACCTCCTTAAAGTATTGTTCGGAATGTTCGCCAGAAATTTTGAACATTTTCATGGCCACAGGTTTTACAATCGCCAAATCGGATTGGATGCTATCCGCAATACCAGGGTATTGGATTTTAACGGCCAAGGTTTTCCCATTCTTTTGGGCTTGATGTACCTGCCCGATGCTTGCTGCATTAATAGCTTGACTATTGAATGCATCAAACAGTTGGTGCGGTAGTTTGCCAAAGGATTTTTTAAAGGTTTTCAGTACCAAAGGAGCTGAAAGCGGGGGTACCGAAAATTGCGCTAGTGAAAATTTCTCGACAAAGGCTTTGGGCATGATGTTCTTTTCCATGCTCATCATCTGCGCCATTTTCAGGGCACTTCCCTTTAAGGTTTTCAGGCTATCGTAAATGTCGTTGGCGTTGTTTTCCTCCAGACGTTCTTTGGCTTCTTCTTCAGAATTCACCATTTTGTCGCCGTAGTACTTCAAATAATTTACCCCAACTTTAGCGCCCGTCTGAACTAGTTTCGACGTACGACGCAATTTGGAAATCGGGATGTTTTTGGAGGACTTCATGGCGCTTACTTGGTTTTTATTTTTTCAGCGTACAGAAACTTGCCCAAATCGATGATGTTGTGCAGAGACTTCGTGTTTAAGAGTTCCACTCCGGTATTGACTGATTTTTCAATGAAAATGTCTGTCTTTTGACACTTGGGTGAATCATCAGACATCCAAAACTTCAGGGTCAATAAGAATTGCACCCAAAGCCCTTCTTGAACCGATTTTTTTTGGAAGGAATCCAAGGTGTCATGCAAGCGAATGGTTTCCATTTCAAGGGAATCCACAAAGGCCACGAAGCTTTCTTTTAACTCATTGAAAAGCGACAGGGTGTTTAAATTCAGTCCGTAACTCTTGATGGTAAGTAAAACAAAATCACGATTGAGGGTGAAATTCTCGAACAAGGTGTAGTATAAACTGAGCAACTTGTCCTTTTTGCTAAAACCGAAGTAATCCGGTGTTTCGGCAAGTACGGCTAGGGCATTGTCCAAGAAAATCTTGAAGATGGCCTTATTCAGCGCATCGAAACTTTCATAGTGTACCTCAAACGCTTCTGGTGCGAAATTATGGGCTTCCGCTAGTTCTTCCACCGTGAAAGGGGTGCCATGTTGCGCCACCACGGTATCCATATAACAATCTATGAGATATGCTTTTGTTATGGTTTTTTTTCTTGCCAATGTATTTGTCGAGAATATTAGGTCACTACGTTTGCCTCAACTTCCAAGAAGAAGATAGTGGCCTTTTGCTAAAATAGGGATTTCTTGGGTTAAGGGTAAAAAACGAAAAAACCAGAATACCCACATTGGAGATATTCTGGTTTTCGTTCATGGAATCCGTTTGAAAGTTTAGGCTACGAGTTTACGAAACTTCTTCTGGCCTTCTTTTAAATCGGATTTTACTTCGTTCAAAATATCAAAGACAAGGTCTTGCTGATTCGCGGATAATTTCAATCCACCTTTAATCGCTTTTTCACCAACCTTTTGCCATTGCGCTGCAATTTCCAAAGAATCGGTTACGATTTCTTCCGTTTTGGCAAGAGCAATATCATTTGCGTTTAAGGCAAAGTCTTTTGCTTTGGATATCGTTTTTCCGATGAATCCTTTTGCTTTTTTCTGTGTCTTATTGTTTTTCATCTTTTCTAGATTTTAATGTTGAAATTTCAAGACCTGAATTAGGCGCTCATTTTTTCAGCTTCTTTAATCCAATCCGCGAAATTTGCGTTTTTGAAAACAGGTCCAGCTTTTTCCAAAATGCTTCTCATGGTAGCTTCACTAGCTTTAGCCAACTGAGCGTAGGTCACGATTCCGTTTTGGTTGAAGATGGTTTCTAATTTTGGTCCAATTCCGTGAATCAATTTCAAATCGTCTTTTACGGTCTCAACTACCTTTTTTTCAACCGCTTTTACTTTTTTGGCAACAGGCTCTACTTTAGCAGCAACTTTTTGCGTAGTAGAAGCTGCTTTCGCTTTAGCCTTGCTCACTTTAGCTTTGGCTTGCTTTTTTACTTTTTTGGTGTCTAAAGCGTCCTCTACCATTTCTTCCCCTTTGTTCAAGATTTTTTGGGCTTGTTCCAAAACGTCTTCTTTAAGGTCGTTCAATTTGGCAGTGCCTTTTGCCTTAAGATTTTCAGTAGTTTTTTCTACTTGCTTTACCACAGGGTTTTCAGTGATGGTTTCTTTTACGGAACCAGCAACTTTGATAACCTTTTTGCTTACGGGATTTTTAGTAGCGTATTCCATAGCACGCTCAACTACTTCTCCATCGTATCCAACCAAGTCGAACATTCTTTCTTTACCGGAGTTGAATTGTGCTTTTACTTCGGTAGCGGTTTCAAAAACCATGTCCATTTGCTTTCTGCGGACAGGCTCAGATTTTTTAACCAATTTCTTGGTAAGCTTTTGCCACTTTTCACCGTGCTCCACAGTTGTGTTGATGGTAGCCATAGTAGCGTTTACCAATGAATCGTTTAGGCTTTTCTTCTCTGTTTTGTTTGTTGTTTTTGTAGCCATGATTTGTATTTTAAAATATTGTTGTTCGTATTTGTTGGTGCAAACGTAGTAACCGCGAGTTACAAATGAGTTGCACTATTGAATCTTAGCGAGTTACCTCTATTTTTTTAGGATTTTTTTCTTTACACCGCTAAGTATGTCAAAAACCAAATCTTGCTGTGTGGCGGTAATATCCAATCCTTTTTTCACCACTTTGGTAGTAAGGTCCAAAGATTTATTGGCCATTTTAAAAGAAGTGTCAAATGCCTTTTCAGTAGTGCTCAAGGCAAAGTCATTGGCCAATGTGGCCATGCCCAGCATGTTATCTGCTGTTTTTTCTACTAAAGTGCGCTTCGTTTTTTGTGTTTTCGTAGCCATGATGATATGTTTTATCTGATGATTCAAATTTTACACTGCAAACATAAAATCAGGGAGTTACAGATGAGTTGCAATTTTGCCCTAGCTAATAAATTTTTGAAATGTAAAATGTTAAATATCTGAAAAACAGATATTTGGAAAGGGTTAAGCCAGAGCTTCAATTTCTTTAAGAAGCGCTTTGGTTGCAGGTAAAGGAGGGATGCCATATTCTTCATCCAAGATATCCGCACATTTTTGATAGGTTTTGAGCGCTTGGGGACGGTTGCCTTTCACAATATAAGCTTCCATTTGAATGCGATAGGCGTCTTCCCAGGTTTTGTCTATGCCAATGGCTTGTTGTGCCAGCCGAATACTTTCCATGGGATTTTCTTTGACCAACAATTCGGCCATATTCACCAGCGCTCCTAAAATAAGCACTTGTGTTTTTTCACGTTCCTCGGAAGACCAATCCTCAAAAATTCGATTGGGAAGATAGGCGCCTTGATAGAGTTCAATGGCTTGCTTATAGGCTTCTTGCGCTATTTTGGGAGAATCGCTCAACGCCTCGTTCCCAACAATGATGTAGTTTTCGAGCGCTTGTACATCAATCCAAACCAAATCAAGATTGAGTTGGTAGGTAACCCCTTGCCGTTCCACATAAATGGGCTCTGTGCGCGAAGCTCTGTTTGGTTCCAATACCTTGTTTACCCCATGAAGGGCCACTTTGAAATCGCGGTCATCGCCTTCTTCCCACAAATGGTGCATAATATGTTCCTTGTGTAGGGCGTGTTTATGTCGGTACGAAATCAAATATTGGATGAGCTGCAGGGTTTTGTCCCGTCCCCAATCTTTGGTGTTGACTTTTTTCCCATCGCGCCATAGCGCAAATTGCCCCATGGTCTGGAACTTTATGGGTGCCTCTCGTCCAAAGGTTTTATGGCGTTCCAATTGATTTGTGAGCTCCTCTTGTGTCACCGTTTATTTGGATTTTGAGCGAGGTGTCTTGGCTTTGGTCGCTGTTTTGGTTGTGCTAGACGCATTCAGGGCATCTACCTTTTCGGTAAGTAGGGCTACCGATTGTGAAAGTTCGGCCAAGGATTCTTGAATGGACAAAAAGTCGGATTTGGAGGCGTTTCGCCATTGGTCCAGCGGAACTTTCTCCAAAAGCTCTTCCCCATATTCGCTTAATTGGTCCTGTAAATTGGCCACTTGCTTGCGGGGGTCTTTTAGCGTTTCTTTCAAAATTTTAGGGCCAGTTGCGGCCACGGTTTTGAACAATGAAAAACTCTTCATCAAAATGTTCTCTTGTTCTTCCGAGCTTCTATCGTTGGTGGCCTCGCGGGTGAGGTCGGTCAAATGCTCTTGAATAAAGGATACGGCATCTTTAAAGTCTGAAAAGTTAAGGTCTTCTCCGCCTTGAACGTGCGACACGTTGCCACGCCACTGTACTTTTGATTCACCGTGTTCTTCATATATCTTTTGGGTAAACCGCATCATAAAGGAGGCGGTCTCTGCTGCCTTTTTTGCCATTTTCGCTTTTTTTACTTGGGATTTGCGTTAAGTGCTATCTAAAGATAGGGATTATGTTTTGGTGAAGGTTTTTGGTTTGATTTCTTGCTAAGAAACCCATAACGTCTTAATACTATCAATTTCCCATTTTTTCTTTTTGGACAAAAAAATTACAAAACCTTCAGCGCAATCCGCTCCTGAACCTTTCTCTACGAACACGCATGCTAGGTCTTGTTCATCATTGAAAAGAATATTTGAAAACTTGATGCCACCAATAGTTCTTCCGTCTAGTTTGCCTCCTGTGTATTGTACCAACGTATAACGATGATAATTCTTAATTTTTTCAATGATGAACAAGACCTAGCATGCGTGTTCGTAGAGAAAGGTTCAGGAGCGGATTGCGCTGAAGGTTTTGTAAT
>JBCBPD010000077.1:0-17008 GCA_039820925.1 Bacteroidota bacterium | reverse complement strand
GCCCATCTCTTTTGCTTTGTCCATGGTGTCTTCACCCATTTTCTTGATGCTGTCCATGGCTTGCTCTCCCATTTCCTTGGCTTCTTCACCAGCTTCTTTGGCGGCATCCATGGCTTCGTTAGCCGTTTCTTTCAGCTCGTCTCCCGCTTCTTCCAACGTTTCAGCAGCTTCCTCGGTTGCTTCTTTGGCCTTTTCTGATGCCTCTTTGCATGAAATGGCTCCGACAAAAGTCAAGCTAAGAACCAATAGGGATAAAACAATTCGTTTCATAATAAATAAGATTAGTGTTATGGCTCTAAAATACGGATTTAGTTTCACACGGATGGTGCTGCGCTTATCATCTTTAGGTTAAGGCGTTAAGGATAAAAGGCCTCGGTTTTACTGCTGCTGTTTCAGCTAAATTCATAATTTTGCAGACTTGCAATTTTAGACGAGGAAAGAATCATGAAGTTCGCTGAATACAAAGGGTTGGATTTGCCGAAAGTCGCAGAAGGAGTTTTACAATTCTGGAAGCAAGAGAAGATTTTCGAAAAAAGTGTCTCTACACGAGAAGGCAAAGAAAGTTACGTGTTTTACGAAGGGCCCCCTTCTGCAAACGGGATGCCTGGAATTCACCACGTTATGGCGCGAACCATTAAAGATATTTTTCCACGCTACAAAACCATGAAAGGGTTCCAAGTAAAGCGCAAAGCTGGTTGGGATACCCATGGTCTTCCTGTGGAACTCGGTGTTGAAAAAGAATTAGGCATTACCAAAGAAGACATTGGGAAGACCATTTCCGTAGAAGAATATAATGAAGCCTGCCGAAAAGCGGTAATGCGCTACACGGATGTTTGGAACGAAATGACCGAACAAGTGGGGTATTGGGTGGACATGGATGACCCCTACATCACCTATAAATCCAAATACATGGAATCGGTGTGGTGGTTGTTGAAACAGATTTACGATAAAGGGCTATTATATAAAGGGTATACCATTCAACCGTATTCCCCCAAAGCCGGAACAGGGCTTAGTTCACACGAATTGAACCAACCGGGCACCTATCAAGATGTAACCGATACGACAGTAACGGCACAATTCAAAGCGGTTAAAGAATCTTTACCCGAAGCATTTCAAAAGGTAGATGACGATGTGTACTTTTTGGCATGGACGACCACACCTTGGACCCTTCCATCGAATACCGCCTTGACCGTTGGGCCCAAAATTGATTATGTGCTCGTTCGGAGTTTCAACCAATACACTTTTGAACCTATTCATGTGGTTCTGGCAAAAGCCTTGGTCAACAAACAGTTTTCCGGAAAGTTTTACCAAGCGGAAGATGCATCGGATTTTGAGCAATTCGAAAAAGGGCAAAAAAAGATTCCATTTCAGGTTTTGGAGACCCTAACCGGTGCTGAATTGGTTGAAAGTCGGTATGAACAACTTTTGCCCTACACTTTGCCGTATCAAAATCCAGAGAATGCGTTTCGTGTTATTCTAGGGGATTTTGTGACGACCGAAGATGGAACCGGTATCGTGCATACCGCCCCTACTTTTGGTGCGGATGATGCCTTGGTGGCCAAACGAGCCCAACCTGAAGTGCCGCCTATGTTGGTTTTGGATGAACAAAACAATCCTGTTCCCTTGGTGGATTTACAAGGTCGTTTTCGTCCAGAATTGAAAGAATTGGCCGGGAAGTATGTCAAAAATGAATACTATCTCGATGGCGAGGCTCCTAAAAAATCAGTGGATGTCGAGTTGGCCATTGCTTTAAAAGAACAAAATCGTGCTTTTCAAGTGGAAAAGTACTTGCACAGCTATCCGAACTGCTGGCGAACGGACAAACCCATCCTGTACTATCCTTTGGATTCGTGGTTCATCAAAGCGACTCAGGTGAAAGACCGAATGTTCGAATTGAACCAAACCATAAACTGGAAACCGAAGGCTACAGGTGAAGGACGCTTCGGAAACTGGTTGGCTAATGCAAACGACTGGAACCTTTCCCGCTCGAGATATTGGGGCATTCCACTACCCATCTGGCGAACGGAAGACGGAAGCGAAGAGATACTCATTGGTTCCGTAGAAGAGTTAAAAGCTGAAATGCAAAAGGCCGTTGCCGCGGGGTTCATGACCAGTGATGTCTTTGAGGATTTTGATGTGGGGAATATGAGTGAAGCCAATTACGACAAAGTTGACCTTCACAAAAATGTGGTTGATGCGATTACCTTGTTGTCCCCTTCAGGAAAACCGATGCGTCGCGAATCTGATTTGATTGATGTTTGGTTTGATAGTGGTTCTATGCCGTATGCCCAGTGGCACTATCCGTTTGAAAACAAAAACTTGATTGATGATGGGGTAGCGTTCCCGGCGGATTTTATCGCGGAAGGCGTTGACCAAACCAGAGGTTGGTTCTATACCCTTCATGCGATTGGTACCATGGTGTTTGACTCTGTTGCCTACAAAAATGTGGTTTCGAATGGCTTGGTTTTGGATAAAGACGGCAAAAAGATGTCCAAACGTTTGGGTAACGCCATCGATCCATTCAAGACTTTGCCGGAACACGGCGCGGATGCCACCCGTTGGTATATGATTTCAAATGCCAATCCTTGGGACAACTTAAAGTTTGACTTTGATGGGGTCGTTGAAGTGAAACGGAAGTTCTTCGGAACCCTTTACAATACGTATTCCTTTTTTGCTCTATATGCCAACATTGATGGGTTTGCGTATAACGAGGCAGACATTCCTTTAAAGGAAAGACCCGAGATTGACCAATGGATTTTATCCGAATTGAATACGTTGATAGCTAAGGTTGATGAAGCGTATGCGGACTACGAGGCCACCAAAGCCACGCGTTTGATTTCTGAATTTGTTCAAGAGAACTTGAGCAACTGGTATGTACGCCTTTGCCGAAGAAGGTTCTGGAAAGGGGACTATCAAAAAGACAAAATATCGGCCTATCAAACCCTGTATACCTGTTTGGTTGAGGTTGCCAAACTTTCAGCACCCGTCGCGCCATTCTATATGGACCAATTGTATAAAGATTTGGTTGCCGTTACTGGAAAAGATGCTTTTGAAAGCGTGCACTTAGCTGATTTCCCTAAATCCAATTCAGAAATGATTCAGGGAGATTTGGAAGAAAAGATGCAAATGGCGCAGAAGATTTCTTCTTTGGTGTTGTCCATCCGACAGAAAGAGAAAATAAAAGTGCGTCAGCCGCTGCAAAAAATTATGGTTCCGGTTTTGGACGAGCATCAAAAAACGGCGATTGAAGCGGTATCCGATTTAATCAAGTCCGAAGTGAATGTAAAAGAGCTTCAGTTGTTGGATGATGCTTCCGGAATTCTTATCAAGAAAATCAAACCCAATTTCAAGGTTTTAGGTCCCAAATATGGTAAGGAAATGAAGGCTATTGCTAGTGCTGTGGCAACCTTAGGACAAGAGGATATCCAAAAAATTGAACGGGAAGGCGAATTATTGATTCCCGTAGAAAATAAAAACATTAAATTACAGTTAACCGATGTAGATATCAGTTCCCAAGATATCGAAGGATGGTTGGTTGCAAGCGCTGGACCATTGACTGTAGCTCTTGACATCACCATCGATGACGCTTTGAAACAAGAAGGTATCGCTAGGGAATTGGTAAACCGAATCCAGAATCTGAGAAAAGAATCCGGATTTGAGGTTACCGATAAAATTGATATCAAAGTGATGAAAGATGGGTTGGTTGAAGATGCAATTTCCAATAATGAGGAATACATTATGACCGAAACCTTGACCGCAGAGCTGAATCTGGAAGAACATCTGGAAGAAGGGGTCTCCATCGCTTTTGACGACGTTAACACAAAATTGTTGATTCAAAAACATTAGGAAAATGGCAGAAGATTTAAAAGTAAGATATGCTGACAGTGATTTGGAAGAATTCAGAACACTGATTGAAGAAAAGATAGAAAAGGCCCAAAAACACCTTGAGTTGCTCAAGAGTTCTTACATGAACGATGGCAACAATGGTACCGACGACACTTCTCCAACCTTCAAAGCCTTTGAAGAAGGTTCGGAAACCATGAGCAAGGAAGCAAATACCCAATTGGCCATTCGTCAAGAAAAGTTCATTCGCGATTTGAAAAACGCCCTTTTGCGTATCGAGAATAAAACCTACGGTATTTGTCGTGTAACTGGGAAACTCATCAACAAAGAAAGATTAAAGCTTGTGCCCCATGCTACCTTGAGCATTGAGGCCAAGAACATGCAAAAGTAAGGCAGTGCCTTCCTGTTTCCCTGCCAGAAGTATTCTATTGGTTTTGCTCGGTTTAGGGCTGTCCGCATCGGTTTCTGCCCAAAAGTTGGTGAAGAAAACAGTGGTTGATCCAGAAAACGAAGCCATTACCATTCAAGCTGACCGATGTTTTCAAGTAGAGATTTCCAATTCAAACACTGACGAATTGGTTGTAGAGGCTGAAATGGAAGGAGAGTATGCCTCCAATCTATTGGTCAATTTGGAAGAAAAAGGGAAAACCATTTTTATCAGTACTAGTTTCACACCCAATTTTGACCATCCCAACGATAAGTTAAGTGCCCACAAGGTTATTGCCATTGCCTTGCAAATCAAGATTCCAAAGTATAAACAAGTCAATGTTTTTGGAACGGGTACCCGAGTTTTGGTCACTGGATTATATCGAAACCTAGGGGTTGTTCTCGCTGATGGAGAATGCATCTTGGATAATGTGGGTGAGACGGTTGATGTCAAAACCCAAAACGGAAACATACGGGTAGTTTCGGGTAGTGGTATCTGTGAGGCTTCAAGTGACTATGGCCAAGTTTTGGGAAGTTTGGACACCAAAGGGAGTGCAATGTTCAACCTTCATTCGAAGGAGGGCAACATCTACCTAAACAAAACAAAATAATATGGCTACTTTTGCCCATTCTTAGCTGTTGACATGAGTTTAAAGAAATCTTTACTGCTAATTGTTTTGGTGCTTCTTGTAGACCAAATCAGCAAGATATACATCAAAACCAACTTTGCCCTGCAAGAATCAGTTGAGGTATTCAGTTGGTTCAAAATATTCTTTATTGAAAATGAAGGTGCCGCTTGGGGAACCAAGTTGAGTGACCTTTTGCCCATATCAGAATCTACTGGCAAGCTCATCTTAACCGTTTTTCGATTGTTTGCCATTGTAGGAATTGGCTACTGGCTTAGGGATATTATCGTGAAAAAATCCCCTCGCACCTTGATATTGGCAGTTTCATTGATTTTCGCGGGAGCTTTTGGAAACATCATCGATTCTGTGTTCTACGGCGTTATTTTTGATGATAGCTATGGGCAGGTTGCACAAATGTTTGCCGACGAACCCTATGGGAAACTGTTTTATGGTAAGGTGGTGGATATGCTTTATTTCCCAATGATAGATACTACCTGGCCTGATTGGGTTCCAAAATTGGGAGGAAATCGCTTTCGTTTTTTCGAACCGGTTTTTAACGTAGCCGACACTGCGATAAGCACTGGCGTCGGTATTTTAATTGTCTTCAACAAAAAAGCGTTTCCAAAAAACGAAGAAGCGTAACCTTTAAAAACGATATACCCTTTTTGGAGTAACACAGTAGTGCAAGGGCACGTCATTGGGGTGTACATCCGAAATAGGTTCGGCTTCGGCTTCAAAAAAAGAAAGCCCTACAAAAATTGCATCATTACGGCATTTTGCTAAGAAAGTGTCATAAAACCCTTTTCCATAGCCCACGCGATTCCCCACTTGGTCAAAAGCCAATAAGGGTACAAAAACGACGTCAATTTGACTTTCCTTCACTTCATAGCCGTTAACGGGTTCTGGGATATGCCATTTATTGGTTTTGAGGCGGGTATTGTCGGTAAGTAAATAGTGGGTTAAGGTATTTGGTCCAGTAACTTTGGGAACGACAATATCCTTGTCTTTTCCGTGTAATAAAGCTAGCAAAGGTTCAGTGTCGATTTCGCGATTTTGCGGAATACTGAGGAAGGTATGAAAACAAAAAAAATCCCAAATAGGGATTGTCTGTATACGGTTTATCAGTGAAATACTATTATCAACAATCTGTTCTTCACCTAACTGGTTCCGAAGTTGTTTGTATTTCTTTCTAAGCTCATGTTTCAACACCTAAAATGTTGAAGGGGTTTGGGGGAAGGTTCAGGTAATCCGTGATTACTTTTTCGTAGCCACAGAGAAAAAAATCTTGAAAAAAAGCATCAAGATTACATACATTCCAAGAACCATTATATAATTCTCCATTCTGATAGTCAATTGGTAGATTAAAATTACGTAAATAAATTGGCAAAACACCATGAAATGCACTTTTTATCGGTGAAAAGCACTTTTTTTAGTAACAGTTTAACAGAAAATGAGAATTCCTTAAGAGAATTTTCGGTAAAAACATCCTATTGGAACACCTGGTTCCTAATCGGGCAATTTGGGTATCGGTGAAATCAAATCGGTCATCTACTTCATTGAATCAGGGGTTTGTTAATTTTAAACCAAAAGACTTCAGAATACTGCTAAATTTGTAGTACTTGTAAGTTCCTCTTATGGCCCAACCTTCCATAAACGTTCAGATACAAACCTTGCCTTCCCAGCTCGGGGTATATCAATTTTTTGATGATGACGGGAAGTATTTGTATGTGGGAAAGGCCAAAAACCTCAAAAAAAGGGTAAGTTCCTACTTCACCAAAAACCACGAGTACGGCAAGACCCGGGTGATGGTCAAGAAAATTCATAGCATTCGTCATATTGTGGTGGCTACGGAATCTGATGCACTGCTTCTGGAGAACAACCTTATCAAAGAGCATCAACCTCGGTACAATGTATTGCTCAAAGACGATAAATCGTATCCTTGGATTTGCATAAAGAATGAAAGGTTTCCCAGAATTTTCCCAACGCGCAAACTAATAAAGGATGGGTCGGAGTACTATGGCCCATACACCAGTATGAAAACCGTCCGTACACTTTTGGACTTGGTGAAAAGCATCTATCCGCTTCGCACATGTAACTATGATTTATCTGAAGAGAAAATTGAAGCAGGGAAATACAAAGTGTGTTTGGAATACCACTTGAAGAATTGCAAGGGACCTTGCGTCGGGTATCAAGATGAAGCTGAATACCACGCACAGATTACCAATATTCGAGACATTATTAAAGGAAACTTCAAAGCTTCAGTCGCGCATCTGAAGGCCAAGATGCAAGAAAAAGCGGAGAACATGGAATTTGAGGAAGCCCAACAACTAAAGGACCGAATTGGAATCTTGGAAAACTATCAAGTGAAATCTACAGTGGTGAATCCTAAAATCACCAATGTTGATGTGTTCACGATTCTTTCGGATGAAACCCATGCCTACGTGAATTTTTTACAGTTATCCCACGGCTCAATAACACGTTCGCATACGATGGAAATCAAAAAGCGTTTGGAAGAAACGGATGAAGAATTGTTGGCTTTAGCGATTACCGAACTGCGACAACGGTTTGAATCCGATTCTAAGGAGATCTATTTGCCGTTTCCTGTATTGGTGGATAGTGAGTTGAAGATAACTATCCCAAAACTTGGAGATAAAAAACGCATTATGGAATTGTCGGAGCGAAATGCTCGCTTTTTCCGTCAAGACCGCTTTAAGCAAATCAAGATTATTGACCCCGACCGGCATACGAAACGTTTGATGGGACAAATGAAATCGGATTTACGGCTATCTGAAGAACCCAGGCATATCGAGTGTTTTGACAACTCCAATATGCAAGGGAGCAATCCCGTTGCGGCATGTGTCGTTTTCAAAGATGGAAAGCCTTCCAAAAAAGACTATCGGCACTTCAACATCAAAACTGTGGAAGGGCCTGATGATTTTGCCAGTATGGAAGAGGTTGTGTTTCGACGGTATCGCAGACTGTTGGAAGAAGCCGCTCCGTTACCCCAATTGATCGTGATTGACGGCGGAAAAGGGCAGCTTTCCTCAGCCTTAAAAAGTCTTGATGTATTGGGCCTTCGAGGTAAGATTGCCATTTTGGGTATCGCAAAGCGTCTAGAGGAAATCTATTTTCCCAATGACCCCATACCGCTTTATTTGGACAAAAAATCCGAGACCTTAAAAATCATTCAACAACTGCGAAACGAAGCCCACAGGTTTGGAATCACCCATCACCGCAACAAAAGAAGCAAAGGAGCCCTCTATTCTTCGCTTACCGATATTGAAGGTATTGGTGAAAAAACGGCCAACGAATTGCTAAAGGCATTTAAATCCGTAAAACGGATTAAAGAGGCTCCTGTAGAAAGTTTGGCAAAAACCGTAGGAATGGTTAAAGCAAAAAAAATCTATGAAACATTCCACTCGTAAACGGTTCCGATACCTATATATATGCGGTGTGCTTTTTTGCTTTTTGTGGGCAGGGACAGAATCGTTGTTTGCACAAGACAAGGACGTAAAAGTCGGTCTGGTGCTGAGTGGAGGTGGTGCAAAAGGATTGGCTCATGTTGGAGCCATCAAAGTGATTGAAGAATCTGGAGTAAAAATCGATTACATCGGGGGTAGTAGCATGGGCGCCATAGTAGGGGCTTTATATGCCTCAGGCTATTCCGCTAAGGAGCTGGATTCCATTTTTAGGACCACAGACTTTTCTGCATTGATTCAAGATAATTTCCCCAGAAGTTCCAAAACGTTTTATGATAAAGATGACGCAGAACGGTACGCCTTAAGTCTTCCCTTTGACAATTTTAGCGTCTCTTTTCCCCAGGGAATATCAGGAGGACAAACGATTTACAACGAATTGGTAAGACTACTTTTTCATGTAAAAGATATCGATAACTTTCAAAACCTGCCAATTCCTTTTTTGTGCATCGCCACCAACGTTGAAACAGGAGAAGAGGTTTTGCTAGATAGGGGATACCTTCCAGAAGCGATTATGGCAAGTGGCACCTTTCCTTCCTTGTTTGAACCTTCAGAAGTAGACGGCGAAATTTTGATTGACGGGGGTGTGGTAAACAATTACCCCATTGACCAAGTACGTGAAATGGGTGCAGACGTCATTATCGGAATGGACGTGCAACATGGTTTAGTTGATAGGGAGTCGCTAACCTCTGCAACAGAAATTCTGCTGCAAATCAACAATTACCGTACGGTGAAGGATATGAAGAAGAAATCCCAGCAAACGGACATTTATATCCGACCTGATATTGATGGTTTCACGGTAATTGATTTCGAACGAAGTTTGGAAATCATGGAAACCGGAAAAGTTGCTGCTGAGAACAAAATAGCGGATTTAAAAGCCTTGGCAGAACAACAAAACAAGGCCGCAGAAATGGGAACCGATAATGTTACCGTTTTGGATTCGCTCACCATTAATCGCTTAATAATAAGAGGGAACGACCGCTATACCAGAGGGTTCATCAAGGGAAAACTTCGCTTTGACTTAGGAGAAGCCATTTCCTTCGAAGATTTTAAGCAGGGCATTACCAATCTTTCAGCGACAGGAAACTTCAAAGCCATTCGATATGAGCTGGTTTCCAATGGATTAGGAACAGATTTGATTCTCAAATTGAAAGAGAATGAGACCAAAATGTTCATTAAAATGGCAGCCCATTATGACGATTTGTATAAAAGTGCGGCCATGATTAATCTCACAAAGAAGAACCTACTTTGGAATGATGATGTGGCCTCGTTTGATTTTATATTGGGAGACCATATTCGATATAACTTCCAATATTATGTAGACAAAGGGTCTTATTGGAGTTTTGGGGTGAATTCAAACTTCAACACCTTTGATGAACAAGTGGACTTCAACCTTATCCGTTCCAATTTTGATGTTCCAGCGGACCCCAATATTCGTGAAATCACCCTCGACGTAACCGATTTGACCAATCAAGTGTATCTGCAAACGGTATTGCGTGAGGAGTTTGCAGTGTCTTTGGGGGTGGAACATAAGCTTCTGCGGTATAGCACAACGACTTTAAACGATTTTGCCGGCGACGTTGAAACCGCTTTCGTTCCCACAGACTCGGACAGAACCTTCTTTGAAGATTCCCATTACTTCAACACTTTCGGAACGGCCACCTTGGATACTTATGATGACAAATATTTTCCTTCTCGCGGTCTGTACTTCAATGGAGATTTTCATTTGTATTTATTCTCTTCAGATTTCAATGACAACTTCAAAGAGTTTTCCATTGCGAAAGGACGTTTAGGAACGGCAGTTTCCGTGCTGGACTGGTTGAGCTTGAATTTGGAAGCGGAAGGAGGGGTGAAATTCGGTACGTCCAATGTAACCTCTTTTGATTTTGTTTTGGGAGGCTATGGCAATGACCTTATCAATAATTTTGTACCGTTTTTTGGGTATGATTTTTTAAGTCTGCCAGGAAATAGCTTTATAAAAGTCTTTGGGCGAACTGATATTGAGTTTGCGCCAAAGAACCACTTTTTGTTCGCAGCCAATTACGCAAACGTGGATGATGACCTGTTCCGAACAGGGGATTGGTTTACTGCCCCTACCTTTTCAGGATATGGTGTAGGTTATGGTTACGAATCTTTTCTAGGTCCGGTTCAGGTGTATTATTCATGGGCACCAGAGAGTGGAAGCGACCATATTTTCTTCAGTGTTGGCTTTTGGTTTTAAGCACAATACAGCAAATCACCACGGTATTTGCCAAAGAATAGCAAAGGTTAGTTAAAGTACGTTAAAAACTTATTTTCCTACAAAACCTTGAAGTATCTTTATAAAACATAAGGGGTGGTTCCCTTATTACTTTAAGTATTGGTTTTTCATAATTTAAAGTTTGGTTGGTTATTTAGGAAAAGCCCAGTTGATACTGGGCTTTTTTTGTGGTACAATATTTTGGAACAGCTTTTGTTTAAGTAATTGTAAACAACGAATACAAGAAACTGAATCTTAGTAACTTTACAATAAGAATAAGCGTCATGAAGAAAATATGTATCCTACTTTGCATTGTGCTATCAACATCCGCTTTTGCCCAAAAGCGGAATCCCGCCTATAAATCGGGAGAGTGGCTCAAATTCAGAATTCATTATGGGTTCCTGAATGCTAGCTATGCTACCCTTCATTTGAGTACTGATAAAATTGATAGCATTCCGGTATACCATGTCGTGGGCCGCGGACAAACTACAGGCTTTGCCAGTATTTTCTTCAAAGTAGATGACACCTTTGAAAGTTATTTCGACCGATATGACGGAAAACCTTATCGCTTTATTCGTAAAACAAATGAAGGTGGGTATACCAAGGATATTGAAATAGACTTCAACTACAACGATGATAAAGCCGTTCTAACCGACAACAAAAGTGGCAATGTCCAAGATTTTTCGGTTCACAACAACATTCAAGATTTGCTTTCGGCAGCCTATCATTTAAGAAATCGTTACGAAATTGACGATTTTGAAGTAGGGCAATCCATTAATATGGATATGTTATTCGACGATGACGGTATTTTTAAATTCAAGCTTAAGTTTTTGGGCAAAGAAGTCATCCGAACCAAATTTGGCAAAGTAGAATGCCTTAAATTTAGGCCTTTGGTTCAGTCTGGGCGCGTATTCAAAGAGAAAGAAAGTTTGACCCTTTGGGTTTCCAACGACCTTAACAAAATACCAGTTCGTATCAAAGCCGATTTAGCGGTAGGATCTCTCAAAGCCGATTTGGACGCCTTCAATGGACTACGCAACCAGTTTAAGATTATCATGAACTGAGACTAAGCGTCTTTTGCCTATGGATGAACATATTGAGTCCCAGATAAACAAACTTGAAGAAAAATTCAAAGACTCGGGACAAGACCTAAGCTCCTACTTGGACGGGTTGCTGTATCAACGCTATTTAACCTATTGGGACTACATTCATCTGGATACCCTCTTGAGCCTGCAGGTACCACGGACCCATTTTCCGGATGAAGAAATTTTTATCATCTATCATCAGATTACCGAGCTGTATTTTAAGCTGATACTTCACGAGCAAAAACAAATCGTGCAAGATAAGTCCAATGATTTGGCTTTTTTTCAAGAGAAGGTCAATCGTATCAATAGTTATTTCAAAGCTTTGATTTCTTCCTTTAGTATTATGATTAAGGGAATGCAACGCGAACAATTTCTGAGGTATCGCATGGCTTTGCTTCCCGCTAGTGGATTTCAATCGGCCCAGTATCGCATGATGGAAATATACGCTACCCCCTTACAGCATTTGGTACACCATACAGAACGCGACACCTATTCCGAGGAAAATAGCATTGAAGAACTTTTTGAACACATTTATTGGAAAAAGGGAGCAACAGATGTGCGCACAGGTGACAAAACCTTGACTTTGAAACAGTTTGAGTTTCGATATACGCCGAGACTGCTTCGTATTTCAAACCAAGTGAAAAACCAGACCATATACCATAAGTTCCTACAACTCTCCAAAACGGACCAAGAAAATGAAGGTTTATTGGAAGCAATGCGATTGCTTGACGTCAACGCGAATGTCAATTGGCCATTGATGCACATGGGTTCCGCATACCGGTATTTGGCCAAAGACAAGCAAGAGGTGGGGGCCACTGGAGGAACCAATTGGAAGACCTATTTACCCCCAAGTTTCCAGAATATTATTTTTTTCCCAAATTTGCACTCAGAAGAAGAACGGAACAATTGGGGCAAACAGTGGGTAGACCATGTTTTTAACCCCGATAATAATAAGTTGTAGCGAATGAGATATTGGGGCATCTGTATGGCATTAGCCATATCTATCCAGCTTACGGGTTGTAAGGAAACACCCAAAACCGAAACCCTCGAAATTGCACAAACCCCCGTAGAACCTGTTATCCAGAAGGTATACGGATTCAACAAAGAAGACTTTACCATTGTTCGGGATACCGTGAAAAACGGAGACAGTTTTGGTCAACTAATGTTGCAAAACCATGTGGACTATCCCAAAATCGTCAAGATATCTGAAGAATATAGAGACAGTTTTGATGTAAAGCGCATCAAAGTAGGAAGGCCTTATACCATACTTAAATCCAAAGATTCTTTGGAAAAGGCGGAAATCTTTATCTACGAAAACGACAAAATCAATTTTACGGTGGTAGACCTGAGGGATTCTGTTACCGCCTATAAAAGCAAAAAGAAAGTAACCTATAAGCAGCGTGAGGTAGCCGGAGAAATCAAAAGTTCACTATCTATGACGCTTGATAGTTTGGGCGTGGATTATTTGGTGACGATTGATTTATCTGAGATTTATGCGTGGACAATTGACTTTTTCCGTTTGGAGAAGGGCGACCGCTTTAAGATATTGTTTAAAGAACGTTATATCAACGATTCCATTTATGCAGGGGTTGAGCCTATTGAGGCGGCATTATTCGAACATAAAGGCAAACAGATTTATGCGTTTCCCTTTGTAACCGATTCCTTGAATCAAGTATCTGACTTTTTTGATTTGGATGGCAACAATTTGCGAAGCACCTTTTTAAAGGCGCCCATCAAATTTGGATATCGCCTCTCTTCGCGTTTTAACCTTAAGCGTCGTATTGCTTACTACGGATATAAAGTACGACCCCATCGCGGGACGGACTATGCTGCTCCGATTGGAACACCCATTGTTGCTACTGCGGATGGTACTGTGACAGAATCCACCAGAAGAGGGGGTAACGGAAAGTATGTCAAAATCAAGCATAACGGTATGTACAGTACCCAATACCTACATATGAGAAAGCAGGCGGTTCGACGTGGTGATTTCGTGCGTCAAGGTGATGTTATTGGTTGGGTAGGTATGACGGGAAATACGGGCGGCCCCCATGTTTGCTATCGTTTTTGGAAGAATGGAGTTCAAGTAGACCCACTTCGTGAAAAACTACCTTCGGCTGAACCGCTAGCGGATTCCCTTAGACCTCGCTTCAACGAATTTATCAAACCTATCAAACAGCAACTGGACTGTATCGAATTTCCAAAACGCGATAAGCCAAAAACGGACAATCTTTTAACCCTCAACTAACACCATGGCCCTTCCCAAATTCAACCCAACAGAAACCGAAAGCTGGCGAAAACTACAACAACACTTTAACGACATCCAAAATCAGCACCTAACCGAATGGTTTAAAGCGGATACAAAACGTGCAGAGAAGCTCAGCTTGGTCTGGAACGATTTTTTGGTGGATTTCTCCAAGAATAGAATTACTCCTGAAACCATGGAACTCCTCTTGGCTTTGGCCAAGGATGTAAAGCTCGAAGAAGCGATGTCCGCCTATTTCGGTGGAGAAATTATTAACGAAACCGAACAAAGAGCTGTATTGCATACGGCGTTGAGAGCCAAAGCGGATAGCACAATTTTGGTTGATGGTGAAAACGTGGTGCCGGGCGTACAAGACGTACTGGCTAAAATGAAAAGCTTTTCCAACGTCGTACTCGAGGGAGAAGTCAGCGGTTTTACGGGGAAAAAATTCACTGACGTGGTGAACATAGGTATTGGCGGTTCAGATTTGGGGCCTGTCATGGTGACCGAAGCCTTGCAATACTATAAATCCCATCTCAAGGTACACTTTGTAAGTAATGTAGATGGCGATCATGTGCAAGAAGTGCTGAAAGGCTTAAACCGTGAAACTACCCTATTCGTGGTAGTATCCAAATCGTTCTCAACCCAAGAAACCTTGACCAACGCTGAGACGATTAAAAAATGGTTTTTACAAAACGCTTCGCAAGAAGATGTTGCCAAACACTTTGTTGCGGTTTCCACCAACTTAGCTAAAATTCGAGAGTTTGGAATTGACGAGGAGAACGTTTTCCCAATGTCAGATTGGGTGGGAGGACGATTTTCGCTTTGGAGTTCAGTAGGACTTTCCATTTGTTTGGCTGTCGGCTTTGAAAACTTTCGTCAACTTTTGGAAGGTGCGCAGGCGATGGACGAGCATTTTAAAACCGCGAGTTTAGACGAAAATCTTCCAGTTTTATTGGGACTTTTGACCGTTTGGTATAACAACTTTTTTGGTGCCCAAACCGAGGCGGTCATTCCCTATACACAATATTTAAGTCGTTTTCCAGCATATCTCCAACAAGGTATTATGGAGAGTAACGGAAAAAGTGTTGACCGTGCTGGAAATCCAGTAGCTTATCAAACCGGGAACATCGTTTGGGGTGAACCCGGAACGAATTCCCAACACGCTTTCTTTCAATTGATTCATCAAGGAACCAAGCTCATCCCCGCAGATTTTATTGGATTTAAAAAGTCACTTCATGACGAAACCGACCATCACAACAAATTGATGGCAAACTTTTTCGCACAAACGGAAGCGTTGATGAATGGTAAATCCGAGCATCAAGTCTGTGAAGAGCTTTCGGGCCAGGGCATTTCTGAATCAGAGATAGATGCGCTAGCCCCATTTAAAGTTTTTGAAGGGAACAAGCCCACCACGACCATTTTAATTGAAAAGCTAACGCCGTTCAATTTAGGAGCTTTGATTGCCCTTTATGAACACCGCATTTTTGTGCAGGGTGTGGTTTGGAATATTTTTAGTTACGACCAATGGGGGGTGGAATTGGGCAAACAATTGGCCAAAACCATCCTTTCGGATATTGAAGGTTCCGAAATTGGTGATCATGATGGGTCTACAATGCTTCTTCTTCAAAATTTCAAAGGCTAGTTTGCCATATTCAAAATTCTTCAAATGAGCAGGTAACAATTTGTTTATCAACACTTTTGGCGTGTTAACATATCGTTAACTTACCATGGGTTTTTTAACTTTCCCTTAATAAGGGAATGTTAAAAATGACACACTTTTGCAGGGCTATTTAAAACAAATTATACTTGAAAATGAGAAAACTTTACTTGGCTTTAGTGGCGGTTTTAGCATCCACTATGGCATTTGCACAAGGGGTTACCACTTCCTCTATGGGAGGTAAGATAACCGACACGGCAGGCGAACCACTTGCGGGTGCCAGCATTGTGGCTGTTCACGTTCCTTCTGGAACAACGTATGGAGCAGCAACTGATTTCGATGGTTTCTACAGAATCTCCGGTATGAGATCAGGAGGACCTTACCAAGTGACCATTTCTTACATTGGCTTTAATGACGATGTAAAAGAGAATGTGTTTTTAACCTTGGGTCAAAGCTCAAGAATTAGTTCTCAGCTTTCTGAATCTGCCACGGCGCTTGACGAAGTGGTAGTAACGGCAGTTGGGGATGGTGTTTTCAGTGCGAATAAAACTGGTGCTGAAACCACGGTATCACAACGTGACATTCAAACGATTCCTGCTGCATCCCGTTCTGTAGCGGATTTTGTGCGTTTGACACCTCAAGCGCAGATTACCGAACAAACGGATGGATTCGAGATTTCTATCTCTGGACAAAACAACCGATTCAACGCGATTTATATCGATGGTGCTGTAAACAACGATGTATTTGGTTTGGCAGGTTCAGGAACCAACGGGGGACAAACGGGGGTGAACCCTTTCTCTGTTGATGCGATAGAGTCTTTTCAAGTACAGGTTGCTCCATTTGATGTAAAGATTTCCGGTTTCTCTGGAGGCGCAATTAGTGCAACAACCCGTTCCGGGACCAACAACTGGGAAGGTTCGGTTTACGGATTCTTGAGAAACGAATCTTTGGCAGGTAAAACGCCAGTAGATTTGACGGATGAAGGGGAAGAGCGCGAAAGCTTGGATGAGTTCAGCGCGCAAACCTACGGTTTTAGAATCGGGGGACCATTGAAAAAGGACAAGTTGTTCTTCTTCTTAAACTATGAGAGACAAGACGATGAAATTCCTCAGCCTTTCAACATTTCCCAATATACAGGTGATTCTGATGAGGCTGGTATCCAGAATTTAAGCAATGAATTGATTAGTCGTTTTGGCTATGATCCAGGTGTATTCGACAACAATACAGCTACTTTGGAAAGTAACAAGATTACCGCTAAAATCGACTGGAACATTAATGAAAGCAACAACCTTTCTTTCCGCTATGGATTGGTGGAAGCAGAGAACTTGGAAGCTAGAAACTCCAACACACGAAGAATTGCGTTCTTGAATGGTTCCGAATTTTTCAAGACGACTACCAACTCTTTCGCTTT
>JBCBPD010000076.1:0-17169 GCA_039820925.1 Bacteroidota bacterium | reverse complement strand
GACCTTTGTCGAATCTATAGAAAACGCTCTGGGTAGTAAAGCAAAAAAAGAATTTGTACCAAATCAACCTGGGGATGTGGCCAGAACGTGGGCCAATGTTTCTGAACTAACCAAATCGACTTTTGGCACGTAGCCATAATCTTTGGTTAGTTCAGAAACATTGGCCCACGTTCTGGCCACATCCCCAGGTTGATTTGGTACAAATTCTTTTTTTGCTTTACTACCCAGAGCGTTTTCTATAGATTCGACAAAGGTCATTAAGGATTCAGGTTTTCCTCTACCCAAATTGTACACATTATGGCTTACCTCACTTTTTTTGATAAAACCTTTTTCAACTATTCGATACAGACCTTCAACAATGTCATCGATGTAGGTGAAATCCCTGGATTGGTCACCATGATTATATATATGAATGGTTTTATCTTCCGTGATGGCCTTGGCAAACTTGAAATAGGCCATGTCGGGTCTGCCGTATGGTCCGTAAACCGTAAAGAAACGTAAACCTGTAATAGAAAGTTTATGCAAATGGGCATAGGTATGCGCCATAAGCTCGTTACTTTTTTTAGTAGCCGCATACAAACTTATAGGGGAGTCGGTTTTTGACTCGACCAAAAACGGAACTTCGGATGCGTTTCCATAAATACTGGAACTACTGGCATAAATTAAATGTTCCACTCTGTGTTTCCTTGCCAACTCCAAAACATTGAAATACCCTTGAACATTAGCACTAATGTATTCTTGAGGATTTTCAATACTATAGCGAACTCCGGCTTGCGCAGCCAAATGGATAATGGTATTCGGCTTAAAATCTTCTACCAAACCATCAAGTTCGGGGTAGTTAATGATATCAACTTTTGCAAAAGAGAAAGTTGGATATTTTGTTGAGGTCTGTTGAGTAGAATTTTGGGTTGAGGCTACTCCAAGCTCTTTCAGTCTACCGTACTTCAGTTCTATATCGTAATATGCATTGAGATTATCAATACCCAGAACTTCAATTCCTTCTTCCAATAGTTTTTTGGAAAGATGGTAGCCAATAAAACCCGCTGCCCCGGTAACCAATATTTTCATTACGCTGGATTTCGGATGCAAAACTAAGCATGTTTCTTGGAATGCCTCGATAGAAAAGGAAAAAGGCCATAATTGGCCTTTTTTTTAATTTCTTACCATTAGCCGTATGGCCTTGGGTTCATTCTGAGTAAAGTCGACCTTAACGTAATACATTCCATTTCTTAAGGTACCTATGGGAAGGGTATAGGTGCCTTTCGCGTCGTCGTATACGTCGTTCGGGTTGAATGTAAATATCAGTCTTCCGGTAGCATCAAATATTCCAAACTTTACAAGGGTATCGCCATCTGGCATTGTTACATATAGGTCTGCCCAAACTGATGCAGGGTTTGGTGCCGGGGTAATAATGGCCTCTGTGGTAGTTGGTTCGTTGGGGGGAAGCACTTCTACAATGACCTCAGTCGTTCCTGTTTCGCCTTGTTCGTCTTCAACTAGAAGTGTCACTGTATAGTTTCCAGCTTCAGTGTACTCAAAAGAAGTTTGAATTGAATTGGCCGTACTGTTGTCAGTATCTCCAAATGCCCAGTTGTAGGCACTGATACCATTATCATCTGAAGAAGCCGCTCCATTGAAGTTTACCGTTAAAGGCGCCTCACCACGAATGGGGTCTGCTTGGATTATGGCTGTTGGAGATTGATTTAAAGGAGCACTAACTGTAATTTCCACTGTGTCTGAATCCATTACGCCTCCATCATCAGTCACTGTAAGTGTTGCGGTGAAAACCCCTGTTTGTTGATATGTATGTACCGGATTTTGTTCTGAAGAACTATTGCCATCTCCGAAATCCCAAGCATAGCTAGTTATTGAACCATCCGTGTCATTTGACCCGTCTCCAGAGAAGGATACTTGTAATGGAACACTTCCTTCTTCGATATCAGTGTCTATTACAGCAGTTGGAGGCAGGTTAGTGGGACTCGTTACGGTGATTTCGAGGGTTTCGATATCATTTAGTCCTTCTGCATCAGTAACTGTTAAGGAGGCTGTAAAAACACCAACACTGCTATAGGTATGGGATGGATTGACTTCGTTGGAATTGTTTCCATCTCCAAAATCCCAGTTGTAGCTAACTATCTCGACATCATCGGTTGAATTTTCTCCTGTAAATGAAACAAGTAGTGGAGATGTCCCTTCACTGATATCAGAAGAAACTACAGCTCTTGGTGGTTGATTGTCCAACTCATTAACATTTATTTCAATGGTGTCTGAGTTATCAAGTCCCCCAGCATCGGTCACAGTAAGAGTAGCCGTAAAAGTGCCTAATTGGGTATAGATGTGGGTAGGATTTGCCTCAGTACTTGTGTTACCGTCATCAAAATCCCAGAAATACGAAACTATAGCATTATCGTCACTTGAACCGTCGGAATTAAAAACTACTTCTAGCGGAATGTTGCCCGAAACTGGCGTAGCATCCGCAACAGCGATAGGAGGTTGGTTTGGCGCTACGACAGAGATGGTAACTTCATCCGTGTCTTGTGCCCCTTCGTTATCCGTTACGGTAAGAATCGCAGTATAATCCCCTGGAATAGTGTAAATATGTGTTGGATTGGCAATTGAGGCAGTATTGGAATCTCCAAAATCCCATTCATAGGAAATTATGGAGATATCATCCGTTGAGCTACTTCCGCTAAAGGCTACTTCCAAAGGTGATTCACCGTTTTCTGGAGTAGCATCGGCAACCGCAACTGGCTGTTGAATTGGACCAACATAAAGAATGAGTTGTGCATTACAGCCAGAGCTTGAGGCAAAAGTATAGGTACCGGCATCCGCCAGAACAGCACTCGAGAGGGTAAAATCAGATGAATTTAGAGATTTGTTATTGCCATTCGGACCTGTTAAAGAAAAAGCCAAAGGCATTCCGTTGTAGGTGTCGGGCGATACACTTAAATCAAGGTTGTCCCCCTCATTTATTCGGACAAAACTAGCTCCTACAACTGGTGAACCGCTACTATTGATTTCATACACACTTTGCAAATCCAGTTCGTTACAGTTTACCGTGTTAACAGTAAGCTCGAAGTCAAACGTACATCCATTGAAAGCAGTGAAGGTATATGTTCCTGAATCTCCAGTGTCCAAATCTGTAAGAACTAAATTGGAAGTGTCCAAGGTTTTTGAGTTTCCATTTGATGAGGTGCTTGAGACCTCAAACATGGTACCTAAAGGATTCACCCCTACTGTCAGGTTATTTCCTTCATCAACAGAAAGCGATGTAACCCCCTCAACAAAACTTGCCTCGCCGTTGATTTGGTACCGTGATTCGAAACCAAAGACCCCGCAATCTACTGTAGTATTTACGATTACTTCTAGCGTAGTAGAACATCCACCAGAGGTAGTGAAGGTATACATTCCGGCATCATCTTCGGTAACATCTATCAAAATCAAATCTTCACTTCCATTAGGTTTAAAGTTTCCGTTGGCTGAAGTGGAAGTTATACTGTAAAGTGTTCCGTCGGGAATTATGCTTAACGTTAAATCATCTCCTGAATCAACGGTAACTGAAGATGCTCCCGTAACAGATGACCCCCCATTAATTCGATATTCTGTTTCCAAACCTAATGCACCACAACTAACATCTTGGATGATAACATTCAAAGGAGCAGAACAACCTTCATCCGTTAATATGGTATAAACCCCCTGATGTAAGAAGGGGTCAACACTTGAAATCTCATAGTCGTTAGAAACAATTGAACCATTAGGAAGTCGAATGGTAATTGTTGGCGGGTCTTGTGGTTCGCCACTCAAAACCAATCGGTCACCTGCCATCAAAGTGATTTCACTAAGACCACATGGAATGGCACTAGATGGGTTGCTACACCACACTCCATTAATTTGATATTCTGTAGTAATTTGTATGTCGTCTGGGTCACAAGAACTCATAACCTCCATGAAAAAAGTGGTTGGGCAACCTTCCGGAGTAGTGAATGTAAAAATCCCTTCGTCGTTCAAATCGATTAGGCCATCGTTTACATTATTGAATATTTCTGTGTCAATTTGGTAAGCGTCCTCCCCATTGAGGTCTGTCAAGGAGTCGAATGTTGGGCCATCGAATTCTTCGGTAGTAATAAAGTATTGGCCTGTATAGTCTTTAGCCCGGATAAAAACCTCGTCTCCAACGTTAACACTAAATCTTCCGTTTGTTCCCGTAATCCAAGAACTTCCGTTGACTTTGTACTCAAAAGCAATTTCTTCTCCTTCACAATCTGGTACAGAAGGATTATTTTGCGCTACGCCTGCTTGATATAGGTTATAAATTTCTTCTGGCCCAAGAACAACATTCAATATTTGAAACTCATCAATTTTTCCGTCTATTTCGTCAGTAACACCGCTCTCATTGGCCCATACTGGCCTTGAATCGGTGGGAGAACCAACTCTATCATCATAAAAACCTGAGACGGAGAATTTGCTAAAGTTTGAAGCATCGTCAAGGAAATTGATACTTCCGGTAATTGGAAGTTTACTTACTTCAACCCCGTTTGCGTACAGGGTAGCGAACTGACCGTCATAGGTAGCGGCAATGTGGTTCCAGCCGCCTAATGGCGCATAACCTGCATAGCAATCCACGGGGCCTTGGTCCGTTACGAAAGACCATTTATAAAGAGAGTTATGAAAACCAAAGAAAATAGCAGGGTAGTCATGCGAAAAAATACTGACGTTCCCCACTTTGTTTCCATTTTGAGGAATAACGCTTTCTGGATCTCGCCATACCCATGCACTCATAGTGACTTGTTCTTGTATGCTTTCGAAACTCTCATCATATTCAATATCTATGATTGAGTTGCTATTGAATTCTAAACCGTCAAATTCGATGGCGTTGCCAAAGAGTCCAGGAACGAATTGGTGATCATCAGCCACGCGTAAAGTGCCATCATCTTCTCGTTCAACCACAGTTCCATTGTTATTGTTGCCAGAGCTATCTGCTATGGATGTTCCTGAAGTTTCGTCAAACTTAAAATCCAACACAAGATTTGGATTAGCAGTTAAGGGGATAGCATCTCCAATTTTGAGGGTGCTAGCAAGACTAGGAACTCCATTTGCATCCAATGCAAATAACATGTAGTAACCGGGCGGTAATAGGTTTCTGTCAGGAATGTTAAGCAGATGGTTTGTGCCCGTTGAGGTGGTTAAGGGAATACGTCTCTGTTCATTGTTAGTGCTGTGCGTAGCGGCAGAAAAACGAATCAATGAAAACTCGGAAACCGCGACATCCGTGGTGACCGCGAGCGATGTGTTGTAATCTACTTGAGTATCTCCGTAAGGACCTAGTTCCGGGTTGGTTGAAGTAACGTTTGTTATTTGAGGACGCGTCGCCAAGTTACCTGTATTGTCAAAAAGATATGGAGGACTATAGATTTCTGCATTCCTATGATTTTCGCATCCATCTGTTTGATTGCATAAACCTCCGCCTCCAACGAAGACTCTGCCGTCTGTCATTAAAATCGCGACACTATGGTAGGTTCTAGGTTCTTGCATTTCTGCAACAACACGCCAGCTATTGTCGTTAGGATTAAAAATTTCTGCTCCTAAAACGGCTGTATCATCGGTAAAAACAGCTGCTTTACCTAAACCTCCTGTAATCAGCACTTCTCCGTTAGGTAAAACGGTACTGTTGTGCATTGTTCTTGCGAAGTTCATGTCTCCCGAGAAGGTCACCGTTGGATTTTGACCGTAATTCACGCCATTCAAATCAATGACAAAAGAATTGTTCCGAGCGGGGGCAGTTCCTAAAGCGTTTTCACCATATTCCGGCGCTCCACCAGTTTTTAGAATTTTACCGGTATCAAACATCACAGTGTTTCCTTTCATAGAATACTGATCTATCTCACCCACGCCAAGGTCTTGGCGAATGCCTGCATCAAGAATTTCTCCACCAGGAACGTCCGTATCAATCCAATGCATCATTTCACTTGGCCCTGCATGGAATAACTTTCCATTGGGTGCCGGCCATAGCCATACATGATTGTCTATTCGGTAGAGACCTTGGGATTCTAGAAGTTCATCATTTCCTGTGTATAAATCTTCCCCTGTAATATTTGGAAGTATAAACCAACCTGTTGTGGGTGACCAGAGTTCGGCATGTTTCCCTCCATTGCGAAGCGGATTATTAGGGTTGTTGCTATTGTAGTCACTCCAAGAACCTCCTACGGTAAATACCGAACCATTTGAAAGTGTAACATTGCCTTGATATCCTCTTGGAATGTTCATTGCAGAAGCAACTGACCACAAACCGGTTTGAGGGTCAAAAATACTAGTACGTTCACTGGTAGCTCCACCTGCTGACAAGATTCTTCCATCCGGTAAGTTGTTTATTCCTGGACAGAACATGTCGTGGTCCGTATTGGAGGTAAACTCTCCGAGTGCTTGACCGTCGGTTCCCATAAAAGGGTCAAAAATCTCAGTAAAGGTGGCGCCATCGCTAACCTCGGCAAAAGAAAATCGGAAGCGAGAAGACCAAGTTAATAGTCGCCCATCAGGAAGATTAGCTACAGCGACGGGAACAATCCCAAACTCGATGGGGTCACTCCATGAGCCTTCCACATAATTCTGGCCTTTGACGGTGAGTCCAAAAAACAATAATGCCGTGAGAGAAAATAGATACTTTTTTTTCATAGCTGCAAAAGTGTGTTCTCGTTGGGGGTAAACCAACGCGAAAATACATCATGAAAAAAAGCCTCCAAGAGAGAAACGTTCAAGTACGTGTTTTCACGTTGAAAAACAAGGTATCAAGCGACACTTTCAAAACAACCTGAAAGATTCTAGAAAAAAAGTAGTTCAAAAATGCTTCTAAACGCCTCTGGAGAAGAGTATTGTAGTAAGGGTTTTAAAGATGATTCTTACATCCAAAACCACAGATTTGTTCTTAATGTAATATAAATCATACTCCAATTTTCGAATGCTGTCGTCCAAGTTTTGGCCATATTTGAATTTTACTTGAGCCCATCCCGTGATTCCCGGTTTCACTAAATGGCGTACATCATAAAAAGGAGTAAGCTCGTTCAGTTTTTCCACAAAAACTTTTCGTTCTGGACGTGGACCAATAAAAATCATGTCACCCCTTATAACGGATAGGATTTGCGGTAATTCATCTATCCTGAACTTCCGTAGTATTTTTCCAAACTTTGTGATTCTAGCATCGTTTTTTACGGCCATCTGCGCACCCGATTTCTCTGCATTAACCACCATGGAACGAAACTTAAAAATCTTGTATTCCTTACCATATTTACCTACTCTAAGCTGAGTGTAAAACAAAGGGCCAGGATTGAAGGCAAAATTCAACAAGTAAACGAACGGAACGACAAGAAGAAATACCAATCCGGTTAGTAAGGAGAGCAAAAAGTTAAACCCAAAAGTTGTTATACTTTGGATGTATCGAATTTTTCGGTTTTTCAGCTGTAAAACCTCATAAAGACTATCATTATGCGATTTAATGGGCAATGCCTCGTATACATTTTCGTAGAAAGAAGTATAGGTAATGATTTCTTTACCGCCTAAAAGGGATTGTACCATTAAGTTCTCCATTTCCTTGGAAAAGTGGTTGTAGTTCCGAGTATTGATAATCCAAGTGTCAATGTTTTTCCGATTAAGAGCTTCTAAATTCTCAAAGGAGGGCGTGTCTTCGTTCATATAGGTAGAAACCACATTATAATAGGTCTCTATATCGTCTCCATTAATGGAGTTGATATTCTCATCCAAAGTATCCTTGGTAGTCCTATCATATATATACAAGACATTTTTTGAGGTGGGTACGAATTTGAATACGTAGTCGAAAAGCAATCGCCATAATACGAGTTGTATTGGAAAGAAAGCAACAAAAACTATCAAATGAAGTCTCCAATAGGCAAAGTCAAATACTAAGGTGGTTATGGCAATCTGTAGTACGGTAAACAAAGATGCAATTGAAAAAACCCGCATTACAGAATTGGTGAGCGAAGTAGGATTCTTTTCTAGATTGTAAATGTCGAGAACATAAGCGATGGTGAAATAGTTTACGACCCCAATGCTAAAAATCGCAATTTGTATGTAGAAATTATCTTCATTCTGATAATCTATGGCTCTCAGAACGAAATTTTTCAGGGAGAAAAACAAAATCAAGAGGTCTCCCAACAATAGGATAGACTTCCTTTCTACAGTATTTATAATGTTTTTACCGGCCATGGACTGTTTTGTCTATGTCTACAACGAGCTTTTACAAGTGCAAGTATAATCCCTTTATTTTTATTCCAAATTTTCATTCAAAAAAGGGGTTAATATCATTTTTTAATTCAAACATCCGATTTTTTCAGGTCTTTACCGAAAAGTAGATTCTTTTAAACCTTGGCACCTATCAATTGTCCTACTTTTGAGACTGCAACCTCAATTTCTATGCAGAAGCAAAAATTATTTAGCGAAAAACTGTTCCCCCTCGGTTTGATGTTCTTAATTGACGTGCTGCTAACCGGAATGTCCTTTATCTTATCGTACGTGCTGTGTTCTATGATTGTCCCAGACATCATTAACCATCGCATGTTGATACAGTTACCCGTGGTGGTGGCTTTAACCTCTTTGATATTCCTATCCATAGGTATATATAAAGGAGTAGTAAAGTATGACCGCATACGTGAAGTGTACAGTATCTTCAATGCCATATGTTTGGCTAACATTTTGACTATCATTCTTGTGGTCATTAATGGTAAGCTGATTATGGAAGAGGATTTTATGGTTCCCCTTTCCATCATTATTGTACATAGTATATTAAGTTTCTCGGCCTTGGTAGCTTCACGCTTCCTATATAAGCGTTTGATTATCGCACTTAAGAAAAAGCTGCGTCCAACCGCCAAAGTGTTGTTTGTTCACGATTTTGATTCGCAAATCGAAGAATTGGATACTTACATGGAAGCCTTTAAGGAAAAGGAGTACTCCAACGTCTTCCAAAACAATCTCAACGAGAAAAACCAAAAAAAAAAGTTATCTGAAACCGATTTAAAAGAATTGGGTATTCAGAAAGTTTACTTGAATATTCGTCCGCACGAGACAGAAAGACTTTGGGCTACGGTTCCCAAATATCTGAACCTGAACAAATCCCTTCATCTGGTTTTTAAAAAGGATAACACAAAAACCTCGACAACCCAAGAGGAAGATTTTGTTTTCACTCCCTTAAGAAAGGAATATCTCTTCCCAAACATGTTGGATACGTCGTCTATGAAAAAGGACTTCGTTTCTAATTATAAAAATAAAACCGTTCTAATCACAGGGGCAGGAGGTTTGATTGGCCGAGAGTTGGTCAAGCAGCTTCTTGGACTAGGAAGTCAAGCGCGTATCATTTTGGTGGATAATTCAGAAGCAGCCCTTCGTGGTACAATGGCCATTATGGATGATGACGCCAAACAGCATGTTGTGCCAAAGCTTACGGATGTCAAGGAAAGAGACTCTCTCAAAAAAATATTTAAGGAGTATAGTCCTAAAGTGGTAATCCACGCCGCGGGGAATAATTTTGATGAATTTTTTGAAGATAATTTCAACAAGGCCGTCAAGCACAACGTTATGGCCACGAAAATTATCGCGGACCTTGCTTTGGACTTTAATGTAGAACGTTTTGTATTCTGTTCCCATGCAGAAGCCATAATGCCTTCAACGAATTTACACGTTGGAAAACGCCTTTCGGAATTATACATCAATAGTTTGAATGGCATCAGCAAGAAGAAGCATACTGAGTTTCGTGCATTACGAATGGATAGGGTTTTTGCTGATGAAACCTCGGTACAGCAGTGGTCTTTTATTAAAGGCAAAGACCAGCGGCCAACAGACGTTAAGGAATTGATTGTAACCAAAACAGATACGGCATATCTTCTTTTGGCTTTGGGAGCAAAGAATATGGTGGACAGTAAGTACGTATATTTTACGCCTAAAATAGGGGTAAGCGTAGCAAAAAATGTTTTGAGTTCCCTAAAAAACCACTGGTCAAGGATAGGAAGTCAATCAATGGTTGAAGCCAATACAGGTTCTTCAGACAATGTTACCGATTATGAGGATTTTGTGAAATGCAAAACATTGACTTTGTCCCAATCCCTAAAAGCTGAGGAGGAGTCCCTTAACCTCTGCAAAGAAGAATTAAAGCAGAAAATAGAAAGTATTTGTTTGAATCAGTTGTTCAATGAAGAGGATTTCACTCCTGTTTTTGAACTCATTCACGCATTTGGTGAAGGGCATTGGGAGAATCTTCATACATTGTACGTACAAAAAGCACCCTATCGTAAAATCATCAAATTACAAACCTCAAACTCAAATTAATAGTTTTTACCCCTTTTTAGCATGAAGAACCATATGAAAAAGTGCGTAGTTGCGGTATTGACCGTAGTTTTCTTAGCGTCGTGTGCCTCAAAACAAGACGTTGTTTACTTTCAAGATGCTTCCAATTTTGAAACTATTGTCAGTGAAGATATTTATGCTTACAAGTTCAAAGTAGATGATGTGGTAAGCATTCATGTTTCAACCTTGGACCAACAAGCTAGTATTCCCTTCAACCTTTTTAAAGGAGCCGAAGAGGGTGGTATCCGTCCAGAACAAGTAGACTATATCATTGACAAAGATGGGAATATTGACTTTCCTGTTTTAGGTGCTATTAAAATTGAAGGGTTGTCTCCAGAAGAAACCAAAAACCTTTTAAAAGATAAATTGACCGACTATCTCAAGGACCCAATTATCAATATTCGTTTAAAGAATTTTACCGTAACCGTTCTAGGTGAGGTAAATAGACCAGGGACTTATCCGGTAAATGGAGAGCAAATTACAATCTTGGAAGCCATCGGTCTCGCCAATGATTTGACCATTAAAGGAAAAAGAGAAAATGTTTTGGTGATTCGCGACTTCAATGGCACCAAAGTATACAACAGAATTGATTTGACTTCAAAGCAAGCTTTGAATTCACCAGTATATTATTTAACCCAGAATGATGTGGTCTATGTAGAACCAAATCAATCTGCGATTACTTCTTCCGCATTGGATAATAGGGCTACCATTGCCGTTTCCATTGCTTCCGTACTGATTACTTCAACAGTACTTATTTTGACTCGAAACTAGAATCAGAAGGACATACAATCATGAGCAAAACTTGGTCTGGTAACTCCAACGAAACCGATTTTAAGGACATTCTATTTTCTTACCTGAAATATTGGTATTGGTTTGTAGTGTCTGTAGTCATGTTCTTCATTTTCGCCTATCTGTACAACAGGTACGCAACACCGAAGTATGAAATGAAGGCCAAAATCCAAGTTTTGGAAGAGAAGGGAGCTTCTCCAGAGCTCGCCGTCTTTAAAGATTTGGACTTTTTGGCAGGAAAATCGGGTGAGGTTCAAGATGAAATCGAAATTTTGAACTCTAGGACCAACTTCATCGAAGTGGTGCGCAATATGAAAAGTAATGTGGTCCTAACGGAACTTGGAGACATAAAAGACAGTGAAATCTACGGACCAAGCCCTATTAAGGTGAATTTCTTGGCGCCAGATACGGTGATTTACCAGTCTACCTTTAGTTGTTTTCTAAAGTTGGATTCCAAATCGAGCTTTAAGTTCAAAGTTGAAGAAAACGATAAGTTCGAGACCAAAGCTTTTGGAAAAAACATCACTACTTCCATAGGCGACCTTATCATTACACCAGATTTGGATGTATACCCAAGTTATCGAAATGCCATTATCAAAATCAGTGTAAGGCCGATTGCTGACGTGGCTTTAGGCTATAAGGGTCTGGTAAAAATTAGTACGGATGACGAGTACAGCAAGATTATCAATTTGAGTATAGAGCATCCAAACGAACAAAAAGGAATTGACATCCTGAATGGATTGATAAGAGTGTACAACCAAAATGCCATTGACGATAAGAAAGCGATAGCAGACCGGACTTTCTCCTTTATTAATGAACGAATTGCCGATATCTATTCAAATCTTTCGGATGTTGACCAATCCGCTGAAGAGTTTAAAACAGATAGGGGACTGGCTGATATCAGAAGCCAGGCTAGTATTAACCTAAATGTTGGTGCGGAAAACCAACAACAACTGGAAAATGCTAGGAATCAATTGAACATTGCATCTTCCATGCGCGATTTGGTGGATACACAATCCCGTAACGACCAAACCTTACCTTCGAACATTGGTTTATCTGACCCATCTATTGCGAATACAACAGCGAAGTATAACCAGTTGATTCAAGAAAGACAGCGCTTGTTAAAGAGTTCTAATGAAAAGAACCCTATGATTGTAAGCTTGGATGAACAGCTAAATGGCTTGAAGAATAGCCTTCGTTCTAGTTTGAACACGATGTCAAATAACCTATCCTTGACGGTAAACAGCTTGAGCAGCCAACAGTCTAGGATTAATAGCCGGATTTATTCCGCTCCCCGCAATGAAAGGGCACTTCGCGACATTACACGGAAACAAGAAACTACAGAATCTTTGTATTTGTTCCTTTTACAAAGACGAGAAGAATCTCAGGTGGCCTTGGCGTCAACTGCACCAAAATCAAAAGTGATTGATAGCGGTTATTTAAATGATGACCAGCCTGTTTCTCCAAACAAATTAAAGGTCTACCTGGCTTCATTGATTTTAGGGTTCTTGTTACCCTTTGGAACCCTTTACGGCTACAAAATGGTGGATAACAAAATCCACAGCAAGTCTGAATTGGAAAAAGAAGTTTTGGATTACCCTGTTTTGGCTGAGTTACCAAGACTGAACAAAGCAGATAAAAAGTTTATTGACGATAACGATAGGTCCGTTCTTGCAGAATCTCTTAGAATACTGCGAACCAATTTGGATTATCTCATTAAATCCAAAAAAGGAGTCGAGAAAAACAATGTGGTGTTGGTTACTTCCAGTGTTTCTGGAGAAGGAAAAACCTTTGTGTCTACCAACCTTTCAATGATTTTCGCTTCTACCAACAAAAAAGTACTTCTGATTGGAGCAGATATTCGAAATCCGAAAATCTATACCTTCTTTACAGATAAAAATGTAGACCATCTTGGACGTTCCGCCAAAAAGAAAAGCATTGGTCTTTCTGAGTATTTAATGGACAAGGACGTAACTGTCAAGGAGTTGATTCAACCCATGTTGGTATACAATAACACCATTGATGTTATTTATTCCGGTAAGATTCTTCCCAATCCTTCTGAGCTTTTGATGAGCGATAGAATGAAAGACTTGTTGGCCGAAGTTGCCGATGAATATGACTACGTTATTGTCGATAGTGCACCACTAATGCTCGTAACCGATACTTTATTAATCAGTCCTTATGTAAACCACACCATTTACGTCACTCGTGCGGGAGTTACCGAGACCAAAGTGGTTGATTTCCCCATTAGTCTTCAAAAGGAAGGTAAACTCAACGGATTGTCCTTCGTAGTAAATGATGTGAAAGAAGGAAATCTTGGGTATGGCGGTAAATATGGCTACGGTTACGGAATTAGTAAGAAAAAATGGTGGCAATTCTAGTCCAAAACTGACTAGTCTTTCTCCTCTTCCAAGGCATATTTAGGTTTCATCGATGAAATGCACACTTCATCGAATTGTATAATGGGGCGTATCCACCGGATGGTCCCATTCGCTACTTTCGTCTCAATAATTTTCCCCCAACCCCGAATCCTACATTTTTCTAAAAAATTAAGGAATGAAGTTAGAAAACTTCCGCAGCATTTGTTGGCTGCTGCTGGGTTGGACGTGTGGTGTTTTTGGGCAAAATGAAAGTACGAATGGGAGATGGAGTGACCCAGTCCCCTTTGGTATTGTGCCTGTGGCAGTAGCGAATCTTCCCGACGGACGATTGATTTGTTGGTCTTCACAATTTCGGAATACCTTTATTAGTAATGGCGATGGCGCCACATTTACCGAGTTGTTCGACCCTTTTGTGGGTACGGATGGACAAGCACTTGGGGAATTCACATCGAATACCGACCACGATATGTTCTGCCCCGGGATTAATAACCTGGCAGATGGCCGAATCCTAGCTGCTGGGGGTACCAGTAGTGAACGTACCAGCATTTATGACTGGCGAACTGGGGTTTGGAGTGTCGCAGACGAAATGAATATTCCTCGGGGATATCAAGGTAATGTCACCCTTTCAAATGGCTCCGTTTTTACAGTTGGAGGCTCCTGGAGTGGCGGTGCTTGGACCAATCGGGACGCCGAGATATGGACTAGTACATCAGGTTGGCAACTGCTTCCTGGAATTAAAGGTGATGACTTCTACACCTTCAATGACCTTTTGGGGGATTCCCAAAGTCCATTGTATCGAGCAGATAACCATATTTGGTTGTGGCCAGCACCTGATGGAAACCTTTTCCATGCAGGACCAAGTCAACAAATGCACTGGATTAACACTTCTGGTAACGGTACCATGATTGGCGCAGGACCTCGCGGAAACGACAGCTTTTCGATGAAAGGCACAACCGTGATGTTCGATATAGGAAAAATTCTTAAGGTAGGAGGAGCTGTGTCCTATGATGATGGCGACCCTGCGAACAATACCAGTTATGTTATTGATATCAATGGCGGGTACGGGAATAACCCAATAGTTACTGCTACGAGTAATAGCCTTGCGTTTGCCCGTACAATGCATAATAGTACAGTGCTACCAAATGGACAGGTTTTGGTGACCGGTGGTTTAAGTGACGCATCTTTGTTTACCGATACGGGTGCAAGGCTAACAGCCGAATTGTATGACCCAACTACCAATTCATGGACCGCGGTTGCAGGTATGCAAACACCAAGAACTTATCATAGTGTCGCTATTTTGATGGTAGATGGTCGGGTTTTCGTTGGCGGCGGAGGACTTTGCGATTCAACTCCCGGTTGTGTGAATCACTTCGATGCGGAGATTTATAGTCCATCCTACTTGTTTGATTCTGGAGGTAATTTGGCTCAGAGACCGGTGATTAGCGCTCCTTCTGTAGCTAACTATAACACCTCCATTCCAGTAACTGGAAGTACAGGGATTCAATCCTTTAGTTTGGTGCGGTTTTCTGCGGCAACGCACAGCACGAACAATGAACAGCGTCGCATCCCCGTTTCCTTTAGTTCTTTTGGGCAATCCTATACGGTAAATATTCCAAATCGAAATCTATTACCTCCAGGCTACTACATGTTATTTGCAATGGATTCCAACGGAGTCCCTTCAATTGCGGAGACCATCCAAATTGGTCAAGGCCTTCAAGACTCACAAAACAATGACCTTTTAGTACAACTTGATTTTGAAGAAAATTCTGGAATTACCGTTTCCGATAGTTCTGGAAGTAACGACTTCACAGTGGTGCAAAGAGACGATAACGGCTCAGCTGTTACCGCAAATGACCATCAATGGAATGCGTCTGGCGTTTTTGGTGATGCACTTGAGTTGGACGGTAAATTCCATACATCAAATACATTACTGGAACTTCCTTACAATAACAATATTGCTCAACTCGAAGATGCTGTAACCGTAACCGCATGGGTTTGGCGTGACTCTGGTAGTATTGTCACGCAAACCGGAAAGCCTGCTAACGTGGCGGTGTTCGCCCATGACTATCCCGCAATTTTTGCTGGGTTTCACAATTCCCTATTAAAGTGGTCTTTTGGTACGACTGATGGGTTTGTCGATTGTTATGCCGGACACGCCCCGTTGAATCAATGGATGCACATTGCAGTAACCTATGACGGCCGAGACGCCAAATTGTATTCCAACGGTATTGAAATTTGCAGCAAGCCGATAAGAGGTAAAATCAGATTGCGAAATGATAGCTCACCAAACAGTCGTTTCACTATTTCTGGATTTTACGAGCACAGAACTAATTTACCGGTGGTACCCTATGGTAACCGAAGTGGAATTACAGATGAAGTGGATGGTCGCATTGATGATTTTCGCATCTATAAAAAGGCACTCTCCTCAACAGAAATCCAATCTATTTATAATTTGGGATTGATTTCCAATGTCCCTGGAATCTCAGATTGTTCAACCCAAAGGATTGTTCCTGAGTATAAAATTGGCCCAAATGGGGAATGGCGCGAAGGCAATGTGATTGAAGCTCTTGAAGGAAGCCAAGTTTTTATTCGGGCAAAGAACTATGCCGGAGAATATTTTATCACGACACCACAATATGACGGCCCAACGTTTTCTTCTGTAAACAGCACAAGCCGTTTGACGGCCGAAGGGGCTTATCAAATTGATACTCACGTCTATCATTTCAACAATCCGGAACGCAACGACGGTTTAATTGACCGTTCAAATGTTGGACAGTTTGCTTTAACCACTACGGGAGGTTGTTCCACGGTCATCGATTTGCGTTTGGAAATCTCCAGTGAAAATTGTGAAACTGAAATCATTCCGGAGTATCGCCTTAATGGTGTTTGGCAAAGCGGTCAAAACGACCTTACCGTAGAAGCAGGGACTGAGGTAGTATTAAGTATGCTGCCTAATACGATTTCTGTGGAAATTGAATTGCCTAACGGCCAAACAGTACGTGATAATTACAGTTTAGGACAAGTTACATCTCTTGATAGCGGAACATATAAATTAATTTCCGAAGAAGGATGCATTGATTTTATCAATTTAACGGTAAATGACCCCAATGGAAACCAACCCCCTGTTGCGAACGCTACGGGGAGTCCCTTGTCGGGCACGTTCCCGTTGTTGGTAAACTTCAATGGCAGCGGTTCGACGGACGATACGGGCATCAGCAGCTACAGTTGGGACTTTGGCGACGGGAACGGAAGTTCGAGTACGTCCCCCTCGCACACCTATACGGCAGCGGGCAGCTACACGGCGACCTTGACGGTAACGGACGCGGAGGGCCTATCTGACAGCGACACGGTAACGATAACGGTAACGGGCAGTTCCAGCGGAGGTTGCGACTCCTTGGCCTCACCTTGGGCCTCACAGGACATTGGTGGAGTGGGCCAAACGGGCAGTTCCTGCTATGACGCTGCTACGGGCATATATGAGATAGAAGGTTCCGGTTCGGATATCTGGGGCACTTCGGACGAGTTCCATTACGCCTACAGCACCCTAGAGGGGGATGGTGAGATAGTGGCCCGTGTACTGTCGATGGAATCGACGGATTCATGGGCGAAGGCAGGTGTGATGTTCCGCTCTGATTTGGGAGCGGGCTCCGCGATG
>JBCBPD010000075.1:0-17554 GCA_039820925.1 Bacteroidota bacterium | reverse complement strand
TATCGATTTTGCCAAATCAACTACCAAAATCGTACCCTCTTCTTGAAAAGAAACGTCCTGTCCATCTTGCTTCAGGGTATTGGCATGCAGATATCCTATTTCCGTATCGGTTAAGCTTGCAATTCGACTTTTTCCTGCTTCAATCATCCTACTATCAGGGTCGGCTATACTTTGTAATCTTGCATCCATTTGACTTCCTGGTTGGAAGGCATTAAAAAACAAGTGATAGTATACACGATTTAAAGTGTCAGGTGAATTGTTGGTATAAACCAACTCCTGAGTTCCCTCATATTGGAAGGTTTCAACATCCATATCGATGGACATGGTATAGTTCACATGTTGTTGCCAATATGAAGTTGACTGTCCTATTAACTGCGATGCAAAAAGCGCGAAAAGCGCAGGGAGAACGATGTTTTTCATGTCTATTTTGTGTTGTTTTCCAAGGTTGCTTTGCCGCGAACAATACTATCGGCAAGAAGCAAGGCATTGAATGCATTTACCATTTTTCCCGATCTGGATAGTTCACCAAAAGGAGCGGTGTTTGCGTTATCTCCACCAACCACTACGGTTGCTTTGGTAGCAAGACCGGATTGCATGATGATTTGTTTTACCTGATACGCTTTCAATTGTGGATAATACGAACGAATCAACGCAGCAACTCCTGAAACAGCAGGGGCCGCCATGGAAGTACCTCCCTGGAATTCATATTCACTGCCAGGCATGGTAGAATAAATCTTTGCGCCAGGTGCGAACACATCCACATTTCGTGCGCCATAGTTAGAAAAATTCGCCATCAATTCAGAACCATAAGCGCTGGTCAAAGCACCCACAGTAATCACATTATTCGTGAATTCAGACTCGGTATTCTTGTGGTCGTTTGGATAATTTTCGTTTGCGGGATTGTCCAAATCATCACCGTCATTTCCTGCTGCATGCACGATAAGTACATCTTTGCTGGCTGCGTATTTGATGGCGTCATGCACCCAAGCTGCATTGGGAGAAAAAGATTTCCCAAAACTACAGTTGATGATTTTCGCCCCATTGTCGGCTGCGTAACGAATCGCATTAGCGATATCCTTGTCATATTCATCACCGTTGGGCACGGCACGCAAGCTCATGATTTCCACGTTTTTGGCTACACCATTAGCTCCTTTTCCATTGTTTCTCTCCGCAGCGATGATTCCAGCAACATGCGTACCATGACTTTCGGACTTCACACGGTTGCTCGGGTCACCATTACCATAACCTTTACTATTGAAATCGTAGGGTTTGTCACCAACTACGCTTCTGCCGTCAAAATCTTTATTCAAATTGTAGTCTACTCTTTCGGTGAAGTATTCAATCCCTTCGGTAAGTTCCTTGATTACGGATGGAATGTCATCACCAAAGGTGTACATCTGCTTTAAAACCCCAACGCTTTGTTGCATTTGTTCCGTTGAGGCATCTATGGTGTTCAAATCTTCCTTAGTGTACGTGTCTTTTCCCAAAGCCTCTTTGACCATGTTGTCAGCACTTTTTACTACTTGTAGAATTTGCTCGTACTGTTGCTTGTTTTGAAGTGCTTTTGGATATTCCTTATCCAACTTTAATTGCGCTTTTGCGCGAGTAGCGGCATCACCCATGTTCAAGCGCAGCATGCGCACATATTCCAATTGCTCGTTGTACGACTCGCCAAGGAAATTATAGCCATGAATATCATCAACATATCCATTGCCATCATCATCTTTTTTATTGTTAGGAATCTCGTCTTTGTTGGTCCATAGCACATCGTCCAAGTCCTCATGTTCCAAATCGATGCCTGAATCTACTACGGCTACTACAACTTTCTTCCCTTTTTTGTTTTTGATAAGTTCCGCATAAGCACGGTCAACACTCATGCCCGGAATGGTATCGGAAACCAAATCGAGATGTCCCCAATTTTCTTTTTCAGCTTTGGATAGCTCTGAAATTTTAAGGGGGATCGCATCAATATTTTCTACAGGTGTGGAAACCAAGGCAGTGGCTCCACAACCCATCAAGAAAATTCCAGCCGCTATGGAAGTGAGGTAAATCTTAATTTGCTTAAAAATCATATAAATGAATATTTCTGTTTTGAACAGTATTAGGAAGTAAAAATTTCATCAAATCGGTGCACCGCATCCAACCGTACTCCCTTTTCGGTTTGTTTTAGGGTGCATATTTCATTGTGAGCATCGTGCTCAAAAAACAGATAATAACCGTTTTCAGCGGCTTCATCCAAAAAAATTCGTTTTTCGTCAAGAGTTAATAGGGGACGGGTATCATACCCCATAACATAGGGTAGCGGAATATGCCCTACGGTGGGGACTAAGTCCGCTACGAAAACAACGGTTTTGTCTTGATATTTTAGGGTGGGAAGCATTTGTTTTTCGGTATGTCCGTTTACGAAGCGAATGCCAAAATCCAATGCGCTATTTGAAGCAAAATGCCCGTCTGGAACATCCACAAAACGCAGTTGCCCACTTTCTTCCATAGGCAACAAATTTTCTTTCAAAAAAGACGCTTTTTCCCTTGCATTGGGTTTTGTGGCCCAATCCCAATGCATGGGGTTGGTCCAAAAAGTGGCGTTTTTGAAAGCAGGCTCGTACCCAGTTCGGTCTTTGTTCCATTGAATGCTTCCACCACAATGGTCAAAATGCAAATGGGTCATGAAGACGTCAGTTATATCATCGCGATGGAAACCATAATTTTCAAGGGAATTGTCCAAAGAGTGGTCTCCCCAAAGGTAATAGTAGCCAAAAAATTTATCAGATTGTTTGTTGCCCAAGCCTGTGTCCACCAAAATCAAGCGATTTCCTTCTTCGATTAAAAGACATCTTGCGGCCAAATCAATCATGTTGTTGGCATCTGCGGGATTCGTTCGCGTCCAAATGGATTTTGGAACCACTCCGAACATGGCACCCCCGTCTAATTTGAAATTACCGGTCTCTATAGGGTAAAGCCTCATGAATAGTAGACAAAGATTCGCAAAATAAGAAAAGCTTTCAGGATAGGCGTCTAATCCTCAACATTATTGGCCGTTTTTTAACAAAAAAGCGGCTACACTAAATTTTACACTTGGGAACTGGAAAACCACCTTCATTAGAACGGAATACATTGAAAGAAAAGCCCTATTTTAACAAAAAAAACCGGGAATGATAGAGCTTGCGGGAATCATTATTTTGGGAATCATAGCGCAGTGGTTTGCTTGGCGCTTGAAATTACCCGCAATTCTACCGTTGATTCTTATTGGACTTATGGTAGGTCCAGTAGCCACACTATACACCGAAGATGGCACTAAACTCATTGAACCCATTTGGAATGGTGAAAAAGGGCTTTTTCCCGGAGAAGGACTGTACAATTTTGTTTCGCTCGCTATAAGCATCATCTTATTTGAGGGAGGGCTTACTTTGAAAAGGGCTGAAATCTCTAATGTGGGTCCAGTCATAACCAAGTTGATTACGCTAGGAACCGTGGTTACCTTTTTCGGTGCCGGAGTGGCCGCCCATTACATTTTTGAGCTGTCTTGGCAGATTTCTTTCTTGTTTTCGGGACTTATTATTGTAACGGGTCCAACGGTAATCGCGCCAATTTTGAGAAACATCCCGCTTAAAAAAGATGTTTCCACCGTATTGAAATGGGAGGGAATTCTCATTGACCCGATTGGAGCCTTGGTCGCGGTATTGGTCTTTGAATTTATAAGTGTAGGTGAAGGACAGGCTTTCACCAAAACTGCACTTATCGAATTTGGGAAGATACTTTTGTTCGGGACAACCTTTGGATTTACGTTTGCCCACGCATTGGCCTTTGCTATCAAAAAAGATTTTATCCCGCATTATTTGTTGAATGTGGTAAGCCTTTCAGTGGTCCTTTTGGTTTTTGTGGAGTCAGATTTATTTGCGCATGAATCGGGTCTGTTGGCTGTAGTGGTTATGGGTATGGTTTTGGGGAATATGAATCTTCCGAACTTGAAGGAACTGCTCTATTTTAAAGAATCCCTTAGTGTCTTATTGATTTCTATCCTATTCATTCTGTTGGCCGCGAACATCAATATTTCAGACGTTACCCTGATTTATAATTGGAAATCCCTAGCCTTATTCGCCATCATCGTGTTTATTATTCGACCCCTCGGAGTATTTCTGAGCGCCCAAGGATCGGACCTAAAGTGGAATGAACGCTTGTTTATTGGATGGGTTGGCCCTAGAGGTATTGTGGCTGCGGGAATCGCTTCGCTGTTTGGGTCAAAGCTATTAGCCAAAGGAGAGCCTGGTGCGGAATACATTACCCCTTTAGTCTTTATGATTGTTTTGGGCACGGTTTTATTAAACGCCACTACAGCGCGTATGTTCGCCAAAATGATAGGGGTGTTCTTGACCAAATCGGAGGGTATTTTGATTATTGGAGCGTCCAAAGTTTCCCGATTGATAGGCAACTATCTCAAAAAGAATAATCGCCATGTGGTGCTTATCGACAATAACCAATCCAATGTAGATAAAGCCAAAAAATCAGGACTGGAAGCGTTAACCGCCAACATTTATTCAGATGCACTGACTGATAATATCGAATTGAACGACGTAGGCTACCTTATCAGTTTAACGGGGAACGCAGACATCAATGCTTTTGCCATTAAAAAATTCGAAAAGCAGTTTGGTGAAAATGGAGCGTTTCGTTTGGCGAGCACGGAAGAAATCAACCATCCGGCAACACTTCCTGAAAAAGGATTGTTCTCTCCGTCCTATGATTTTATTCGATTACTCGAGACGGCAGAAAAGTATCCTTCCATCAATGAAATCGATATCAAGGATAAGAAGCATTACGATACCCTAATTGATGAGGCGGAAAACGATTCAGATATTATCCCAATTTTCACCAAATCTCCCGACGGGAAAATCAACATTATGCCGAACGACTACAAAGAATTTACACCAAAAGCGGAAGGACATAAGTTGGTGTATTTAGGCAAAATCATGGAGGACGCTTAATCCAGAAAGCAGCTTTCGTCAACCGAAATAAAGGTTTGATGAATTAACCGCACCTTATAAAATCTGAAAAGACTTGTTTTGATGACCGACAAATCGTTAGTCATTCAATTTCAAGACCGCCATAAATGCCTGCTGTGGAATTTCAACATTCCCTACCTGACGCATTCGTTTTTTACCCTTTTTCTGTTTTTCGAGCAGCTTTCGCTTACGGGAAATATCACCTCCATAACATTTTGCGGTTACGTCCTTGCGCAAGGCTTTAATGGTTTCCCTGGAAATAATTTTCGAACCGATGGCTGCTTGAATAGGAATATCAAACTGTTGTCTCGGAATCAGCTCCTTCAACTTTTCACACATCTTTTTACCAATGGTGTGGGCATTATCAAAGTGAACCAATGCGGATAAGGCATCAACGGGCTGGGAATTCAAAAGAATATCGACACGCACCAATTTTGAGGTTCGCATCCCTATGGGGCTGTAATCAAAAGAAGCATAGCCTTTTGAAACGGTTTTCAATCGGTCGTAAAAATCGAAAACGATTTCAGCCAAGGGCATATCGAAAATAAGCTCTACCCGTTCTGTGGTTAGATAGGTTTGATTCGTGATTTGACCTCTTTTTTCAATACAAAGGGACATCACGTTTCCGACAAAATCCGATTTCGTAATAATCGTGGCTTTGATGTAGGGCTCCTCTACACGGTCAACCGTCGAAGGGTCCGGTAAATCAGATGGATTGTTTACAATCAAAGGGGTTTCTCTATCCTTGGTCGTGAACGCATGGTAGCTTACGTTAGGTACCGTGGTAATTACCGTCATATTGAACTCTCGTTCCAAACGCTCTTGGATGATTTCCATATGCAGCATACCCAAGAATCCACAACGGAAACCAAAACCTAATGCTGCAGAACTTTCAGGCGCAAACACCAGGGAAGCATCATTCAGCTGTAGCTTTTCCATAGAAGAGCGGAGTTCCTCAAAATCTTCGGTGTCCACGGGATAGATTCCAGCGAATACCATGGGCTTTACATCCTCAAAACCTTCAATGGCATTTTGGGTTGGATTATCCGTATCGGTGATGGTATCACCTACTTTTACTTCACGAGCGTCTTTGATACCCGTAATGAGATAACCCACATCTCCTGAAGAAATGGTTGATTTAGGTACTTGGGTAAGTTTCAACGTACCAATTTCATCAGCATAATAATCTTTTCCGGTAGCAACGAATTTAATTTTCTGTCCTTTCTTGATTTTCCCGTTAATGACCCTAAAATAGGTTTCTACTCCCCGGAAAGGATTGTAAACCGAATCAAAAACCAAGGCCTGTAGTGGCTCATCAGGATTTCCTTCCGGGGCGGGAACGCGCTCAATAATTGCGGTGAGAATATCTTTTATCCCTATTCCCGTTTTGGCACTGGCAGGAATCACTTCTTCGGCATCACAACCCAATAAGTCAACAATATCATCCGTTACCTCTTCAGGATTTGCACTTGGGAGGTCAACTTTGTTCAGTACAGGAATAATTTCCAAATCGTTTTCCAATGCCAAATACAGATTGGAAATGGTTTGTGCCTGAATGCTTTGTGCTGCATCAACGACCAACAAAGCCCCTTCACAGGCAGCAATAGAACGTGAAACTTCGTATGAAAAATCCACGTGACCTGGTGTGTCAATCAGGTTAAGAATATAGGTTTCTCCTTCATGCTCGTACTCCATTTGAATCGCATGGCTTTTAATGGTAATGCCACGCTCTCGTTCCAAATCCATATTGTCCAACAACTGGTCTTGCTTTTCCCGGTCGGAGACAGAACCTGTAAAATCCAAAAGTCTATCGGCCAAGGTGCTCTTCCCATGATCAATATGGGCAATAATGCAGAAATTGCGAATCTTTTTCATACCAATACTACGCTGTCGTTTTCGTCATTTCGCGTTGACTGCAAATATAGCTGTTTTCAACACCTTTTAAGAACGTTCCGACGAATAGAAAAAGGCATTCCGCAGCACTCTAAAATAATTTATTAGATTTGGTACCCTGACCCCAAACTCAAATGAAGCGCGCAATTCTTTTCCTTTTTTTGGCTTTTTTAGCGTTTCAGCCCATATGGTCCCAAACCTTTGAAATTTCAGGAAAGGTAGTGGACCAAGACAATGAACCCATTCCGTTTGCAAACATCGTTTTATTGACTGTCTCTGATTCTATCTTTGTAAAGGGAACAGCGTCTGATGAATGGGGTGCATTTCTATTGGATGAGGTCTCGCCAGATTTATATTATCTACAGGCAAGTTTCATCGAAAACACCAGTGAAACCATTGCGCTGGATGTTCAAAAAACCATTTCAATTGGCGCTTTGGTTGTAATTAATTCCACAAAACTGAGCGAAGTAATCGTTCGCGGAAAAAAACCCACCATTAGCCGTCTGCCTGACCGATTGATATTCAATGTAGAAAATACCGTTGTGGCAGAAGGTAGTTCTTGGGACATATTGCGAAGTACTCCTGGAGTAATCACCAACGAATCGCGTCTATTGATTCGAGGCGAGGAAGCCACGGTTTTTATCAATGATAGAAGGGTACAACTCACTGGCAATGAAATTCAAGCGTTGCTGCAGGGTTTTTCGGGGAACAATGTGAGTGCTGTTGAGGTGATTACCAATCCTTCTGCGGGATTTGATGCCGACTCTGGTCCTGTTTTGAACATAAAGACCAACAAACCTTTGGTTCCGGGATACAAGGGAAGCATTAATGGAAATTTTACGCAGGCAGTATTCCCGAAATCTACTTTGGGAATGAGCCATTACTTCAAAACCAACAAGTTAAACCTCTTTGCGAACTATAGCTTTACCAATAGAAAGGACCTAGTTAAAACAACGAAGGGGATTAATTTCTTTGAAGAAGACCTTACAACAAGCTCGACATGGAATACGCAGTACGAGCAAATCAATTCCGCCTTGACTCATAATGCTACAGTCATTGCAGATTATGATATTGATGATAGGAATACATTGAACTTTACAGGAAATCTAGTGTTAAATCCAGATGAGGACCAAAATACGAAGCTTAACACCGAGATTTTCAATGGGCAACAAATATTGGATTCAACATTTACAACCCGAAACCTATCAGATTTAAACCATAGGAATATTGGCTTGGATGCCAGCTACATTCATAGACTAAAAAAAGAAGGCGCGCAATTCAACTTTAATGTGCACTATACCGATTACCAAGGGGAATTCTTCCAACAACTGTCATCAGACTATTTTGATGCTACGGGCACTTTTTTAAGAGATTTTGGGTTTAATGCCAGCTCCGACCAAGACATTAATATTTTCACAACCCAAATTGATTTTGCAATGCCCTTGGAAAGTGGTTCCATTGAAGCGGGAATCAAACGTTCGGAGGTTCAATCTGAAAATCAGCTCATTTTTGATGATTTTTTTGGAAGCAGCAATACGGTAGATGAATCGCAGTCTGATGTTTTTGATTATGACGAAGAGGTATATGCTATTTATGCGAGTTACTTGAAAGACTGGGAAAAATGGTCTGTCAAGTTGGGTTTACGAGGAGAATTGACCCAAGCAACAGGGGTTTCAGCTGCATTGGGTGAAACGACATCCCAAGATTTTTTCGAACCTTTTCCTTCTGTCAACATTCTATACTCTCCTTCGGAAAAAAACAGTTTTGCGTTTGATTATAATCGAGGGATTCAACGACCAAAGTATAATGACTTAAACCCATTTCGTTTTTTCTACAATGAGAACGATTTTGAAGAAGGGAACCCAGGGCTTTTTCCAAGCTTTTCCAATAATTTCAATATTAACTACACGCTTAATAGCACCTATTTCTTCGACTTTACTACCGAGACAACGGAGAAAATATCACGTATTTAGTTTTTCAGGATAATGATGCCCGCACCTTGCGGGAGTTGAAACAAAACGTGTTAGCAAGCAAATCGTATGGGTTTGATTTCACGGTGAGCAAAAACATTACTTCACAGTGGTTTTTGTATGCCTACACCTCATTGTTTCATGAAGAAGAAACGTTTCTTGCAACAGAAAGCAATGATGTAGAATTTACCGCAGAAGTAGATGGTTTTTATGGGTATTTGGCAAATTACTTAACGCTAAGTGAAGACGGTACTTTCACTGGAGAATTAACGATGACCTATCTTTCCCAATTCCTATTTGGGTCCTATATATCGGATGACCAGTTGAATCTCACGTTAGGCTTGCGCAAGACTCTTTTCGACAATAGAATCACACTTTCATTGGCGGCTGAGGATTTGCTAGAACAATATATTCCGAGCTACAGGTCGCGATATTTGAATCAAGATAACTTTTACCGCCGTCGCAGGGAACTACAATTCATTCGTTTCGGGTTTACTTACAACTTTGGCAACTTTCGGTTGCAAGACAACCAAAGGGGGATTGACAACACCGAAAGAAATCGTCTAGTGGACGAGTAACCTATTGATAATCTTTGTTTTTTGTAATTTTACGTCCTCGAAAAAAAGATTGTGGCGAAAATAGCAGATATACAACTTCCTGATTTTCCATTGCTTTTGGCACCTATGGAAGATGTGAGCGACCCTCCGTTTCGTGCCTTGTGCAAAGAGCAGGGTGCGGATGTCGTATACACAGAGTTCATTTCTTCCGAAGGACTCATTCGCGACGCTGCAAAGAGTATTATTAAGCTGGATATCTACGAGAAAGAACGTCCGGTAGGAATACAGATTTTCGGTGCTGAACTAGACTCCATGTTGCAAGCGGTGGATATTGTAGAACGCTCGAATCCTGATATTATAGACATTAATTTTGGGTGTCCTGTCAAGAAAGTAGTTTGCAAGAATGCGGGAGCTGGAATTTTAAGAGATATTCCGTTAATGGTCAAACTGACCAGTGAAATCGTAAAGCGAACCAAGCTTCCGGTGACGGTGAAAACCCGATTGGGATGGGACAGCGACTCCATCAAAATTGTTGAGGTTGCTGAAAGGCTTCAAGATGTCGGCATCAAATCAATAGCGATTCATGGTAGAACGCGGGTTCAGATGTACAAAGGCTCCGCAGATTGGAAACCGATTGCTGCGGTAAAAAATAACCCTAGGATGTTTATCCCCGTATTCGGAAATGGCGACGTAGATAGCCCTGAGGCCGCGGTAAGAATGCGAGATGAATATGGACTGGATGGCGCGATGATAGGTCGTGCTAGCATAGGGAATCCTTGGTTTTTTAAGGAAGTCAAACACTTTTTTGAAACAGGAACCCATTTAGCCCCGCCAACCATGGAAGAACGAGTCACCGCAGCGCGAAGACATCTTCAAATGGCCATAGATTGGAAGGGTGAGAAACTTGGGGTTTTTGAAACCAGAAGACATTACACCAATTACTTCAAAGGAATCCCACATTTCAAGGAATATCGCATGAAAATGGTGACCAGCGACGATGCCGCAGACGTTTTCAATGCTTTTGATGAAGTGTTGGTACGTTTCGGAGACCATCAATTCGTTTAGGCCTCCAGTAACTTTTTGGAGATTCTACTGCTTGCGATTTTCGAAGAAATCACACCTAAAATCACAATAGTACCTATAACAACAAGTAGGTTCAAGACATTGAATTCTACTGGGTAGGGCAAACTTGGTGTTACGGGTACCCATCCGAATAAAATTTGGCTAAAAACCAGAAGTGAGCCCAGTATTACCCCTATTAAACCACCAAAGGAGGTAACCAGTACACCTTGAATAAAATAAATCTTCCGTAATTCTTGTATCGTGGCACCGAAGCTATGCAGGGTTTTTGAGTTTTGGCGTTTATCCAAAATCATCATGATAATCGCTCCAACCACATTAAAAAGAGCAATAATCAGCACCAAGGTAAAAATCAAATACGTGGCTAGATTTTCAGTATTCAGCATACGGTACAAGGTGCAGTTTTGCTCTTTTCTATCCAATACCAAAATTTCATTTCCCAAGACTTTTTTGATGTTCGCTTTTGCTTCAGAGATAGCATCTTGATTCTGTAATTTAAAATTCAAACCAGAAACCTGTAAGGAGTCTTTTTGCAGAAATTCTTGTACGACATTAATGGGCGCAAAAACATACTTCTTGTCCAAATTCTCTTCGGCGGCGTATACACCGCTAACTACTAACGAAAGCTGATTAAAAGGGCGCTCGGTGCTTAATGCCTGTTGGTTGATACTTCCTTTTCCTGGTTTAGGGACAAGGACTGATAAGGGATTGCGATAGTTTTCCGGGGGTACGCCTAAAATGTTGTAGACACCGATACCGATTACCGCATTATACTCCGTAACGCCCCAATTTCCGAAATAAAGAGTGCTGTCTACCCCAGTGACTGAGCGATAATTCCCATCAATACCTTTGATATAACCGATATGGCTCTTTCCTTTAAAAGTAAAATAAGCGCGTTCTTCAATTTCCTTGGATACCGCAATCAAATTGGGCAGGTCTTCCAGCGTCTTGTGTTGTTCAGGGCTAACGCTAAAAAACTTTCCAGTGGAAGGAATTACCTTCAAGTCCGGGTCAAATGCATTAGTGAAGGAAAGGCTGAATGTCTTTAATCCCGCGAATGCGGATAAAACGATAAACAGGGCCGCTGAACCAATAACAATGACCAGAAAAGTCGCCAAATTGATGATGTTCACGGCATTTTGACTGCTTTTGGAGAAGATATAACGCCGTGCGATGTAAAACGGAAACCCCAAAAGCTTAGGATTTCTTTCGTTTAGCCAAAAGGTCTCGGTTTTCAATGGGATTGTCCTCGCCCTTCAGGGACTCCTCTATTCGGTCAATGTAATCCAAAGAGTCATCCAAATAAAATTGTAGCTCTGGTACCCTACGCAATTGGTTTTTGGTGCGTTGGGATAACTCATGACGAATAGCAGGTGCATTGGCTTTTATGCCTTCCAATAAGGTTTGGGCGGATGTGTTGGGAAAAATACTGATGTATACTTTAGCAATGGAAAGGTCTACCGTTACCTTTACTTGGGTTACCGAAATTAAAGTGCCCTGCAAACCACCTTCAGTAGCTGCCCTTTGCAAGATGTCCACCACATCTTTTTGGATAATCCCTGCAATTTTACGTTGTCGTTGCGATTCCACACCGCAAAGTAAAACAATATCAAAGGAACGGCATCAAATATCAACTAGTTTGTAACTTTAAAGGGAATTTAGGAAGGTGTTTTATGCATAAGATTGAACATATCGGAATAGCTGTTAAGGATTTGGAAGCATCAAATGCTTTATTTGAGCAATTGCTTGGTGTAGCGCCTTACAAACAGGAAGCCGTAGCTTCGGAAGGAGTAACCACATCCTTTTTTAAGTCTGGCCCCAATAAGGTAGAATTGTTACAAGCCACAAATCCGGATAGCCCGATTGCAAAGTTTTTGGATAAAAAAGGAGAAGGCATTCATCATATTGCCTTTTCGGTAGATGATATAGCCTCCGAAATCGCCAGATTAAAAAATGAAGGTTTCACGGTGTTGAATGAAACACCCAAAAAGGGTGCTGATAATATGTTGGTGGCCTTTCTACATCCGAAAACCACGAACGGTGTTTTGGTAGAGCTTTGCCAAAAAATGACATAACAGACGAGGTGTTTACAGCTTGTGAGGGAGTAAAATAAGTGCTAATATTGCATCCGCTTTAATATAGGTCCTATAGCTCAGTTGGTTAGAGCACCTGACTCATAATCAGGGGGTCCATGGTTCGAGCCCATGTGGGACCACAAAGTTTAAAAGCCACAGCAAAAGCTGTGGTTTTTTTATTGGAGAAACATGCCGTTTGATAGTATGAAGCTCATTTTCTGTTTGTTGATGTTGCAGAAGTTTAAACCCCCCAGCCGCAATCTTCTAATCAATTTTGTACTTTTTCGGAAATAAAATTCGGTTCATGAAAACCTGGCCTCTCTCCTGTTTATGTCTTTTCATCCTGTTTTTGGGCACTTCCTGCGTGAATTCCCATGAATTGTTTCAAAAAGACGCTAAAGATTGGACGGCCTACGGCGATGCCGAGTGGAGTTACTCCAAAAACACGTTGATAGCAAAGGTTTCGGATGGAAACGGGTTTATAATGACGAACCAGTCTTATAAGGATTTTATTTTGGAACTGGAATTTAAGCCGGATAGTACGATAAATTCCGGGGTCTTTGTTCGTTGTGCCAAGAAAGAACTCAGTGCTACTGATTGTCATGAACTGAATATTTGGGACCTACATCCAAATCAAGATTATAGAACGGGTGCCATTGTCACTAAGACAGTACCCCTAATGGACGTAGAAACGATCAACAAATGGAATACCTACAAAATCAAAACGAATAAGAGTCAAATTCAAGTTTGGGTCAATGATACCTTAACCGCGGATTCTTATCAGGAATACCCTCTTGAGGGTTTTATCGCTTTACAAGCTATGGGAACGGGTGAAATTCGATTTAGAAACATACGAATAAGACCTGCTAGGAAATAATAACTACTTTGACCTAATAACATACTATGGAAAAGCTTGGTAAATGGTGCGCAATAGTTAGTGGTATTCTTGCATTAGGGGTGTTGCTTTTTTGGATTTTTGATAGGATAGATTATCTCGGCCCAACCTTGATTCTGTTCTTTATCGGGTTAGCGCTAACATTCAATACCTACGACCGCCTAAAAGGATTCTCATTTACCATCTTAATCTTCGCGGCCGTTGCAGCCTCCCTTTTTTACCCTCAGTTTTTTCTTGTAATAGGCTCTTTTAAGCTAAACAAATTGATTGTTCCCCTGCTAATTATCATCATGTTTGGTATGGGAACAAGTATTGGTATAAAAGATTTCGTTGACGTGGTGAAAATGCCAAAAGGGGTTTTGGTTGGCTTAGTCGCTCAGTTTACCATAATGCCCTTTATTGGCTTTGGATTGGCTAAAGTATCTGGCTTGCCTCCTGAAGTTGCTGCGGGTATCATATTGGTCGGCTGTTCACCTGGCGGATTGGCTTCCAATGTAATGGCATATATTTCGGGAGCCAATTTGGCGCTATCCCTTACTTTAACAGCAGTATCTACTATTCTTTCACCAGTTTTAACCCATTTTTTATGCAACTTTTGGCGAATGAACTTGTGCCTATTGATTTCCTTGGGATGTTCTGGAGCATCATGAAAATTGTAATACTACCGATACTTGCAGGACTTCTTTTTAACCATTTTGCGCATGGTAAATTCAAATGGTTGGATAAGGTAATGCCAAAGATATCCATGGCGGGTATTGCCATCATCATTACAATTATTACCGCTTCCGGAAGAGACTCACTACTTTCCATCGGCCTAATACTTGTCGTAGTAGTAATCGCGCACAATTTTTCTGGATACATTCTGGGCTACTACGGAAGCATATTAGTGGGACTTGATGAAAAGTCATCTCGAACAGTAGCTTTTGAAGTGGGTATGCAAAATTCGGGTCTTGCATCCGGCATTGCCCTCGAAATGGGCAGACTGGCTACTATGGGATTGGCCCCTGCAGTGTTTGGCCCATTTATGAACATTTCTGGTTCCTCGTTGGCTACTATTTGGCAACGAAAGAACAAGGCAAGCTGATTTGATTTCAGGAGCACCTCAATTTCAAACGTTACCCTTTTTTGGAGATTGAAAAATAGGATTTCGCCTCAACTTTGAGAGCTACAGAAGGTTCTATGCCCGTATTATTTTGGAAATTTATTAAAGATGTCCTTTAACATCCGCTCCATGAGCGACTGGTCAGAGATATGCGATTTATAGTCATCTGCTTGGCCAATCCAAACCAATTCCTTGGTTTCTTTATTGTAGATTTTTACGGCTAAATCCCCTTCTTTGTAAGGCTGGTTGTTTGTTGAACTTTCATTGCTGCCAAGATATTTTTTACCTCCCGAGGAACCAGTCGAGGCAAAGTTTGGACTCGCTCCTGAACTCCCTCCAGAGCTCTTTTCATATTTACTCTTTGTACTTTCTTCGCTATTAATTGCTCGGGATGTCTTTATCAAAACCAATAAATCTGGGTTATCAAGGCTCACGGAATAGCCTTTTTCTGTCATCTCATTTTCCAGTGTTGAAACCAATGATTCATCAATAGCGTTGAACGATTCATCACTGAATTCCTTTATATCAAAAGACGTACTTGGCAAATAGGCGAATGTTGTAAAATCACCAAGGTTATCTTTTGTGTATTTTTTTGTTTTGATGTTTGAGGCGCATCCCAAAAGGAAAATCAGGCCTAAAAAAACGGAAGGTATTACTGCTTTTTTCATAGTCTTTATTTTAGTTATTAGAACTGTTTTAAAAATCTTTAAATCATATCGATGGCATTACGCTCTAGTCTTCTACCCAAAAAGGTATGTTGGCATGTGCTGTATGGCCGTTGCCGTCTTTCACATAAATAAAGAGTCGATAAGCACCGGACTCCCCAGGCGCATTGAATGCAGTAACATTTGACAAGGGACCATAAAATAAGCCGTTAATTTTTTCCGGAATGTACTCAGCGTCTCCACCGGTTTTTGTGGACTGGCTTTCACGGCGAACTTCCCATTGGTATACTAACTCATCATCGTCAGGGTCTTGCACCGTTACTTCCGCGGAATACGATTGCTTGGCCCTCAACCTAACATTGTCATTCGCATGTTTTCCCGCTAGGGTAAAATCAATCAAACGCGGGCTTCTATTGTTGGGCCATGTGCTGTTCCATGCATAGTGCATCATATCCACGGATTCAGATTCGTTGCCATCGGGCATGAACATCCCAAACCAGGTTGGGGTACGTTCTTGCTTTTGACCCCACAAAAAGACAAACGACCCCATCACTTGTTTTGATTGTCCTAAAATGGATTTTTGATAGCGTTCCAAATAGAGGTCTGCTTTTTTGGAGCTGTGGTTCTCAATAGGTGCGCCCCATTCGGTTTTTTCTACTTCCCAATACCCTGTAGCGCCCCATTCGGTTACCAACAAAGGGCCATTGTAACCGGAATCCTGTATGAGTTCGGGAAGCACATTCATAGCTCCATACACCTGAACGCTGAGAAAATCAACTTCCGGCGCTTTTTGTTTTACTAAGTCGACTATTTTCCTGTCGATTCCGGCCAGAGGTGTGGTTGTTAAGTGATTTGGGTCAATTTCATGAATCATTTTGGCAATGTCATTTACGGCATCCCAAACTTTTGGGTTTTGAGATTCGAGGTTCATTTCATTACCAATCCCCCAAATCATCAAAGCAGGATGGTCCTTAAGGGCAATCACTCGCTCTCGAATTCGCTGAAGTTGTGCCTTAACTGCCTGCTCATCATTATAATCAAAGCCATGGCGTTCCAGGCCTACCCAAATGCCCATCATGACCTTAAGCCCAAGTCGCTCTGCTTTGTCCAAAACAGCTTCCCCGTTTTCTGTGCTCCAAGTTCGAAAGGAATTGGCGCCATGGTTCGCCAAGGCATCAATATCACCATTATCTACACCTGCCCCTTTTATAAAAAAGGGTTCATCATTCAAAAAGATTCGATAGCCTTCATCCGTCATTCGAATTTCGGAAAGCGCCCCTTGGGCGTTCATGTTTTCCATATTTGTGCAACCATTGACTAGCAATAAAGCCAAAAACAATAATCCTTTTAGGCAAACAAATTTGGAGCGGTATGTCTTCATATTTCGCGTTCGTTTAAACGTATAATTTCCAACGTACTATTTTGAGTTTGTTGGGGGTGTTATTTGATTATTTGACTTACCTGAACAATAGGCTGAATATTAGTATAGTTGGGAATGTCCCCGCGAATTTTTTCTGCATTGGGACCAAAGGCTTCTGTGTAATCTGATAGCTTTTCAAAGTAAAAATAGCCGGCAGCAACATAGGTAGCAGGTTCATCCGGGGTTCTACCAGATAGACCTTTGTCGATGGCATAGTCTTTTAATTTTTCTCCGAAAAGCGCTGCCACCATGGGCATGTGTTTCGTTGAATAATAATCCATATCAAAGTGTTTCCCCTCTCCATCGGGATATGATATGGAAATCTTGTACCATCCGGGTTGTACTTTTTGGGAGACACTGTTCTGGGCCTCTTGTGCCATACTGATTGATGCGGATAGGACAAAAAAGGCCAAAACAATGCTCTTTTTTATTACATCTGTTCGTTTTTGATTGATCATGTCTTTTAAAATTAAATTGATTGATTTTTTTAGTTATTCTCCTTTGATTCTAGAATCTCCAAAAGTTGTTTCGTGGTGGCCTGTAAAGTATGGTTGTTTCGTATGTATTCTTCAAGAGCCGCAAAGAGCTCAGTTGACTGATAAGTTTTGAAAATATTTCTGGTCAGCAAGGTCATTTCATACTCCTTTATACCAATTTGAGAGAACTCTTCTTTACATACTTGTCCGCATAAATAGAAAAGGCTCACATGCCATAAGTGCCTTGGAAACTTCATTTGATAACGCCCTGCTTCAAAGGTTTTAAAAATGCTTTCTCGCCAAGGGCCTTCATACCGAAATAGGAGGTGGGACCCTTCATGAAAAATGGTCTCCAAAAAAGCGGGCCCTAAAGAACTGGGGTCAACAGTAGATACTATTATATTGAAAATGGGCCTTGTTGGGG
>JBCBPD010000074.1:0-17610 GCA_039820925.1 Bacteroidota bacterium | reverse complement strand
TCAAAAAACCTCATCTGTTTTCCAAGCTTTTGGTTGTTGTTTTACTTCTGTTCAACACAAATCTATCTGCTCAACAAAAACAAATTGATAGTCTCAAACAGTTACTGCTGTTAGAAATTAGTGACAGTGCCAAAGTAGACAACTTGATGTCCATTTCAAGGTTGTACCAAAGCATAAACATCGACTCAGTCTTGAAATACTCCAAAAAAACTGCTGTATTTTCAGAATCAACTAATGGATATAGACTCGCAGAGGCATACAATAATATGGGTGCCTGTCATTTTTACCAGGCTAACTTAGACTCCGCCAATTACTATTATCAAGGCGCCTTGGACGCACTGGACAAGAATAATGATTCCATCATTAAATCTTTCGTGTATTGTAATATGGCCCTGATGTACGGCAATCTTCTGGACAAAGAAAAAGAGATAGCCTACTATTTGAAGGCCATTAGCCAGGTGGAAAGTAATGATAAGGAAGTATGTACTATCTACTACAACCTGTCTCGTACCTATATGAACGCGGGCTTTGAAGAAAAGGGCCTAGAATATCTGATAAAAGCTTATGAAACGAGTAAGAAGTCCAAAACGGAAATAGTATTTGACTATGCTACGTCAAATTTAGCTTCTTACGCTCTGGACAATTCGGATATCGAAATGTTTCATGAATACATGCAGCAAGTTGATTCCTTATGCGCTTTAGATGGTAATCCATCCAGCTGCTATTCCTTAAACTATCTCAATGGGTCGTATCACGCGGAGCAAAAGCAATTTGAGACCGCATTGGAAAATTACCGAAAGGCCAATGCTATCGCTAAAGAAATGAGCTTTGTGGAAGATGTTATGGAGACCACGGCCATGATTGCGCGTATGGAATATGCACTAGGAAAGAAAAGAAAAGCCGTCAAGACCTTGGCAGTTTTCGATAGTTTGTACCAGTTCCACCCTGACCCCACTTTAGGAATGAAAAACTTTAATCTCTGGGCAGAGTACGAAGCATCTCTAGGGAATTATGATAAAGCGTATAATGTTCGCCTAAAATGGGAAGCTTTAAAAGATTCAGTTTTAGCTAAAGAAAAAAGACAAATCCTAATAGACTCTGAAAAGAAGTACGAAACTGAAAAAAAAGAAAGAGCTATCGCCGAACAGCAGGTTACTATAAAAGAACAAGAGCTTGATTTAGCCCAAAAACAACGTCAAATTGCCATCTGGGGTGGTTTAGGAGGAATTCTGGCGCTACTTCTAGGTGCCTCTTTCTGGACGGGTAAAGAACGCCAAAAACGCAAAGAACAAGAAATCGTCAGTTTAAAATCGCAACAAGAAGTCGTTCGTTTGGAAGCTTTGGTGTCGGGAGAAGAAAAAGAACGTGTCCGCCTAGCCCAAGACCTACATGACGGTATAAATGGCGACCTATCCGTTATTAAATTCAAAATTGATGGGGTAGACAAAAAGAAATTGCCCAAAGCGACCCATGAAGGTTTGGACCAAGCCTTAGTGATGCTGGACAACGCCATAGACCAGGTGCGGCGCATTTCCCATAACCTGGCGCCACCCTCACTCCAAAACTTCAATTTGACGGAAGCCATCAAACAGTATGCCTCCAAAATGCAATCTACTCATGGCGTGCAAATTGATTTTGAGACCTTCGGTGATATGCCCCATTTTTCTTCTGACCAAGAAACAGCGCTGTATCGCATCGTACAAGAATTGCTCAACAACATCATCAAACACGCAGAAGCAAAGGAAACCCTTATTCAACTAAACCATACCGAAGAACACACCGAACTCGTCATTGAGGACGACGGCAAAGGTTTTGATACCAAAATTTCCAAAAATGGCATTGGATTGCAAAACATCGCTTCTCGTGTGGCCTTTTTAAAAGGCAATCTGAATATTGAATCTTCCGGTGAGGGCAGTACGTTCACCATAACCCTTCCCAAAAACAGTTAGTGCATGGCAATTTCCGTAGGCATTTTGGATGACCATGAAATGATTTTGGAAGGCTTGGCCACCATGTTATCACAAACCCAAGAAATTGAAGTGACGGGGTGTTGGACCCATCATGCTAATTGTTTGGAAGCTTTGGAAAAACAACGCCCTAATGTGCTCTTGTTGGACATCAATTTGAAGAATGCCAATGGTATTGAACTCTGCGCCGAATTATCCAACACCTATCCGGATCTTCAAATCGTGGCGGTATCCAACTATAATGAAAGTAGTTTCATCAAAAACATGCTGCGAAACGGGGCAAAAAGCTATCTGCTAAAAAACACTTCAAAAGATGAACTCATCACTGCGATACGAAAGGTGCATTCTGGAGAACGGTATCTACCGAGAACGGTGGAAAACATCCTATTGGAAGATTCCTTAGGCACTCCCAAACCCAAAACCAGCATTCCCAAGCTCACCCGACGTGAAAAAGAAGTGCTGCAATTCATTTCCGAAGAATATACCAATGGTGAGATTGCGGACAAGCTATTTGTAAGCATCAAAACCGTTGAAAGTCATCGAACTAATCTTCTATCCAAATTTGGTGTAAAAAACACCGCGGGACTCATCAAATCTGCGATGAATGCCGGTTTGATTTCCTAAACTCCCAAAACCTAGGGTTTACCCTAACCTATTCAAATACAATAATCAACCGATTTCTCCCCTACCCGCATTTTCCATCTTGCAAGCGTAACCATAAACCTCGCACAAATGAAAAATGCAATCGTATTACTGGGGATTCTTTTCATCTTTAGTTGTTCAAAAGATGAAGGCGCTCCAGTAACTGAAAACCAACCCCCAACCGCTTTTACCGTCACCGCAACAGTTGACGAAAACACTGTGAATCTGGAGTGGACCGAAGCATCCGACCCAGAGGACAATACCGTTACTTATAGTGTATCCTTAGATGGCACTCAAGTTGCCGAAAACTTAACTACAAGAATCTATCAGATTACCAATTTGGATTTTGATAGTGCTTATCAAGGTTCGGTGACAGCAGCAGATGATGAAGGGCTAACCACCACTTCAAATTTTCAATTCAACATCGGTGTACAGAGCAACTCTGCTCCTGAAATAGGTGCACTTACCCGACCCGAAAACAATAGTATCCAAAGGGGTGAAGTCACATTTGAATGGGAACCCGCCACAGATGCCGAGAACGATGCCATTTCATATGACGTTTATGTCAACTACAATGGATTCCTAGGCCTCGGAAATGATTTTGTTTTGTTAGCGGAAAACCTGTCCGAAACCAACTTGGTTTTTGACCAAAGTCCCAGTCAAGATGCCATGATATCTTGGTATGTTGTCGCCAAAGATACACAAGGACTTTCGAGCACTTCCGAAACCTTTAATTATAGAACGGCAGAAGAAACCGCACTTTTTGAATATGCTGAAATGCCACCTTTTGAAGCCCGGGATAACCATGGACTCATCTGGTTCAATGAAAAACTCTATTTGATTGGCGGTGGTAGAAGCTTCGGTGGAACTCGTTTTGAAGACGTTTGGGTTTCTGACAGAGGAAGGAATTGGACCCAATTGGATTCAGGTACCAAATTCACCGCTAGGCTATGGCACAGCACAGTGGTCTTCAACAATAAAATCTGGATTATCGGAGGAAACATTGCCTATACTACAGGCAATGAGCTTAATGACATCTGGAGCAGTGAAGATGGAGATACTTGGGTGCAAGAAAATGCCAGCGCAGCTTTTGCACCGCGTTACGGACATCGCGTGGTCGTTTATGATAATCAAATGTGGCTTATTGGAGGTCGCAACGCAGCCGACGACATCAGCAGAACCGAAGTCTGGAAATCTGCAGATGGTATAAACTGGACTTTGGTTACCGACAGCGCCGATTTTGGAGCCGGAAACGCTTTTGACGTCGCTGTTTTTCAGAACAAAATATGGAAAATCGCAAGCGGAAACGACACCGTTTATAGCTCTACCGATGGTTTGACCTGGACCTTGGAAACCGACACTGCGGCTTTCGGAAACAGAAGACAACACTGTGTTACTGTATTCGATGATAAGCTTTGGCTCTTTAGTGGTTCTACTCCTTCAAATGGAAATCCCATCTTCGATTTGTGGTACAGTTTAGATGGAAAAGAGTGGATTCTATCAAATGAAAATCTAGGCTACGGGGTGAATGACGCCCGTTGTGTGCCTTACACTTCAGACCTACCTGGAGATGCTAATGGTATCATCGTTGTGGCGGGGAACGAAGGAGCCAGTGGTCGGGCCACTACCAATGCGGTAAAGATTATAGTCCCAGCCAAATTTCAAAACTAGTAACCATGAAAAAGATATTTCTATTTGTCGTACTTACGACTAGCCTGATTCATTTGGCTTCTTGTAGCAAAGAAGATGCCATGGAACCCATTTTAAACCAACAAGAGCCAGAAGACCCAACTCCAGAGGAACCCGAAGAGGAAGACAACACTCCTCCGGAAAAAGCAACGATAAACGCTCCAGAAAACGATGAAACCGTCAACAAGTTTTTGGATGTCGTCCTACGTTGGGAAGGTAACGATGCTGACGGAGACACCCTTTCGTATGATGTTTTATTGGGTACGGACCCTACAAACTTAGAATCTGTTGGTGAAGGTTTGGCCATAGATAGCTTGGTCATTGAGCGATTGGAGACCGGTGTTGAATACTTCTGGCAAGTAGTTTCCAAAGATGGTAAAGAGGGGGAAAGTACTTCTGACCTCAGCGCATTTACCATTTATGAAAAGGTATTTGAAGGTGATACAAGTCTTAGCAACCAGCAAAAAATCGACGATTTCGTTCAAGAGGGTTATACCCGTGTATCTGGAAATCTGTGGATTACCAACGGAGGATTGGATATTTCTGACCTTATAAACTTGAACAAAATAGATGGTGGACTCTCTATTTTTGAAACCACCTTGTTCAATGTTGATGGCCTTGCTAATCTAATCCATGTTGGTGGAGATTTATTTGTAGATAATAATCCAGTTCTTCAAAACCTTGATAGCCTATCTCGGGTCAAAGCTTGGAACAAAAGTATTTCGATTCGCTTTAATGAAGTATTGACTTCTATTGACGGTATTCAAAACGTAGGAGAAACATTGAATTCCGTTTCCCTCTCTAGAAATACCGCTTTGAGGAGTATTGATATTTTTCAAAACACCAAGGTGATACAGGAATCGCTCTACATTAATGAGTGTAATAGTATAACCAACTTAGACACATTTTTGGCTTTAGAAGAAGTTGGTGAAGGCATCGGCATTAGTGAAAACCTTAGCCTTACTGATATATCAGGCCTTAATAATCTTCAATCAACATCCGATCTTGAAATTTTTGACAACAACAACTTAAATGAAATTGTTGGATTTCAAAACTTGGTTTCAGTGGAGAACAGCTTGGAAATCGAAGAAAACGGTCTTGCTACAATCAGCGGTTTTGACAAGTTGGAATCTGTTCGGTCTATCACTATTGGTTCCAATACTGGACTTCAAAAAATAGAAGGCTTTACGAATCTGGAGAAAGTGAATTTTGTTTCCATAGGTTTTAATCTCCAATTACAAGAGGTAGCTGGCTTCAATAAGGTTACATCATTGGATAGTGTTTTCATCACCTCCAATTTACAACTAGCTGAATTTGATGCCTTCAACTCCCTTGTGTCTATGAATAACCTGACGATATCCGAATCGTCAATCAAAGAGTTAACAGCTTTTCAAAACCTAGAGGAATGTAATAAGCTCTCTATTGGAAATCACGGTAAGCTGACCATTTTGAATCTGGAACAGCTGACCACAGCCGAGAGCATCAGTATTTCTCGAAATGACGTATTGGAACTCATTCTATTTAAAAATTTGAGCAGTGTTGAGACCGATTTTACACTAAAACGAAATCTACCTCTGGTTGCGCTTCAGGGTCTTGAGCAATTGACCTCGGTTGGGGGCATTTTTGAAATATCCGAGAATTTCCAGTTGACAGATTTCTGCTCCTTATCCAACTATGCAAGCATCGCATTAAACGAACGAAAAGAGATTGAAGTTTTTGACAACAGCTTCAATCCTACCATAAGCATGATTGCCAACGGAGAATGCAAACCATAACAGACTTTACTAAAAATCAATTCTACAACGAACGGTGTGAAACCGTTCCTCAAAAACAAACACAATGACAAAAAATGTATTCGTATTCGCCTTACTACTGATTTTAGGGGCAAACACAGGTTTTAGCCAACAAAATGGAATCAACAAAATTCGAAGTGCTCCCTTACACTCCGGGGAATCCAGAACGTATCAAGCCCCCTACAAATCTCTGGTAAAATATGCTAGAGAAGCCGTAACCGATGCCGGATTGATTCTGGAATCTTCCGAAAAAATTGACGATGCCACCTATATGATTATAGGCAAAGCCAAAACCTCTGCTTGGAGTTGGGGTGAATTGGTTCGCGTCGTGTTGATTGACAATACGGAAAAAGTTACCGTACGGGTGTTTTCCAAACGTCGCATTAAAATCAATTTGACGGCAAAAGGCAATTATACACAAACCATTTTGTCGAATATCGAGGCCAAAATAGATTTTGAAACCGAGTAAGATGAAAGTTCTCCTATTTCTATTTGCCCTGTTTACGCTGTATGTCGGAAAGGCACAGTTGACAGGGCATGTGGCCTATTCTGAAGAAGGTGTTTCTTTTGACATCCCAAAAAATTGGGTAGGACAAGAGTTGGAAGAGGCTTTTCTGATGGCCTCGAGCAAAGAAGCTGGACTGGTTATCTTACTATTCCATCCCGCCAAAACCCTCGAAGAACTTTCCTCTAAAATGGAACAGGGTTTATCTGAAGGGGCTGTATCACTAAACTTGGAAGGGAAACTTTCCAATAATGGAAAAGATACCGTTGAAGGCCACTATACTGGAAGTCTTGAAGGAAAATCCGTTAAAGGCAAGTTGATTGCAATGACCAATCCCTATGGCTTGGGTGTAGCTGTCCTATCCCTAATAAATGATGATTTGTATTCCAAACGAACGGATGAATTGGCTCAACAGGTTGCTAACTCCATTGGGTTTAAACAACCCACTACTAAGCTTTCAGCGGTTGGAAATCAATCTAAAAATATTCTGGAAGCCCAAGAGGAACTAGTAGGTTACAAATTGACTTACATGGAAAGCTATTACTCCAACACTCCAGGTGGCGGTGGGTACGAAAGAAAAAGGATTATCAATCTCTGCCCAAACGGATTGTTTACCTTTTATGGAGGGAGTTATTTGAATTTTCCAGACCCTAACTGGGACCCTTATCAAAAGAACGCCAAAGGACATGGAACTTATGAAATCCTAGAAGATGACGGAGACATCTACCTGCAGCTCAACTATAACGACGGCGAGTACGAAAGTTTAAAATGCACCTACAATGATGGTGTCTATTTAAACGGCGGTCGCTACTATCGCGGTGATGTCGAATGTTACTAGCTTATGGACTCCAATATCTTTTCCTCACTGCGCTTGCGGGAGAAATTGATAGCACATTCAATCAAGGCCAAATGCGAATAGGCTTGAGGGAAATTCCCAAGCAAGCGTTTGGTCTTGAAATCGATATCCTCACTAAAGAGACCCAAATGGTTGCTGTAACTTAACAACTGCTCAAAATGGGCTAGCGCCTTATCCTCCTCTCCTATTTTGAACAAGCTGTTGATGAACCAGAACGTACAAATGGTAAACGAAGAGGATGGCAATCCAAAGTCGTCTTCATTTTTATAGCGATATAGCAAACCGTCATTGCTCAATTCTTGTTCAATCGCGTAAACCGTGCTCACGAATTTCGGGTCTTTGGCATGAATAAAGCCATAAGATTCCATCAGCAACACAGAGGCATCCAAGTGGCTAGAGCCGTAGGATTGTACAAACGCATTCACATCTGGGTTCCACGCGTGGGTTAGAATATCATTTTTGATTTCCTGTTCAAGAGCGGTCCATTTTTCAATTTTTCGCGACTTCCCAAAAATTTGGGCCACCTTAATAGCTCGGTCAATTGCTACCCAACAGAGTACTTTGGAGAAAGTGAAATGTTGGTCCTCTCCGCGGAATTCCCAAATACCCTTGTCAGGTTCTTGCCAATGTTTCTCTACAATCCAAACGATTCCTTTGGTGATGCTCCAAAGCTCTTCGCCATTTTCAATATCATTACTGAACTTGACTAACTGCTCGTAAATCACATCCATTAGAATGCCGTAGATGTCATTCTGTTTTTGTTTGTATGCAGCGTTTCCTATACGAACCGGCTTGGAACCTTTGTAACCATCTAAATGCTCCAAGGTCTGTTCGGTGAGTTTTTTCTGCTTGTTGATACCATACATGATTTGGAGTTTCTCGTCCTTGTCAGGCATCAAATCAATGATAAACTGTAAATAGCGCTTCGCGGAATTTTTATGTCCTAATTCCGATACTACCTTAATAACCATGGAAGCATCGCGAATCCAACAAAAACGATAATCCCAATTTCGCACCTCCCCTATCGTTTCCGGCAAGGAGGTAGTTGCTGCGGCCAAAACAGCACCGGTCTTATCGTATGTCAACATTTTCAAGGTAATCGCACTCCGCATGATTTCATCATTGAATTGCTTGTAGGTAGGTGTGCGGTCTACCCAATCCAACCAATAGATTTTGGTACGCTCCAATTCCAAAGACATCTTTTCGGTGGTCGGTTTCAGAATCTTTTCGTTGTAGCATATCGAGAAATATCCGTCTTCTTTCAAAACAATTTCTTCCCCATCCAATACCTTTTGCTTTGGAAAAGAAGTATACATGAAAAGGGTATCAAACTTTTTCTTGTCCGTAAGACTTACCACAAAATCATTTTTGACATAGGTAGTGGTTTGCCCCATGGCATACTCCAATTTCGGGTCGTACAATACACTGAATACGGGTGAGCCAGAAATATGTTTGATGTAACGAACGATTTCAGGTGGTGCATTGTACTTGCCCGTCAACTTGTAGTAGCGAGGCATAAAGTCATGCACTTCAAAAGTATTTTCACCGTCGGAGTAGCGTGTAACGAGAATCGCGGTATTGCGATGGTACTCCTGATGGATTTCGTAATTGTACTTGACTTTAATTTCAAAACTTCCGCCTTTTTTGTCGTCCAAAAGCTTGGCGAACACAGAGGTAGAATCAAATTGTGGCAAACAACACCATTCTAATGAGCCGGTATCGGAAATAAGTGCCGCGCTTCGGCAGTTTCCAATTATTCCGTAATTTAGGTTATCCATAGGTATCGGATATATTATCGATTGAATTCAAGAATTTTACCTAATCATAAATCGAAAAAATAGGAATTTTATTACATTATCTTCCTAATAACGACCTTTCATGAGTAAAACTATAATTATTTCCAATAGGCTGCCAGTCCAACTGCAAATTAGTGACGGCGGCCTAAACGCCATTCCTAGTGTGGGAGGTTTGGCCACAGGTATGAAATCGGTCCACAAAGGAAGTGAAAGCCTTTGGATTGGGTGGTCCGGACTTACCGCAGAGGAAATTCCTAGTAGTTTGGAACCCAAAATTGATGCGGCCCTAGCCGAACATGGTTGTTCCAAGGTTAGTCTTACCAATGATGATATTGATGGATTTTATTTTGGATTCAGTAACCGAACCATTTGGCCTCTCTTCCATTATTTTTTGGAGTACTCCGAGTTTGAATTGGATTTTTGGAACACCTACAAATCCGTTAACCAAAAATTTGCCGATGTCATCATCGAACAATCGGAAGAAGATGACATCATCTGGGTGCATGATTACCAACTGATGCTGGTGCCCCAAATGATAAAAGAAAAAAGACCCAACACTTCAGTGGGTTTTTTTCTGCACATTCCCTTCCCTTCCTATGAGATTTTTAGAACCTTGCCTTGGCGGGAAGAAATTCTCGAAGGATTGCTGGGTGCTGACCTTATAGGTTTCCATACCTACGATTACGAAAGGCATTTTTTAAGCTCTGTTCGAAGATTGCTAGGACTAGAAGTCAGTTTTAATGATGTTTACGTGGAGAATCGCGTGGTAAAAGTAGATTCCTTCCCGATGGGCATTGATTACAAGAAATTCAAAGATGCAGCACTTTCCCACGCTAAGGATACCAAAGAAGACCGGACCGATTTCCAGAAAAAATTGGACAGTCACAAAGCGTCTGCCCCTGATACCAAACTCATTTTATCCATTGACCGTCTGGATTACAGTAAAGGGATAGCCAAGCGGATAAATGCCTTTGAGTATTTTTTAAATAAATATCCTGAGTATAAAGAAAAAGTACGGTTGATTATTTTGGCGGTACCCTCCCGCTCCAACGTTCCGCAATACCAACTGTTGAAGAAAGAAATTGATGAATTGGTAGGACGCATCAATGGAGAGCTTTCTACGGTAAATTGGACGCCCATATGGTACTTCTATCGTTCGCTTCCGTTTGAAAATCTTATTGACCTCTATACTTCGAGCGATATCGCTTGGCTAACCCCTTTAAGGGATGGCATGAATCTCGTGGCCAAAGAGTACGTAGCAACCCGAACTGATAAAACGGGAGTCCTGATTTTAAGTGAAATGGCAGGCTCGGCTTATGAAATGAACGAAGCACTTTTAATAAACCCCAACAATTTCGAACAGCAGGCCGATACCTTAAAACAGGCGATTACCATGCCCAAGGAAGAGCAAATGGCCCGGAATATGTTCTTGCAAAACCGCTTGGAACGGTACAATGTAGAAGTTTGGGCCAACGAATTTATGACCGCTCTAAAGCAAAAAAGTGAAATCACCCCTTCCAATATCACCAAAAAATTATCTGAGGAATTGTTGGATACCGTCTACGAGGATTACCAGAAGGCTAAAAAACGAATCCTCTTTTTAGACTATGATGGTACCTTAACGGGATTCCATAAAGACCCGCAAAAAGCCATTCCCAATGAAGAATTGTATGAACTTTTGGATGCTTTGCATCATCAACCGGATACCACCTTATTCCTAATAAGCGGACGCGACAAACAAACATTTGCCAAATGGTTTTTAGATAGGAAATACAACATGATTGTGGAACATGGGGTATGGATATCCCAACAGGGAGAACCTTTCAAACTACTCGAAAAAGTGAAAGGAGAATGGATGGAAAAAGTAAAACCTGTGTTGGAATCTTTTGTGGACCGGACCCCAGGAAGCTTTATCGAAGAGAAAAACTATTCTCTCGCTTGGCATTATCGAAATACTGACCCCGATTTTGGTGAAAAACGGGCCAACGAACTGAATACCGTTTTGACGAGCCTCATCGGCAATGATGACGTTAGCGTACTAAACGGAAACAAAGTCATGGAAGTAAAAAGTAGTAACGTCAACAAAGGGCGTGCTTCGGTGCGAATGATTGGGGAAGCTGACTATGATTTCATTTTTGCCATTGGTGATGACTGGACGGACGAATTTATGTTTCAAGAGTTGCCCCAAAGTACCGTAAGCATAAAAGTAGGCCTGAAAAAAACCCAGGCCAAATACTATGTTGAAGGCACCAAACGTGTTCGAGAAATTCTTAAAACCTTCACTGAAAAATGAAAAACAACCTTGCGCTCCTAGCCTTTTTATTGTTGTTCAACCTTGGGTTTTCCCAGATGGACACTGAGATTTATGCTTTCGATTTGGATGCTTCCAATGATGGGTTTTCAGCAACCAACATGAAAAATATATCCCAAAATGAGGGTTACGACAGTCAACCTTTCTTTACGTTGGAGGGCATGCTTCTTTATTCCTCAAATCGAGGAGGACAAACTGATGTATTGGAATACAACCCCGCTAACGGCACCAAAAAATGGTTGACAAATACCACCTTCGGTAGCGAATACTCACCAATGACTATACCAGGGGGAGATGAAATTTCGGCAATTTACTTGGACAAAGCCCAGATTCAAAGACTTTACCGATATAATACGAAAAGTGAAGAATCGAAGAAAGTGCTAAGAACAGCAAAAGTTGGGTATCATCTTTGGTTAAGTGAAAACGAATTAGTTGCTACCGTTTTAGAGGAAAATCGCATGGATTTGGTTCTCGCTAATCCAGGCAAAGATTCAATACGGAAATTACAGCAGAATGTTGGCCGTTCTCTTTTGAAAATACCAGGTTCCAATAGATTTAGTTATATATCCAAAGAAAACAATAAAACGGTACTAAAATCTATGGACCTCCTGTCTGGAGCAACGGATTCTATTGTTTCAATTAGCGGCTCAGAAGATTTTTGCTGGCTCAATAACGGCATGCTGCTCACTGGAAAAGGGACACAGGTATTGGGAATGAATCCCACAAAAGACAAAGACTGGAAGGTGCTGGTGGACTTAAAGGACAAGGGTATTAAAAACATATCCCGCATGGCTGTAAATGCTGAGCAAAACACTTTGGCGTTGGTTGCCGAGCCCGATTATACCTATGTGGTAGACCGTCAAGTAGAAACCTATAATGCTAGGGATTTGGATGGTTTTGCTGCTTGTTATTCCGAGGATGTTGTTGTTCAAGAATTCCCACAAAGTATCCTGTATCAAGGTCGGGAAACCATGAAAAAAAACTACAAACAATTTTTTAGAAAAACACAAAATACAAGTGTCGAAGTCATACAACGTATTGCCATAGGGCCTTATGTCATCGATAAAGAAAAGGCATTGGTAGATGGCAAAATCACCTATCAAGTGGCAATTTACACCTTGAAGAATGGTGAGATTGAGGATATGACCTTCATTTTTGACAAAGAGGTTGAAACCTCGCCGGAGGGTATTGTACAAACCCAGCTCGATGCCTACAACAGCAGAGATATTGATGCCTTCATGGACACCTATACCGATGACATTGCCCTTTTCAATTATCCCATGCGAAACTTAAGTACGGGACAGGAAGCCATGCGAAGCGGTTACGACTCTTTTTTCAACAACACACCTGACCTTCATTGTGATATCAAAACACGAATGGTCATTGGGAACAAGGTTATCGATGAAGAACAAGTTACTGTAAATGGAGGAGGTTTTAGTGCCGTTGCGATTTACGAAGTGGAAAACGGGAAAATCAGTCGGGTTACTTTTTTGCGCTAGGTACAAATGAAATTGCCGCACAACATCAGTCGAGTTGAAGCTTTTAGCGATGGCGTGTTTGCCTTTGCAGCGACTTTGTTGGTAGTTTCTGTTGGGAATGAAACCGGTGATTCTGCCTTACAAATCAACTGGTTGGCGTTTTTGAGTTTTGCGGTTAGTTTTTTTGTATTGGTGGCTTTGTGGTATACCCATTATAATTTCTTCCGTCGCACCAACTACATGGACAATTGGATTATCGCTCTGAACGCGGTATTGCTCTTTGTGGTGTTGTATTATATTTTCCCGCTAAAATCGCTTATCAATACTTGGACCGGTTCCATTACCATCACCTTGGAAAACTTTTCATCCCTTTTCCAACTCTATAGTTTAGGGTTCGTTTTCATCTTTATTTGCTTGGCTTTGATGTATTTTAGAGCGTATCAAAAAGGTGGCGAGACCAAAGATTTCAACCTTTTATTCTTTTCAAGACATTTTGGGATTTATGTCGTGGTATCCATTCTTTCAATTGTATTGGCCAAAACCCAAATCGGACTTCGTTTTGCATCACCCGGAATCGTCTATACGCTTCTGGGCCCCTTGTGTTATATTCATGGGGTTCGCTTTAAGAAGAAGTATTTCAATGAATAACTCAATGAGAAACAAATCATATTATTCCTTTAGGATGACCACTTATACCAAAATCACAGTCTTCTTTACTGTTTTAGCTTTGGGCCTCAATGGGTTTGGACAAAATTTTAGCAGACAAGACACCCTTCGCGGCAGCATTACCCCGGAAAGAGCTTGGTGGGATTTGACCTATTACGACCTCAAAGTCGATATCGACCCTGCAACACAAACCATATCGGGAGAAAATACCATACACTACACCGTTTTAGCGTCACAAGACAAGCTTCAATTTGACCTTCAGGCCCCTTTAATGATTGAAGAAGTTTCCCAAAACGGAAAACCCTTAAAATACACTTCGGAAGGTCCCGCACATTTTGTAACCCTTCCGAAGAAAGCAAAAAAAGGAAGTCAACAGACCATAACCGTTAGGTACTCTGGAGAACCAAAAAAGGCCGTCAACGCCCCTTGGGATGGCGGATTTTCTTGGCGAATGGACGAAAATAATAATCCGTTTGCAGCAACATCATGCCAAGGATTGGGAGCCAGTGTTTGGTGGCCCAACAAAGACCATATGTATGATGAAGTGGATAGCATGCGTATTGCGCTGACCGTTCCAAAAGATTTGGTAGGCGTAGCTAACGGACGTTTGGTAAAAAAGGAAATCAAGGAAGATAAGGCAACCTATATCTGGAAAGTGTCCAATCCCATAAATAACTATTGCGTAAACGCCAATCTAGGGAACTACGTACAATTCGGAGAGGTCTACCAAGGTGAAAAAGGAAAATTGGATTTGGACTACTACGTACTCCCCGAAAATCTTGAAAAAGCCAAAAAACAATTTGAGCAAGTTCCGAAAATGTTGGATGCCTTCGAGCACTGGTTTGGCCCCTATCCCTTTTATGAAGATAGCTTCAAACTTGTGGAAGTACCGTATTTGGGGATGGAGCACCAAAGTTCCGTTACCTATGGCAACCAATATCGCTACGGTTATCTTGGCAGGGATTTATCCGGTTCGGGCTGGGGCCTAAAATTCGATTTCATCATCATTCATGAAGCAGGCCACGAATGGTTTGCCAATAACATCACCTACAAAGACATTGCGGATATGTGGGTTCACGAAGGGTTTACTGCATATTCGGAAAGTCTTTATTTAGATTATCATTTTGGAACCAAGGCCGCTTCAGAATATGTAATTGGCACCCGAAAACTCATTCGAAACGACAGACCTATTATTGGTAGTTATAACGTAAACCATAAAGGATCGGGTGATATGTACTTCAAAGGGTCGAACATGCTTCACACCTTAAGACAGCTCGTTGAAGACGATGAACTATGGCGTTCACTTTTGCGTGGATTGAATGAACAGTTTTACCATCAGACGGTTACCACCAAACAAATTGAGGACTATATGTCCAAAAAAACCAAGAAAAATCTAGAAGCCTTCTTCAATCAATATTTGAGAACAGCTCAAATCCCAACCTTGGAGCACAAAATCGAAAATGGAAAGTTTGTTTTTCGTTACGTTGACGTGGTTGAGGATTTTGACATGCCACTCCGTTTTTTTTCAGATGGTGAACCGGTATGGATATTTCCCTCTTCGGAATGGAATTCGATAGCGTTACCCGGGCCAAATCTCGAAATTGACCCAAATTTTTATGTCAACACCGTACAGCGATAAAATTGGCCGACTATCCTGAACATTACTTCAAAAATGATAACGAATGGAGGGCATGGCTTCATGAAAACCATTCCAGTTCCCAGGGTATCTATTTGATATTTTACGCGGTACAACATGAAAAAGAAAGCATGCGATGGGAAGAAGCCGTTCGCGTGGCCCTTTGCTATGGATGGATTGACAGCACCGTCAAAAGCTTGGGCAATGGGAAACGACGTCAATACTTTTGTCCTCGAAAACCCAAAAGTGTTTGGAGTAAAGTCAACAAACAACACATCAAAGAATTACGGAAGGAAGGCTTGATGCACAAAAGTGGCCTATCTATAATTAAAAAAGCAAAGGCAGATGGTACCTGGACCTTGTTGGATGACGTTGAAAACGGAGTAGTTCCAAAAGATTTGCAAATAGCGTTCGAACAAAATGCTATGGCATTTAAAAATTTCCGAAGCTTCACCAAAGGACAACGCAAGAGTTATTTGTATTGGCTTTTCCTAGCCAAACGACCCGAAACTCGTGAAAAACGAATTCGAGAAATTATTACACTAAGCGAACAAGGCGTAAAATCAAGAAATACGCGATAAAGCTTTTCTTCCGTATTTGTTGTGATAGATTAGTGCTGCAATAGCGCCTATTAGTGAAAAGGCACTCAACATGAGAAACACATGCTGATGCCCTATTTCCTCTCCTGGATTGGCGTCCAGCAAGGCACCGTAGGCTGGACCAGCAAAAATATCTGGGGTAAACCCAATCAGGGAAATCAAACCAACCGTTGTTCCCGTCAAGCCCAATGGAATTTGCCCTACTTGCATCACGCCAAAATACAAGGCTCGACAGGCATACACCCCACAAGCTACCACCACCACGGACATGAAAAACAAAATTGTCGTATCGGGTTCGATAAAGCCGCTGGCAAACAATAGCCCTCCTATCAAAGTGAGCAGAAAACTCAGAAAAAGTAACCAAGTGATTTTCAGCTTATCCGCAATCAACCCAAACGTTATTCCAACCGTTGGACGCATAAATTGAAGTATGGTGCCGACCGTAGCGGAATCCACTTGATTGTAGCCCATCACTTCCTCCGCATATTGGGAGATGATATCCGTGATTTTATAGCCCACATAACCACACAAAATAATGACCATCAACAACCACACAGAAGGCAGTTTCAAAACTTGCCGAACATCTTCCCAGCTAATCCGCTCTGCATTGATTTGCTGTTCGGTTTGCGCCGTTTTCATAAAAAACCAAACTAAAAACCCGATGAGAACAATAATGCCCGATGCCACATAAATGACGTAAGTGAATGCGTTTTTTCTATCCGCCAAAGAAGCCATATCTGGCGCTTCCATCAAAAAAACACTAAAAACAAAAACACCCATTATGCCAAAAAGGGCTCCGGTTAAGCCACGGCCACCGTCCAAAAAACCAAAAGCCTTTCCTTGGGAGGCGTCACCACCCCATACACGAGTGGCCTTAATCATCGGTGCCCAAAACAAAAAGATGGTAGTAAATCCCCAATAGCCATAAAGTAATTTCATAATAGCGAAACCTGGATATTGTGCAAAAAGAAGCCCCCCTAGGGCTGTCATCCACAGGGCAATAGCGATTAGTTTTCTTGGGGGATATTTGTCCGCTAGTGGACCACCAAAAATGTAAGAGACCATCGCTACGATGCCATAAACCGAAAAGCACAGTCCCAATTGAACATTGTCCAATTGAAAAACGTCCAAAACCGTTGGCCTAAAAATACGTGGCAGTACGAAGGGAAGGATAAAAACCGCCTCTCCCGCAAGAATCAAGAGAAGCAGGTAATACCAGGGAGCGCGCTGATTCATTACCCGAAAAATACATAAAATTAGGACTTACGAAACAGCTGCTTGCGCAATAATCGGCCAATTTGATAAAGGATGAAACAAATTAAAGCGAAGATACTGCCAAACCCTATGGGTATAACAGCTCCAAACGTAAAGGCCGAGCCCAGCACCCAGCCCAATAAGAATTCAGCATAATACAATGGAAAAATAAACCCTAAGCCCAAAATGACCAATAAAACAAACCCTGGGATTTCAATCCCCAAGGAAAAACAAACAGCAATGCCGATGGCTACGATGGCCGCTGCCAAAAATCGGAGGAAAAGTTTTCTTTTGGTTTCGGAGGTATTCGGTTTGTCCAAACGCTTTTGCATTCGGTGCAAAAGAATCCAAGTGAAAAAAGGAAGGATTATTTTCATGACGGAATACCCACACATTATCTATTCCATGACAAAAATAT
>JBCBPD010000073.1:0-17690 GCA_039820925.1 Bacteroidota bacterium | reverse complement strand
AAAGGTGAAACTTATGAGGGAAGTTACCAACCCATTATTGAGAAAACATTATTTAAAAAAGTCCAATCTATTTTAAAACAAAACTCCCGACCTAGAAAAAGCAGACACAAACACGTTTTTCCATTTACCGATTTATTAAAGTGTGGGGAGTGTGGTTGCTCGATTACTGCTCAATATGCCAAAGGAAACGGAGGAACATATATTTATTATCGTTGCTCAAAAAAGAAACAACGATGTTATCAGGGATATGTGCGAGAAGATATTATGCTTGCTGAATTGCGAAAGAAAATACAATCGCTCATTTTACCGAAATTGTGGTTAAAGGAAATGGACAAACAGGTATCGAGGTGGCAAAGCGAGGGGGAGAAAAATCTAGTCGCTTTTGGCTCACAAATCGAAACGAAAATCGAGGAAACAGAAACGAAATTGGACAAACTCGTTAATGGCTTCCTCGATGGGTTGATTGACAAGGAATCTTATTTAAAAAAGAAAGATGAATTGATACAACTCAAAATGGAATTGAGCCAAAAGCGGTCTGATTTTTCTAGAAAGGGAATGTTGTGGGTCGAACCGTTACGTGGATGGCTGGAGGCGTTGGCAAAAGCCGAAAAACTTGCTTCTTCAAATGATTTGTACGCAGTAAAATCATTTTTGGGAAAAATTGGAACGAACCGCATTGTGAAGGATAAAAAAGTCCTTTTGGATTTTGTGGAACCCTTTAATCTCATCCTTGACTATGGGGCGCAGGGCAAGGGGAGCGAGGGCTGTAGCGTTGGCGCGCGGGGGGAGTGTGGGGATAAAAAAAGAGGACAGGTAGCCAAATCGACTAAATGTCCTCCTGTGTGGGCGCGAAGGGATTCGAACCCCTGACCCCCTGGGTGTAAACCAGGTGCTCTGAACCAACTGAGCTACGCGCCCGTACTTCCGCAAACGGGAGTGCAAATATAGTATCCTTTTTGTTTTACCAAAAGAAAAAAGATTAAAATATCTAGACAACTTCTGCTACCGTGAACGTGCTGCCCCCAATAAAGATAATATCCTCTTTTTGGGAAGCCTTTTTGGCTGCTTTCAGACCTTTGTTGACACTTTCATACGCCTTCCCTTTTAATTCCAGCCTCTTCGCTATTTTTTTGAGTTTATTACTTTCCAGTCCTCGTGGGACGTTAGGCGAAACAAAATAGTATTGTGCCTTTTTGGGGAATAACTTCAGTAATACTTCCACATCTTTATCGTTTACAAAACCAAGAACGAGATGCACGTTTTTACCCTTTTCCTTTTTCAATTGCTTGAGTACATCTTTCAAACCTTGTTCATTATGGGCGGTATCGCAAATGATTTTCGGTTTGGAACCTAGTACCTGCCATCTTCCCAAAAGTCCGGTGCTATCAACGACACGTGACAGTCCTTTTTCTATGGCTTCTGAAGTAATCTCAAATGCTTCTAGCTTTTGAAGCAAGGTTACTACACCTCGCATGTTTTTATGCTGGTAGCCACCCTTTAAATCGGTTTCATATTCGGTAGGAGCTACATCTTCCGCGAAAAAAATAGGACTTCGCTTTTGAGCGGCTATCAATTTGAAAATGCCTTGGGTTTCTTTTTGGGTTTCACTAATAACCACTGGCACTTGTCGCTTAATAATGCCTGCTTTTTCCATCGCAATTTTCTCTAGTGTATCTCCTAAAATACTTTGATGGTCCCAACCAATGTTAGTGATGAGGCAAATTTCAGGTTGAATGATATTGGTAGAGTCCAATCGTCCTCCCAGACCTACTTCGATGACCGCAACGTCTACTTTCTGTAGGGAGAAATACTGAAAGGCCATACCAACCGTCATTTCAAAAAAGGACAAACCGTTGGCTTCCAAAAAGGGTTTATGTGACTTTACAAAGGTCATTACCTCCTCTTCGGAAATCATCGTTCCATTCACTTTAATACGTTCTCGAAAGTCTTTCAAATGAGGTGAAGTGTACAACCCAACTGTATAACCTGCTTCCTGAAGTACGGAAGCAATCATATGACTACTGGACCCTTTCCCATTGGTTCCCGCTACGTGAATACTTTTAAAGTCCTGATGCGGGTTTCCCAAGTAAGTTGAGAAGTCCTGAATATTATCCAATTTGTGATTAAGGGCAGCTGCTCCCTTTTGCTGATACATCGGAAGTCTGGAAAACATCCAGCTCAAGGTTTCCTGATAAGTCATTAGGCTATTGTCCGAGCTTGAAATTTACGACTACAAAACCAATTTGTTGTGAAGGTGCTTTGGAATCCAAATTCCACTTGTGCATTAATGCAGTTTTTCGGGCGGGTTCCAGAAGACAAGGAGCATTATTAGTGGTACCCTTTACACCTGGTGTAGCTTTCGTTACCCTACCATTGCGGTCGACAACAATACGTACCACTACTCTACCGTCTTCATTGCAATCTTGCTGTACTTTTCCTTTACTAACCAAGCTTCTCCCGTTTAGCCCATATCCACCAGTTCCGTTTCCGCTACCAGGGGCACCGTAATAACTTGTTGCATAGGGGTCACCATCAGGACTCCCCTTATCTCCTGATTTGTTATCATCGCCTTCACCGGTATTACTTTTCCCTTCCGCTTTTCCGATACCACCAATTAAGGCGTCAAGACGTTTTTTTTTAGCTTCTTGGGCTTTGCGCTTTTCTTCCTCGGCGCGTCGCTTCGCATCAGCCTTACGTTGGGCTTCAGCCTTTGCTTTTCGAGCCGCTTCGTCCACCTTACGTTTCCGTTCACGCTCTTGATTGATACGGATGGATTCCTCTGTCTCTTGCGTAATTACCTTTTCCGTAGGCGCATCTGAAACCGGTTGACTCGGTTCAGAAACAGGAACAGGTTCTTGCTGTTTGAGCGGTTGCGGAGTCTGTTTGGGTCTTGGCGCTTCTTTCCCAGAACCAAAATCCATCGTACCAAAATTTATGGCGATTCCATTTTCAATGGGAGGGTCCATATACGTTAGACCAATGTAGAAGAGTATAAGCAACAAAGCGCTTAAAAGAATGGTCGTAAGCGTAAATGATTTTTTCTTGTGTCTCGTGTCTAGTAAAGGCATTACTTGGGTCGCACTGCCAAAATAACCTTGTAACTGTTCCTATTGGCAATGTCCATTACGTTAACCGCCTCTTTTATGGCGACGCTTTCTTCTGCCCGTAGGATGATGGTAGGCTTTTCTTGGCCTTCCAGTGCTTTTTTTAATTCAATTTCAATGTATTCCTCGTTTATCTGCTCGTTGTTCACGAAATATTCCAAGTTCTTGTTGATGGTAACGGAAACATTCTGCGTATTGGTCGACTTTCCTTTTGCCTTGGGAAGCAGCAAATCCAAAGCATTGGGTGCGTTCGAAGTCAGCATGAAAAAGACCAACAACAAAAACACGATATCCGTCATGGACGACATGCTAAATTCCGGACTAACCTTATTTCTACCCTTTAATTTCATGGTTCGGGATTAAATCGGTTCGTTCAATAAATCCAGGAACTCAACCGCGTTGGCTTCCATCTTGTGAACTACTTTATCCGTTCGGTTGACTAAGTGGTTATATCCAATATAAGCGATAATACCCACGACCAAACCAGCAACTGTAGTAGTCATGGCAGTGTAAATACCTGATGCCAATGAACCCATTTCAGCTTGACCTCCACTGGAAGCCATTTCATGGAAAGCCAAAATCATACCAATAACCGTCCCCAAGAAACCAATCATGGGTGCCGCACCAGCAACTGTTGCCAACACACTGACGTTTTTCTCCAACTTGTACACCTCAAGGGTACCTGCGTTTTCAATAGCGGTGTTGATATCATCCAGTGGTTTGCCTATACGTGCTACACCTTTTTCAGTCAATCGTGCTACCGGTGAATCCGTTTGGGCACAAAGAAGTTTGGCCGCCTCCAATTTACCATTGGTAACGTGGTCACGAATTTGATTCATGAAGTTTTTATCGATTTTGGATGCCGCTTTAATCGCAAATATCCGTTCAAAATAGATATACAAGGCCACAAACAAGAGTACAAAGAGCACCGCAATAATGACGATACTGCCCGTACCTCCGTTCACAATCAAATCGATAACAGAAAGTGTTTTCTCTTCAGACATCGCAGCAGTGGCATCCACTGCAGGTTCGAGTTCTTGATAAAAGTTCATATAAAATCCCCAATTTAAGTTGCAATAATAACGGAGATTTTACTGCTAAAGTATTTTGTTAAAAGAATATTCGTATTCCAATGAAACAAATGGCTCCCGCAACGAATCCTAGCGCTGCCAACCAAGCAATTTTTTTGAGGTACCAGAAAAAGTCAATTTTTTCCATACCCATGGCAACAACACCAGCAGCAGAACCAATAATCAACATGCTACCACCTGTACCAGCAGAGTAGGCGATAAAGTGCCATAATGGATTATCCAATGGCTCGGAGAACATTCCCAAACTTGCAGCTACCAAAGGCACATTGTCAATCACGGCCGAACCAACACCCAAAAGAATAACAACCAAATCTGAAATCTGGGTTCCGGCAGTTTCGGTGCCCAAAAGTGGAGTTCCTTGCTTCAATCCTTCGGCAAAATTGAACAACAGCCCTAAAGATTCCAAGGCAGCTACAGCCATCAAAATTCCCAAGAAAAAGAGAATACTCGGAAGTTCAATTTTCGTCAAGGCACTATGCACCGGGCTATGATGCGCATGTGCATCACTATCAGGGTCTACCGAAGAGATAGCAATTTTCTTATTACTGTAGATTTCGGCAAAAGTCGCAACAACGGCGAGGGACAGCATCATACCGACATAAGGAGGTAAATGCGTAACCGTTTTGAAAATAGGAACAAAAACGATAGCACTTAAACCAAGATATAGCATGGTAGGTCCAAATTTGGATTTTGGAGGGGCAGCTTCCTCTGCTTCAATACTTCCTTTAAAAGGACTAAGGAATGAAGCGATAAACGTAGGCACCAACATACAGACCAAGGAAGGCAACAATAGATAACTAATCAGTTTTCCGGTGGAGACCTTATTACCAATCCACAACATTGTAGTGGTCACATCCCCAATTGGAGACCAGGCACCTCCAGCATTAGCGGCTATTACAATTAAGCCCGCATACCAAAGTCTTGACGTACGGTCGTAAACGATTTTCTGCAATATCGATATCAAAACAATCGTAGCCGTTAGGTTATCGATGATTGCGGATAAAATGAACGCCAAAAAAGCAAAAATCCATAAGATTTTTTTCTTGCTCCTTGTTTTTACGAACGTCTTGATGGTAGCAAAACCGTCAAAATAATCGATGATTTCGACGATGGTCATCGCCCCCAACAAGAATACCAAAATCTCTGAGGTCTTCCCGAGGTGATGCAATAAGGTCTCTTCCAACAAGTGCATCTTCTCCTCGTGCTCCAACATACCAAAGTTGTCCATCAGGGCATGCTTGGCAGAGTCAAACCAGGTGGAGAAACCATCAATACCAAAAGCCATCATTGCCCACAAAATGGCCATCATGGCCAGCGCGGGAATAAGCTTATCGATTTTAAGAGTATGTTCTAAGGTAATGGCCAGATAGCCTAGCACGAAGATGACAATCAACAAGGTTTCCATAGAGTTCGTTGGTTTATTTAGTTGTAATAAGAAAGGAACGACCTTTCGGTTTAAAGATATTCAAAAAGCATTTTCCCTCATAATCCTGATTCAAAAAAACCAAAAATGACCTTTTTAAGACCCTAACCCTATCGGATTGCCCTTTTATCAATAAAACCCCGTTTTCACTAAAAATTATCGCGCTAGAACTTATCTTTGCAAAGCATTTTTAAATTATTCACAATACTATGGATTTTTCATTGTCAGAAGAGCATTTGATGATTCAACAAGCCGCAAGGGATTTTGCAGAGACTGAATTGCTACCTGAAGTAATTGAACGTGATGAAACCCAGCGTTTTCCCGCGGAAGAAGTCAAAAAAATGGGAGAACTCGGATTTATGGGCATGATGGTAGACCCAAAATATGGCGGCAGTGGTATGGATACCCTATCCTATGTATTGGTGATGGAAGAATTGTCAAAAATTGATGCTTCAGCCTCCGTTATCGTTTCCGTGAACAATTCATTGGTTTGCTGGGGATTGGAAACCTATGGAACCGAAGCGCAAAAAGAAAAATACCTTCCAGGATTGACTTCTGGAGAAATCATTGGTGCTTTTTGTTTATCCGAACCAGAAGCGGGAAGTGACGCCACTTCTCAAAAAACTACAGCATTCGACAAAGGGGACCATTACATCCTCAACGGCACTAAAAACTGGATTACCAACGGAAGTTCAGCTTCTGTTTATTTGGTCATCGCACAAACTGATATTGAAAAAGGACACAAGGGCATTAACGCTTTCATCGTGGAAAAAGGCATGCCTGGTTTCGAAATAGGACCCAAAGAGAATAAGTTGGGAATTCGAGGAAGTGATACTCATTCCCTTATTTTCAACGATGTGAAAGTTCCTAAAGAAAACCGAGTGGGTGAAGATGGTTTTGGATTCAAATTCGCCATGAAAACCCTAGCGGGAGGACGAATTGGTATTGCAGCGCAAGCCCTAGGTATTGCCGCGGGCGCTTATGAATTGGCTTTAAAATACTCCAAAGAACGTAAAGCGTTTGGTACGGAAATCTCAAACCACCAAGCCATTGCCTTCAAACTGGCAGACATGCATACCAAAATTCAAGCGGCACGCCATTTGGTGTATAAATCGGCATGGGATAAGGATAATGGATTGAACTATGACTTATCAGGTGCCATGGCGAAATTATATGCTTCTGAAGTGGCCATGGAAACCGCGGTTGAAGCGGTTCAAGTACACGGGGGTAATGGTTTCGTAAAAGACTACCATGTTGAGCGTTTGATGCGTGATGCCAAAATCACTCAGATTTATGAAGGTACCTCCGAAATTCAAAAAATAGTCATTTCGCGTAGCGTACTAAAAGGATAATATTTCCAGAACTAGTAGACCCCTCTATTTTTTGGGGGTATACACATTCCTAAATATGTTTTTTGGAATACCTCCCTTCAAACCGTGCGGGAGATAGTTAACTTATACATCAGTTCGCGAGAAAAACCCTAATGACGAAGAGGTAGAATCCTTGAAGCAACCCAATTTTTGCATAATCTTAATTTAACATTGCATTTTTTTAGATTTTGCAGGTTTTTCACACTCTTAATTCATATGCTGTTGATTTTCTACAGATTATTTTGAATTGTTGAAATAATCTCAACTCAAATGATATTTTTGGAGAAATATCATAATTATGGGATTGGAGCGTCAGGGGTTGTATTTACCCGAGTTTGAGCATGATAATTGCGGAGCAGGTTTTATTTGTAGCCTAAAGGGGAGAAAGTCAAATGACATCATTCATAAGGCCCTTGAGATTCTTGATAAATTGGAACACCGCGGTGCTGTAAGTGCTGACGGTAAAACGGGAGACGGTGCAGGAATCCTTATTGATATTCCACATGATTTTTTTGTTGACGTTTGCAACTTCACGCTTCCTGAACCAGGAAACTATGCTGTGGGAAATGTTTTTCTTCCCCAAAAAGAAAATCAAAAAACGTTTTGCATTGATACCTTTCAAAAGAACATTGAAGCACAAGGCCTAGAACTTTTAGGCTGGCGTGATGTGCCCGTGAACCGTTCGGTACCGGGAAGAATCGCTAAAGAAACCGAACCTTTCGTAAAGCAGGTTTTTATTGGGAAGGGTAATGCGCTCGATGATTTTCAATTCAATTTGAAACTTTTCATCGCTCGTAAAATAACGGAGCATACCATTATTGAAAGTAAACTTTCGCAACTACGCTTCTTCTATTTGCCCAGCCTCTCGACTAAAATCATCATCTTTAAAGGACTACTGGTTCCCGAAGATATCAGCAAATATTACGAAGACTTATTAGACCCTCGGGTAGTAACACGCTTAGCCCTAGTGCACCAAAGGTTTTCGACCAATACTTTCCCAACTTGGGATTTGGCGCAGCCTTTCCGCTACATGTGCCATAACGGTGAAATCAACACCTTGAGGGGTAACGTTTCACGGATGCGTTCTCGGGAAGAACTCATGGAAAGTGATTGGTTTGGAGAAGACATCAAAAAGGTGTTGCCCATTGTTCTGCCTGGAAAATCAGATTCTGCCAGCATGGACATGGTTGTAGAATTGCTCTTGATGACAGGACGCTCACTTCCCGAAGTGATGATGATTTTGGTTCCCGAAGCCTGGGAGAAAAACACGGAGATGTCAGATACCAAAAAGGCATTTTACGAATACAACTCTTGTTTGATGGAACCTTGGGATGGCCCCGCCTCCATTCCTTTTACGGATGGAAATTACATCGGTGCGGTCTTGGATAGAAACGGCTTGCGTCCTTCCAGATATTCAGTTACCAAAAAAGGCTATGTCATCATGTCGTCTGAAACTGGTGTAGTTGACCTCCAACCAGAGGATATTGAATTCCACGGGCGCTTGGAACCTGGAAAAATGTTTTTAGTGAACATGGAGGAAGGTCGCATCGTCAATGATGAGGAAATCAAAGAATCCATCGCAAAACAACATCCCTATCGAATGTGGTTGGACAACAACCTGGTTCACCTTCGAGACATCCCTTACAACGACTGTCCTGTTTTCTTTGGGGAATTTCCTTTGGAAACCCGGACCGCTGCTTTCGGTTATACTGCAGAGGACATCAATACCATAATTACCCCAATGGCCAAAAATGCCAAAGAACCTATTGGTTCCATGGGGTCGGATACACCAATTGCCGTATTATCTGAAAGGCCTCAGTTGGTATACAACTATTTCAAACAACTTTTTGCGCAGGTCACCAATCCACCTTTGGATGGGATTCGAGAAGAATTGATTACGGATATCAGTTTGACCTTGGGAAGTGACCACAACATTTTCGATTTCTCGGAAAAACACTGTCGCAAACTCAAAATCCAAAATCCAGTAATTTCCAAAGAGGATTTGGATAAAATCAAAAACTACGACCGAAGCCCTGACTATAAAGTAGTATCCATTTCCATTTTATATCAAGTAGCCAAAGGACACAATGGTTTGGAAGAAGCCTTGGATGGGGTACTCTCTCAAGCTTCAAAAGCGATTGACGAAGGAGCCAACATCATTATCCTGTCTGACCGTATGGTTAGTTCGGAAATGGCGCCGATTCCCGCCCTTTTAGCTTGTTCTTATGTTAACAGCGGTTTGCGTCGTTTGGGCAAACGTTCCAAACTGAGCATCATCATTGAATCTGCTGAACCCAGAGAAGTGCATCATTTTGCTTTGCTTTTCGGATTCGGAGCGAGTGCCATCAATCCTTATTTGGTGAATGAAATCATTGGGCAACAAATCAATGAAAAGAACTTGCCTGAACATACTTTCGAGGAAGCCATTAAAAATTACAACAAAGCCGTAGGCAAAGGGATTTTGAAAGTGATGAACAAAATTGGAATCTCAACCTTGAATTCCTATCGCGGTTCACAACTCTTTGAGTGCATTGGCATCAATACCAAGGTGGTGGAACGTTACTTCCCGAACACGCCAACCCGAATCGAGGGAATTGGATTATATGAAATTGAAAAAGAAATTTCCAAGCGCCATGCCAAAGCCTTCCAAAAACAGGATTTGGCCGCCAACCTTGATTTGGAAATTGGTGGGGAATATCGGTGGAGACGCGACGGCGAAAAACACATGTTCAATCCATTGAGCATTGCCAAATTGCAAAAAGCAGTTCGTCAAAATGAACCAGATACGTATCAGGAATATTCCAAATTGGTCAACGAGCAATCCAAAAACCTGATGACGATTCGAGGGTTGTTCGAATTTTCAAATTTTGACCCCATTCCGATTGATGAAGTCGAGCCATGGACGGAAATCGTCAAACGTTTCAAGACTGGGGCGATGTCTTATGGTAGCATCAGCAAGGAAGCACATGAAAACCTGGCCATTGCGATGAACCGTATTGGTGGGAAAAGCAACTCTGGTGAAGGGGGAGAAGACTCCGCTCGTTTTTATAAAAACCAGTCCGGGGATTGGAAAAACAGTGCCATCAAGCAAGTCGCTTCAGGTAGATTTGGGGTTACCTCAAATTATCTGACCAACGCCAAAGAAATCCAAATAAAGATGGCACAGGGAGCAAAACCTGGGGAAGGTGGACAACTGCCTGGTCCTAAGGTCAACCCAGCCATTGCCAAAACCCGGAATTCAACGCCTTGGGTGGGATTAATTTCACCCCCACCCCATCACGATATTTATTCCATTGAAGACCTTTCGCAATTGATTTATGATTTAAAATCTGCAAACCGAGAGGCTCGTATCAATGTGAAACTGGTTTCCGAAGTAGGTGTCGGAACCGTAGCCGCTGGGGTATCGAAAGCAAAAGCGGATGTCATTCTTATTTCTGGATATGATGGAGGTACTGGAGCTTCTCCCCTTACCTCGCTCAAGCATGCGGGTCTACCATGGGAATTGGGAATTGCTGAAGCTCAACAGACTTTGGTTTTAAATGATTTAAGAAACAGGGTGGTTCTGGAGTGTGATGGACAGTTAAAAACGGGAAGGGATGTTGCCGTCGCCTGTCTCCTCGGAGCAGAAGAATTTGGCTTTGCCACTGCTCCTTTGGTTGCCTCAGGTTGTATCATGATGCGGGTTTGCCATTTGAACACTTGCCCCGTTGGTATCGCGACGCAAAATCCAGAACTCCGTAAAAAATTCAAGGGAAAACCTGAACATGTTGTCAACTATATGTATTTCGTTGCGCAAGAGCTTCGCGAAATCATGGCGCAATTGGGCTTCAGAACAGTAAACGAAATGGTAGGACAGGTTCATAAATTGGACCGTAAAAAAGCCATTGACCACTACAAAGCTTCTGGAATTGACTTGAGTCCTATTCTGTATCAAGTTGATGTTCCTGAGGATACCGCCCTTTACAATACCGAGCAGCAAACGCATGCCGTTTCGAATTCCATGGAATTTGAAATCATTGCCAAAGCGCATCCAGCATTATTCCGAAAAGAAAAAATCGGATTGGATTTTCCGATTCACAATACGGACCGTGCAGTCGGTGCTATCATTAGTAATGAGATTTCTAAAATCTACGGGGAAGAAGGCCTACCGGAAAATACTTTGAAGTTGAACTTTACGGGTTCAGCAGGACAAAGTTTTGGTGCTTTTGCCACGCGCGGCTTAACTATGGTCGTCAATGGAAATACAAATGATTATTTAGGAAAAGGACTGTCTGGAGCGAAATTGATTATCAAAGTTCCCTATAATTCCACCTTACAACCGGAGAAAAATATCATCACCGGAAATGTGACCTTATATGGGGCCACCGCCGGAGAAGCCTATATCAATGGGAAAGCTGGAGAACGTTTCTGTGTTCGAAATTCCGGTGCTAAGGCCGTTGTAGAAGGTATAGGCGACCACGGCTGTGAATACATGACAGGAGGAATTGCCGTGATTCTAGGTAGTGTTGGCCGAAACTTCGGTGCGGGGATGAGCGGTGGTATCGCCTACGTCTACGATGCGGATAAAACCTTCAAAAGTAGATGCAATGGTGAGGCCCTGAATTTGTTAGCAGTAGAGGATTCGGAGGACATCACTACCTTAAGAGAACTTATCGAGAATCACTACAATGCAACGCTAAGTCCAATAGCGCAGTACATTTTAGAGAATTGGGAACAAGAGTTATCCAAATTCATAAAAGTGTTCCCCGAAGAGTATCGACAGGCTCTTATTAGACTCGAAAAAGAAAGCGTTCAACCACAAGATTAAGAAAGATGGGAAAGATTACAGGATTTATGGAGTTTGACAGAAAGGTTGAGGCCTACAAACCTGTCGAAGAGCGAATTCAAAACTACAATGAGTTTACGGTTCCACTTAATAAAGAGGAAATGGGCAAACAAGGCGCCCGTTGTATGGATTGTGGCATTCCCTTTTGTCATAGTGGCTGTCCTTTAGGGAATTTGATTCCGGATTTTAACCACGCGGTGTACCAAGGCAAGTGGGAAAAAGCAGCAAAAATCTTGCATTCCACCAACAACTTTCCTGAGTTTACTGGAAGACTTTGCCCAGCTCCCTGCGAAGAATCCTGTGTTTTGGGCATCAACGCAGACCCAGTATCCATTGAAAACATCGAAAAAAATATTGTTGAAACTGCTTTTGAAGAAGGTTGGATTACAGCCAATCCACCGGCAAAACGAACGAATAAAAGTATTGCGGTGGTGGGTTCTGGTCCTGCTGGACTTGCGGCTGCGCAACAACTCAATCGCGCCGGACACAGTGTTACCGTTTTTGAAAGAGATGAAAAAGTCGGTGGCTTATTGCGTTATGGCATCCCTGATTTTAAAATGGAAAAAAATGTCATTGACCGAAGACTGGACATTCTTGAAGAGGAAGGCATCCAATTCAAAACGGGAATTCATATTGGCAAAGACATCAAAGCTTCTGATTTACAAAATGATTTTGATGCTGTAGTGCTCTGTGGTGGTGCGACGGTTAGACGTCAACTTCCCATACCTGGAGCAGATTTGAAAGGTGTGGTGCAAGCTATGGAGTTCTTACCGCAAAACAATCGCAAGGTGGATGGAATTGCCTATGAGGGCGAGGAGATATCCGCAAAGGATAAAAACGTTATCGTAATCGGTGGTGGAGATACAGGTTCGGACTGTATCGGAACTTCCATCCGTCAAGGGGCAACTTCCGTAACCAACTTTGAAATCATGCCCAAAGGAACCACAGACCGTCCCGAAAACCAGCCTTGGCCGTTTTGGCCCATGCGTCTGAGAACAAGCTCATCCCACAAAGAAGGAGCAGACAGGGTATTTAGTATTGCCACAAAGGCCTTTGTTGGAGATGAAGCGGGCCACTTGAAAGCATTGCAAACCGTTGAAGTGGAATGGGTTCCGCAAAAGGGCAAACGTCCTATTTTAAAAGAAATTGAAGGAACCGAAAAAGAGTGGCCTTGTGATTTGGTCTTACTTGCATTGGGTTTTACCGGCTCAGAAACTGTGATTGCCCAACAACTTGGTCTGGAAATGGATGCAAGAACCAACATCAAAGCTTCTACTCACGATTATGAAACCAATGTTCCCGGTGTCTTTGTAGCCGGTGACCAACGCCGCGGCCAATCGCTTATCGTTTGGGCCATTTCCGAGGGAAGACAAGCCGCACATCATGTCGATAAATATCTGATGGGTGTTTCGCAACTGCCGCTTAAAGGAGAAGGCGATTTACCTAGAATGTAAAAGAGGTGTTTTGAGTTTCTTAACAACGTAATTCTGAATTCATCTCAGAATCTTTAAACCCTATTCCTAGATTTTTCAGAAACTGAATCAAGTTTAGTTTAACCTTGTAATAGCTTTCAAAACACCCCTTGCCTAAAATATATCAAGAGAGTTGTTAGCGTATGAGCAATCGATGTACTTCGGTCTTATCCGCTGTGGTCATTTTGAGGAAATACATTCCTTTTGTGAATTCCTCCACATTGAAGTCAGTACCCATGCGGTATTCTCCACTGTAAACCACTTTTCCATCCAAAGAAATCAACTGAAGCTGAACGGTTTCGTAGTCGCTATTGTCCAATCGGAATGTTGAATACGTTGGATTTGGATAAAAAATAGTTCTTGGCGTTTCATCCAAAATGACATCATAGGTTTCAATTTCCTCAGGGATTTGAGCACGTAAAGGAACAGAGAATTGAAACTCAAAAGCACCAATATCGAAGGTCGTACCTGAAGGTCGTGCAGCATCATCTTTGTCGAAGGTGATACCCCAGCTGGTCAAGTTATCCCCCACATTCACTACCGCTGAGCTATCTGTTGCTGGACGGTAATCGTTATTCAAGACATCTTCGAGACCCAAAGTGTCGATTTGACGCGTCATTATATTATGATGGATATTCGAGATTAAACTATCCCGAGTCGCTCTTTCATTAAAATCAAAATAGCTTTCCTGATTTTGTTTCCAAGTGTTACCACCTTCAAAGTCATACCCTGGGTCTACAACCAAATTATTTACGAAATGGGTTGGTACTTCGCTTTGGTTTCGATGCAAATCTGCAGGGTCAACAGGATGTAAGACTGTAGTGTTGTAGTGGACCCCAGCACGTTCGGGCTCTATTATCGTATTGTTTGCGATGTAGTATCCTTCAGTGTCATCAACAAACTCATGACGATGGTGCAGAAAAATACCGTGCATTTTAGGTTTTACAAAAATGTTGTTGAACACTTTAGTACCACTTTCTCCATTGATGATTTGCATGCCCCATCCCTTTTCAAGTGGACCATTTTCGATGTAGTTGTTATACACCTCATACGTACCACCTCCCAAACTCATGGCAAAGGCTTGGCCCCAGCGGCCTTCGGTCCCGTAGTTGTAGATTTCGTTGTCTCTTACTTTGGCATCCAGATGTGCTAGATTCACTTGAATGGCATCCCAACCCGTATTCTCTACGATATTATGGTGAACGTCCACATTTTCAAGCCAGTGACCATAGACCGAAGTACCGCTGCAATTTCTTCCACCATCCAACTTATAGCCAATGGTAAAACCAATGTACATACCTTCCCCTCCGGTATCATGGATATAGTTATCGTGAATGTTCAGGTTTTTCATTACAAAACCATTGGACCTCCAAGTATCAGGTTTGCTGCAGTCAGGGTCAGTTTTGGCCATAAATCCGGCAAAACCAGCAGATGCTACCTCAATGTGGTCCACTTCGATATCGGTGGAAAGCGCACTTAGTACGACCCCCATAGACCAAGAACCAGTTCCTGTAATCTTTATACCATAGGTATGGCCACTGTCACCCGAGCCCGTTAAATGGATGTATTCACTGTTCTTAAATTCCAAAGCGGAATAAGCCGTTTCGTTCAATACTACTTGGCCTCCACAATTTTTGAATACTACAGGGTTACCCGCGGTTCCTTCAAAGTCATAAAATCGAATTCCAGCGTAATTCCCAGCGGGAATACAGATAGTGTCCCCAGGCGAATAGCTGACCTGCGAAGCCCAAACCAAGTTTAAGGTCGTACTGGACAGACCAGACAAGGTCACGTCACAGTTGCACGATTGTGCCGAAATAAAAGTCGATGGAAAAACAACGGATAAAAAAAGTAAAGTTTTCTTCATGGTATTTAGTGTTTTGGTTAACTACTGAACACCATAGCACTTTCAAAGGTTCGGGGGAACAACTTTGTAAGCTGAGACGAACCAAATATATAAAATTGTAGTATTTAACTTACTTTTATTGAAAGAATATAACAATTACTGACCCAGCTTTTTATTTTTGATGAGCGGATTAGCCCAAAAAGCAAGGAAAAGTATGTACAACAATCCTACACAATTAAACAGAATTCCAATCCGTAGTGAAGTAATGTCACTTAAGAAACCGATAAGGAGCTGAAAGATTGCACCGCCTACGATACCGGTCATCAGAATACCCGCAAAAGTACCATGATGCTTTTTTAAGGAGTTCAACCCTAAGGAGATGATAATAGGATACATCACTGCCATGAAGAAACCACAAGCCTGAAAACCATATATCGCCCAATCAACAGATCCAAAGGCCGCTCCTAAAAAGCTTAAAAGGGTAAGGAAAGTGAATAACTTCAGAATCAACTTGCTATCGAAGAACTTTAAAAGTACCAAGCCCGCAACGCCTCCAACCGTCATCAAGCCCCAAAAGTTGGAAACAACTGTTGCTCCAACCGTTTCAAAATCCAATGCATGATATTGCTGTAAGAACTTCGATATCCAAAACGAAATGCCTTGCTCGATTCCCACGTAGGCGAAAATCCCCAGAAAAAACAGAACCACTGTTTTGGATTTTAGGAGCTCCCGAAACGTTAGGATACCTCCTAGCTTTTCTTCTTCGTGCTGTGTCATCTTTGGGAGTTTCATCAAAAAAGTAACTCCGAATAAAAGCATGGCGAAAACGGCAAAAATCCCATAAATGCTTATCCAACTGACATCTGCCTCCATAAGGTGCCCAAAAAATGCCGTTGAAAATTGATTCGCCGTTTCTGCCTGTTCCAAGTTGATTATGAGCCAAGAATAAACCAAAGGAGCAACAAAAGAAGCCAGTCCAAAACAAAGCTGTCCCAAAACGGACGTGAATGCGTAGTTCTCTTCCCCACCTGCTATTCGCAACAATGGATTTACCACTACCTGTAAAATGGCCATCCCACAACCAATAGTAAACAAGGCGATTAGAAAGAATGTAAAAGTGGGTAAAAACAAGAATAGTAGCGAACCCATAAAAGCAAGGAGAAAGGCAACCAGCAATAATTTCTTTTGTCCAATTCGTTCAAGCAATAATCCCGCAGGAATTGACATTACCCCATATGCCAAAAAGAAAGCGAAAGGCAAGAAAGAAACCATAGTTTTGTTGAGTTCAAAGCTTTCGGAAGCACTAGGGTTCAATGCCCCGAGAATATTGGTCAAAAAGGAAATAAAGAAAAAGGTAATCAGCACGTAGGCTACCGCACCGTAATGCTTTGCAGTTGTATTGGTCATAGGGAAAGATAGTGATTTGGTCTAATTCTTTAGATATCCGAAACAAGCCCACTATCATTTTTTTATTTGAATAAGGCGACAAAGACCTACGCAACCATACCTATCGATAGACATCCTTTCTTAAAAGAGAAGGTCATTTTTGCTCTTGTCTCATAAATGAGCTCCCTATGATAAATCCAAAACTTATTACGAAAAAGCTACTGGTCTACTGTTTGTTATGCCTGGTTTTTCTAGCGTGTTCTGAAAATAATGAAAACTCCCTAGCAGAAGAAAATACTATCAACTCCGATACCTCTAGCTTAAAGGAAACCTTCATAGGAAAAATCCGAAGTGAATCCGAGGTTTTTTTATATAGCAGCACGTATGGCGTTTATGATGATAACTTCGAAAGGATAAATTCATTTTCCATATGCCCATCAAGCACATCTATAGCTATAGAAACTTTAAAAGAAACTAGAGCACAAATTGTGGGCTACTTCGAACCTGATTCCTGTTTCAATATTGTATCCATTGAAAAGTCTTGTGAACTGGTTTATGAGATTGATGAAGAAGTAGAAGAAAAAATCCATGGTTACTGGGTATTTCTGGGATTCTTAGAGAATGAAAAATTAGTTTATCCACCGTGCAAATCAGCAAAACTTCCGAACCTTAGGCTTTCCGATAGTAAAAGAGAGAATAGTGAATTTCTTGTTTGTGATGGAACCGCGACCATAAACTGGTATTCTGGTTCTTATTCTCTTTTGGAGGAGAATAAAATAAAGTTTGAAGGATGGTTCAGGTATTTTGTTGGCGGTTCAGAGGAAGCGACTGCTTACGAAAATAGGTATTGGCAAAATCTTAAAACCATGGATTCTTATGAGTTGAACCATAATTTACTGTCCTTTTCCAATGAAGATAGTCCTACAAAAATGATCTTTTTACGACAGTATGAAGGAGGGTTGGAATACCAGTATCTCGCATCTTTTTAAGGAATCTTCCGAAATGTTTCAGTATAAAAAAACCCTCCGAAGTCGTTATGACTAAGGAGGGTTCAAAAGGAGGCGGCTACCTACTCTCCCACCTGGTGTGGCAGTACCATCGGCGCAAACGGGCTTAACTTCCCTGTTCGGGATGGGAAGGGGTGAACCCCGTCGCCATGGCCACCTAGATTTT
>JBCBPD010000072.1:0-18485 GCA_039820925.1 Bacteroidota bacterium | reverse complement strand
GGGTTATTTCTGTTTCACAAATATTATGAAAGACTGTTGCGTTGGGTTTTAGGCCATAAAGGCATCGCAATAACGATTCCTGCACTTTTGATTTTGGCAGGTGTATTCATTTTTATGAATACAGAAAGAGAATTCATGCCGTCATTGGAGGAAGGAGACTTTCTGTTGATGCCTACCTCAATGCCTCATGCTGGGGTTACGGAAGTGAACCAAACCTTGAAAAAACTGGATATGGCGGTAAGCAGCATTCCAGAAATAGAATATGTGGTGGGGAAAGCAGGTCGCGTAGAGTCAGCTTTAGACCCAGCACCACTTTCAATGTATGAGAATCTGATTTCCTACAAATCCGAGTATGTTTTGGATGCTTCAGGAGAACCAATTCGCTTTCAAACAGATGCCGAAGGAAATTTTAAGACCAGTACCGGAAAAACGGTTGCATCAGGAAGCGGCCTATCCCCAAAGTTGTTGATTCCAGACAAGAACGGCAGCTTTTTTAGAAATTGGCGAGACCACATTCATTCCCCAGAAGACATCTGGAAAGAAATAGAGAAAGCAACCTATTTGCCTGGAGTCACTGGTGCCCCTTTTTTGCAACCTATTGAAACACGTCAGGTGATGCTCCAAACCGGTATGCGAGCAACTTTGGGTATTAAAATCAAAGGACAGAACCTTGATACCATTGCTGCTTTTGCTGCAAGGCTTGAAAGTACTTTACAATCAGTAGAAGAAATCGCGGCGCCAACAGTCTTTGCAGAGCGATTATTAGGAAAACCCTATCTCTTGTTGGATTTAAAACGAGACAGAATTGCCCAATACGGTTTATCCGTAGAAGAAGTTCAACAAACGATTGCCGTGGCCATAGGTGGAAAAATAGTAGGGGAAACCATTGAAGGTAGAGAACGATACGGCATAAAAGTGAAGTATCCAAGGGAACTCCGAGGTAGCCCTGATGCTTTGGAACAGGTTCAAGTTCATTTGGGGGAGGGTGCAACGGTTCCCCTTTCTGAATTGGCATCCGTTGACTATGAATTAGGACCACAAGCAATTCGCGGGGAAGATGGTTTTTTGACCACCTATCTTACCTTTGATAGGCGTAAAGGTATTTCAGAAGTAAGTGCAGTAGAAGCTGCTCAAAACGAAATTTCAAAGCAGATTACCAACGGAACATTAGTTGTCCCGTCGCAGGTGAATTATGAGTTTAGTGGGTCCTACGTAAATCACTTACGCTCCCAACGGACCTTGTCTTTTATTTTGCCCCTTACCATAGCACTCATTTTTCTATTGTTGTACCTCCAGTTTAAGTCGGCAAAGTTGTCTTTGATGGTATTTTCTGCCGTAGCTGTAGCGTTTTCAGGCGGCTTCATTCTACTCTGGTTGTATGGGCAACCTTGGTTTTTAAACATACAACTGGGGAATCTGGACTTAAAAACCTTGTTTCAAGCCGATAAAGTGTATTTGAGCGTAGCGGTATGGGTCGGTTTTATTGCCCTTTTTGGTATCGCAACGGATGACGGGGTAGTGATGGGCACCTATCTTAAGAACGCATTTTCAGGAACTAATCCCAGTTCCAAAGATGAAATCCGGGAAAAAGTTATTTCCGCAGGATTGAAACGCATCCGACCCTGTTTAATGACCACCGCGACAACGCTTTTCGCGTTGATTCCATTGCTAATGGCGACGGGTAAGGGCAGTAACATTATGCTGGCGATGGCGATTCCCTGTTTGGGAGGGATGTTAATGGCATTAATATCGCTGTTTATCGTGCCTATGCTATATTGTTGGGACAAAGAGCTAACTTTGAATACAAAATCAATTGCTACGGATGAAGTTTGATGCCAAACGACTTTTGCCCATAGTTTTAACCGCACTCATCAGCTTGGGTGTGGGATACTTTTGGTTTGGCGGAGATGATTCCAATTCGGAAGTTAAACCTGAAACCGAAGCGGTTGAAGGAAGATGGACGTGTTCCATGCATCCAGAAGTTGATGGTGAAGAAAACGGCACATGCCCTATTTGTGCTATGGATTTGGTCTTCATGATGCATTCGCATGATGAAGCTTCTCCCAATCAGTTTGAAATGACAGAGCAGGCCATGGCATTGGCAAATGTTCAAACCATGACGGTTGGTGAATCCTCTGGACAAGAGATTACCATGCCGCTTTCTGGAAAAATTACCACAAACAAAAACACGGATGCCGTCCAAACCATCCTATATGACGGTAGAATTGATGAGTTTTACACCAATACCATTGGAAAAAACGTAAGAAAGGGGCAAACCATAGGAAAGGTATATTCTCCAGAATTGTATTTGGCCCAGGATAAACTCTTGACTTCGGTTTCATATCGTGACAGCCATCAGAAACTCTATGATGCCGCAAGAAATACGTTGGGCTTATGGAAAGTTACGGATGCACAGATAGAAGAGATGCTCGAAAGTGGTCGGCCTATGGATAACTTCCCCTTGTATGCAGATGTTTCAGGTACTATTGTGGAAGTTTTAGGAGCAAAAGGACAGTTCTACAAACAGGGTGATGCGTTGTATCGCGTTGCGGATTTGTCCACCGTTTGGGCTGAGCTTGAAGCGCATGAAAATAACTTATCCAACCTTGCCGTGGGTCAGCCTGTAGAGCTGCAAACCAGTGCCTTGCCGGGAACGCTAATCAAAGGTAAAGTAGCTTTGATAGAACCGGTTTTGCAAGCCCATCAGAGAGTGGCCAAGGTTCGCGTGGTTATTCCAAACCGATATCAACTAAAACCAGGAATGTTTGTTGAAGCCAAGGTTAAGGGAAGTTCTCAGAACAACGCCATACTATTGCCTAAATCCGCAGTGCTTTGGACCGGAAAACGTTCTTTGGTATACAAAAAGGTCTATTCGGACGAAACGGTTTTCGAAGCAATCGAAGTAGCCCTTGGGAAATCCTATGACGACGCATACGAGATTTTGGATGGCCTCAATTTAGGAGACGAAATTGTAACCAACGGAACTTTTACGTTGGACGCAGCGGCTCAGCTGCAAGGTAAACTTTCGATGACCTCTTTGCCTAAATCCCAACCTGAAGCACCCAAAGCAGACAAGGATTTATCAAATCCAGTGCCCTTGCAAATTGAATCAGATAGTGATATCTCCATTATATTGAATCACTATTTCGGGTTAAAGGATGCGTTGGTGGCAAGCGACTTTAAAATAGCCCAAAAGGAAGTTAAGACTTTAGGGGAAAGCATGAAAGCTGAAAAGCACATCGAACACACGAAATTGCCTTCACTTATCCAAACACTAACCCTTGCCAAGGATTTGGAAGCGCAACGAAAGGCTTTTAAACCCTTTTCCAAGGACTTTTTGGCTTTTGTCAAACAGCATGGAGGGATGGAGGAAACCCTTTATGTGCAATACTGTCCTATGGCTGATAACAATCGTGGTGGTTTTTGGCTAAGCCTTCAAGAAGAAATCCGTAACCCTTACTTTGGCGACAAAATGCTGATTTGCGGTAAGGTGACGGAAGTGCTAAAACAGTAGGTTCACTCTACTTCAAAGGTGTATATCACCGTTTTGGAAGCATTCCCTTGGGCGTCACGCGTTAGAATTCGCCAGTAGTATGTATTCCCGCTTTGCACTGTGATATTATTCAAACGGTTTTCCACAAGATTTTCCAAAAAGAGTTCAGGGGGAGAAACTGTTCCAAAGTACACGTCATAGTTAACAATATCATTATCCAAATCGGCTCCAGACCAACTTAAATCGACTGTAGTAGTATTTGATGGGAAGGTTTCAGCCATTTCGGGCGAAAGTATGGTCGCAGGGAAAGGAACGTAATGGTCTACCCCTGGACCCGCATTATAGAAACTACCGGTTTCGCTTTCTGCCGAATTTCCCGAAGCGTTCATTAAGGTAACCACGCGCCAAGTGTAAGGATTTCCCCGTTTCAAAACTATGGGCATTTGAATGGCATCACTTTGGATGTTTTCGGTTGTTCCTGTGTTCAAATCGGTCAACCGAACCAAATAGGAGTCGCCGGTAACTGCTTCAGACCATTCAAAGGTTACTTCGCTCTCCGTATCGGATAGCACGGTTCCTTCGGTACAGATGGAGTTGTTTTCAGGAAAAACCAGAGTTACTTCTGTAGGATTCAAAACCAAAGACGGCAAATCCGTGTCCGCTTGACAAGCCACCAAACAAAGGAATATGGAAAGAAAAAAGATCGGTTTTCTCATGATTTGATGAATTTTATGGTTTGACTCACATTTGACTCCCGTATTTGAAGAAAATACATTCCAGGGTTTAACGTACTTACTGGAATGCGAAGGTTCTCAGCCCCGTTGAATTCAAAGGTTTGTTCAAACTGCATCTTTCCTTCTGGGGAATAGATACGAATTGTTGGTCGGAGGAAGCGATTGAACCCTGTTTGTTCGAGCTCCAGATATTCAGCGGCTGGATTCGGATATAAAACAAGTTGTGAAGCTTGGATACCAAGGTTTTTGGAAAATACGCCTTGACAACTTTTGTCTCCTTTTACTTCCAGCACGTTATCCTCAGGAGATAGGGGAAGAGTGATTTGACCACTTTCTGTGATTACTTCCAAATTGTTGAGAGTGATAAAATATCGGCTACTTCCGGAGAGCTTTAAAGTCACCGAATTATCTGTGTCATTTAAGTCCAATTCCACGGCAATAGGGTCCGGTTCGGAAACCACAATCGTGGAGCATTGTTCCAGTTGGGGATTATCCTGAACGGAAATACAAAGTTCATAAGTACCCGGTGCCAAATCTTCAAACTGCATTTCGTTTTCAAAAGTTCCAGTAACATTTTCGCTTGGCGATGTCAGCGTGTAGGGGTGTAGGTAGGATTCCTGACTTTGTACCCTAATGATGCCTTGCTCGGCACCGATACAACTGGTTGACGTAACCCGAATGATATACGTATCCGAAGGTAGGGCGGCCAGAATACAGCCTCGAGCGTCTACAATTCTCCCTTGTGGTGTGTTTGGACAGTCATCTTGAGTGTTGCTTACGCCATCGTTGTCATCATCAAGTTGGGATTCGGCGCAGCCATTCGCGTCCACAGTTTCCCCTTGAGGCGTATTGGGACAATTGTCAATGGCGTCCGGAACACCATCCTCGTCAGAATCATCAGGATTTGAAGGTGTTACAGATAAGGTCAATTGTGTTCTACACCCTTCTGAGGTAATAAATCGGTATACACCGGATTCATTGGGAGCAAGTGTACCTAAATTCAAATCCCCGCTTGAAGTGGTACCATCTGGGGCAGTAATGTTGAAATCTTCGGTATTGGGTAAAATGCTTAAAACCAAGGAGGTCCCTTCATCCAACACCAGACTTTCTGCTCCGCTTTGCCACACGCCATCAATTTGATATTCGGGGATAATTGGGTTGGCATTGCAAATATCATTACTCCAATACGCAATATTAGCAGCAGTTGCAGTTCCAGCATTTTGAAAGCTTCCACCAACCATGAGGGTATCGCGGGTACTATTGAAAGCCAAACTACGCACAATATTATCCACCCCGACATTGGTTTCAGTGCCCATAGCCTGCCAGCCCTGAGCAATATTCCATCGCGCTACGTTGGCAACTTGGTCATTTATGGAATTGTCTTGGTTAGCCGTTTCAAAAGCACCGCCAACATAGAGATAATCCCCATCGTGTGCTAGTGCATTGACATTTCCGCTTACACCGTTATTCAGTGGATACCAATTTTGAGAACTTTTTTCCCAGAGTGCAATCCGGTTAACGGTTTGTCCACCGGCCAATACAAAGTTGCCACCTACAAAAATATCATCCTCCACAATCTCAAGCGCTTGCACGAAACCGCTGGTGCCTACGCCTAAAGATTCCCAAATTTGGCCATTCCAACGGGCAATTCGAGGCGTACTTTTACCTCCAGCGGTATCAAAATTGCCGCCTACATACAACCATCCATCTGAATCAAGTTGTAATGCGCGTATTTCGTTATTTGTGCCTGTTGTACCCGTATCCAAATCGGTCATGCCCATCCATACGCCATTGGACCACATCGCGATATTGTTCACGGTTTGTCCACCGGCTTGTGTGAAAACCCCTCCGACATAAATTTGATTTTGTGAGCCAACTTCCAATGCGGCAATTGGACCATTGGTACCCAATCCCAAGGCACTCCAGTTTTGTCCGTTCCACTGCGCAATTCGATTTGCTGAAACTCCGTTGATTTCTGTAAAGTCCCCAGCTGCAATTAAGTCTCCATTCTCAAGTGTCAAAAGCGCATTGATGGGGCCATTCGTTCCGGTTCCCAAAGCTTCCCAAAGTGAAAAATTGATGTTCTGCGCCAGGTTGTTGACTGCTGCGCCCCCAGCATTGTTAAATTCTCCTCCAATAACAAAAGTCTCAGGGTTTAATTCGATAATACTTTGCACGGGTCCGTTGGTACCTGTATCTAGACTGTTCCAATTACCCACCCCTTCAACAATTCTGGTTTGCGGACCATTGTTTTCTAAGGAGAATTTGTAAATCTGTGCATTGGGTCCATAATCGGAGAAGTACAATTCTCCGGCTTCATCCAAACCAAAAGAAGAAATGAAATTTCCATTGGTTTTGAAAAGTTCAATAACCTGTGTTTGTCCATTGTTGGGGTCGTGGTCCAAGGCCCAGACTCTTCCGGAAACATAGTCCCCAAAAATGTATTTGTCTTGCAACAAATTGCTGGTTAGGCTCCCTTGATAAAAATACCCTCCGGTAATGGACACATCCCCGTTGTTGTGATTGTAATAGTGGATGGGTTTGATATCTGGCGTCGTCGCCAAATCCGTGTTGCTGCCGTAACTAGGTTCGTCCAACGCTTCAAATATATTCCAACCGTAGTTACCTCCTAGTGTGATGATATTTACCTCCTCAAAATTACCTTGTCCCACATCAGCGCCCCAAAGTTGACCGGAAGGGGAGAAGGAGAACTTCCAAGTATTTCGAATGCCCCAGGCGTATAGTTCGTCCAATCCTGATTGCCCCACACGAGGATTGTCGGAAGGAATTTCGTAATTGCCGTTTGGCAGTTCTGGGTTACTTTCCAGTGGATTATTGCCATCCACATCGATATCGATTCGGATGATGCTTCCAAATATGGTTTCAAGATTTTGTGCGTTGCCTTCCGGGTCTCCACCACCGCCACCATCACCAATGGAAGCATAGAGGTAACCGTCGGGTCCAAAAGCAATTTTACCGCCATTGTGATTGGATTGCGATTGGTTTTTTTCGAAACTGGCGATTAAAGTTTCAGTACTACCGTCTGCCTGATTGGGATTGTTATCGCTTACTTGGTAGCGTGCAATGTTGATACGATAGTTTGAGGGCCTATCGGTAAAATAAACATAGAAATAGCCGTTTTGGGTGAAATCAGGATGAAATGCCAATCCTAAAAGCCCAATTTCTTGCCCATCACTGTAGACAATACGGTCGGAAATATCCAAAAAAACGGATACGTCATTGGGTTGAACATCTTCAGAATTGGCAAACACTTTGATTCTACCAGGTTGCTCTACCACAAACATGCGGTTAGACCCATCTACTGAAGGTTGAATTTCGACGGGAAAGGCAAATGAAACATCCGGATACGCTGGCGTATATTCTACTTGGGCATTGACTTTGAATCCCAAAAGAAGAATCAATGCAACACAACGTACAAAGTAAGGATGGTTTAGGGCGGCCATAAAGCAATACTTACTATTATTTACGGCCTTTAGCCTTGGCTTGGATTTTGGAAAAAGTTGCCTTAACCTTATGAAAATGTGTTTTTTTCATCATCCGGTATCAATGCGTTCTCGAGACAACGCAATGGTACAAAGATGAAGGCGTAACTCCATCCTTTTTCGGTAAAGTGCAGGAATGTTATCCCTAGTGCGCGAAGACGCTGAATACTAGCGCTCTACAACGATGTTTTCCATAACGAGGACGTCCATTTGGGTACGCTCAAAACAGGCATATGCTTCCTCTGGCGTGTTTACAATAGGTTCGTTCTCGTTGAATGAAGTATTCAACAAAATGGGTACGTCAGTCTTACTTCTGAATGTATCAATCAATTCGTAATAACGTGGTGAAACCGATTTATCTACGCTCTGAAGTCTTCCGGTACCGTCCACGTGGGTTACCGCTGGAATCAAGTCATGTTTTTCTGGTTTGATGGGATACACTTTCTCCATGAACGGAACTTCTTCAGTGTACTCAAAAAACTCAGGCACATACTCTTTTAATACGGAAGGGGCAAAGGGACGGAAACTCTCTCTCCTTTTGATTTTAAGGTTCAAAAGTTCTTTTGCCTTGTCGTTTCGAGGGTCTGCGATAATGGAACGATTTCCTAAGGCTCTAGGTCCAAATTCAGCTCTACCTTGGAACCACCCCACGACCGCAGGTTCTATTAAACGCTCGGTGACGTAGTCATAGAGTTCTTTGTCCTCTAGTTTTTTATAGGATACGCCTTTTTCCTTCAACATAGCCTCAATCGCATCGTTGTTGAATTTGCAACCGGTACTTGCTGACCGAATGGAAGGTTTTCTAGCGTTACTCAAGTTATGATGGTAGTGGTACAGTGCAGAACCCATTGAAATGCCTGCATCATGACCCGCCGATGGAATGTAAAGGTTTTCGAAATCAGTATTCGCGATGATTTTACCGTTTGCAACTGAGTTTTGCGCAACTCCACCAGCGATGCAAAGGTTTTTAGAACCCGTACGCTTTTGAAGGTGTGATGCCATGTGGAAAATTATTTCCTCGGTTACCTGCTGCACTGATTTAGCCAAGTCCTTGTGATATTGGGTTAATTCATCTCCTTTTTTGCGAGGCTCACCAAATAATCTTGAAAACTTTTCTGTGAAGAAGGAGTCAACAATAGGTTGGTTGTCCTTGTACACTACTTTAACTTCTCCGAAATAACTGGCATCCCAAGTCCATAGCCCATCTTTTTTCAAGGTGACCAATTTTCGAACCTTATCCACCAATGTTGGATTGCCGTACGGGGCTAGCCCCATCACTTTGTATTCATCACCATAATGTGGAAAACCTAAGAAATGAGTAAACGCTGTATAGATGAACCCAATTGAAACGGGATAATCAATACTATCCAACACAATGATTTTGGACCCTTTTCCTTGTGCCAACATCACAGTTGAAAAATCACCCGACCCATCAATAGACATTATCGCCGATTCTTTGAATGGACTAGCATAAAAAGTTGAGGCAAGATGGGCTCTATGGTGCTCTACATTGATAAGTTTTTGGTTTATCATGTCGGGAGAACAACCAAAGGCTTCAGCAAATTGGTCTGCCAAAGAGGTGATGTCTTTTCTATTCTCGATTCTATTCTTTAGCAGGGAAGTTCCTGTTTTCAGATTTTTTAAGGCAAATAATACTTTACGGCCCAACTTCGCTTTGGTATCCCTGCCAATGGTAATAAAGTCCACCTCTTCCAAAGTAGTATTGGCTTCGTCCAAACAGAATTGAATCGCCTGTGCTGGAAAACCTGCCCAGTGCTTGATTCGCGTAAATCGTTCCTCTTCGGTAGCGGCAACGAGTTCGCCATCTTTGAAAATTGCTGCGGATGAGTCTGCGTGGTGGGTGTTAAGGCCTAGTATGATCATTTAATGATAAGATTGATTTTTGCGGACCAAAGATACTTATGTGTTTGATTCGCCCGAATTTTTTAAGGTCAAATTGCAAATAACTACGTTAAAAGAAATAGGAGAGCACCTACGAAATTTCATATAAGGCATGAAAAAATGTACGAATTACCCCTTTTCACTTGAAGCGAGTAGCTTTCTTTTTAGCTTTTCCATGATTTCAGGATGCTTCTCGTATGAAAATTTCCGAGCGAAATACAAATCCTTTGAGGTAAGCTCTTCATAGTCTTTTTCTTGCCATATGTATGGATTACCTCTTTTCCAGTCAACGTAGCGAAGGTTCATTTTTTTGGAAACATTGTTTTTGAATGGTGAGTTGAATAGCAGGGTTGGCATAAGAATCTCGTCATTAAAGAAACCGTAATTGAAAGTTTTTCGAATGAACTCTTTTCTTTCCATAAGATAACTAGCAAAATCATGTGTGATGCTAAACCAATTGCCACCCATATAAAAAACCAAATCGGTTCCACGAGTTCTATCTATAAAAAACAAACGTTGTAGGGCACTTAGCAGATAGCGTAGTTTTCTCAGAATTTTTCGGTCAATTGCTGCTACTAATTTTTCATAATGATAGTACCTGAATCTAGTTGAGGTTTTCCAGGTGGTCACTTTGGTTCCAGACACAAATTCGTCTCCATCATTCTCCTGGAAAAAAAGATGTAGCTCATCTTGGCTTTTCAAAGGTAAATCCACTCCAGAGATAAGATGATAATATCGGTGTTTGTTGGATATGGCCGCGTGTAAAAGGTTCAAAGTCACCTGAATTTGACTGTAGCCTGACCAGTAAACTTTAATGCTCGGAATAAATGTAATCTTAGAGAAAGAACATATAGCAACAATCTCGTCCTTTACAAAAAGGTGCTTTGATTTTTCATCGATATGGATATATATGTGGTTTCTTGGGTCGTCTAAAACGGAAACAAGTAATTGTAAAGCTTTTGGCTCATTATGCGCAACAATCAGATATGCGTGCGTCTTCAAGGCAACAATTGTTTGAGTTTGGGTACTAATCGCACCAGCGAATACATGAATGGCGGCTTCATGTCATTGTTTTTGAAGGCTTGGATGCACTGTTTATTACCTTCTATAACGTTCTTTAGATTTTTGCTGGTTGCCCCTCCCAAGCGCATACGCACCATGGGTTTTGGAATATAATGGCTTTTGAGCCCATGGCGTTCTATAAAACGGAGCATTAGTTCGAAGTCCGCAGCGAGTCGAAGACTTTCATCAAAATAACCATACTTCTCATATACATCTCTCTTCACGAAAAAACTGGGATGGGCCGGATGCCATCCTCTGCGAAAACCATTGGTTTTATAGGGACCTGTTATCCACTTGCGCACAATGCTATCAGTATCCTCTGCTTTCACGTAATATAAATCTCCAAAAACGCAGTCGGCGTCATGTTTTTTGAACGCTTCAACCACCTCTGAAATAACGCTATCACTGTTATAGAAATCATCTGAATTCAGGATGCCTAGAATATCACCCGTAGCACGTTTTAAACCTTTGTTCATGGCGTTGTAAATACCGCCGTCGGGTTCCGATACCAAATCGGTAACACGATTTGGTATGGATTTTATGATTTTGACCGTATCGTCCTTAGAAGCACCATCAATAATAATATGTTCCAAATCCTTATAATCCTGTCTTTGGATGGATGCGACACAATCCGAAATGTATTGCGCACTGTTATAAGTACCTGTAATGATGCTAACTTTCATGTGTCTGTAGGACGTTTTTTGAGACGGGTCGTGTTAATTGCTCGTATAGCGATACGTACTCTTCGTACCGTTCATTTTTGTCGAAACGTTTTACAACATACTCCCTGCATTGTGCATAGTGACTTTCGTTGAAGTCAATTTTAATGTCATGAATAGCGTTGCGAACCGCTTCAATGTCCTTTTTGGGTACGATACGTCCTGTTTTAGGTGTTACCATTTCGGGACAAGCGGTACTATCATAAACCACGACAGGTGTACCACAGGAAAGCGCTTCAGCAGTAGTCATTCCAAAGGATTCTTCCACCGAAAGATTTACATAAAGGTTGGCCGTGGAATACCAAGCCACCAATTCTTCAAGACTAGAGGTCCGTTGAATGCCAATAATATTTTTCGGTAGATTTTTGATTTGTTCTTCCTTTAAGCCAATCAAAACCAAAGTTTCATCTTCATCAAGCGTTTTACTTAGTTTGATGAAATCGCCTAAACCTTTCTTTTCAGACCAAACACTGGCGACTCCAAGAATGATGTATTTGTTCTCCAAATTAAATTTTGTACGCAACCCTGGGGATTTCGAACATTTGAAAATGGAAGTATCAATTCCATTATGAATTGTAGTTCTGGGATGGTTCGCTAAAAAGGAGCGTGAAACTTCTTGGTTCAACCAATTGGACACCGTAACCACATGCAAATTAGGATGTGTCCCAAACCATTTTTTCTTGTGCAGAAAGTTGTTTTTCGAATTATCAATAAACCAACTTGTCGGATATTCTGTTTTTTGTGGACAGCTGCCACATTCTTTCTCCCACTTATAGCAACCTACATCTTCATAATGCGTGCAATGGCCTGTAAACGCCCAACAATCATGAAGCGTCCAAACTACAGGAACATTCATTGTGTTGAGATGCTTGAAAAGCATTTCGTAATTCATATAATATCCGTGTAGGTTATGTAAATGAATGATTGCGGGTTGAATCTTATCGATGTAGGCGATAAGTTTCTGTGTGTCGTTTGCTGAAGCGAGACCATGTTTTCCAAGCAATCGAGAATAGGCTACATGATAGTATATACTCAACGGACTTCCAATGGGATAGGTAGTAGATTCGGTTTCCTTTTTGAGTCTACCATATGCGATGTGACTTTCCCATCCTTTGGCCATGGCCAAATCTCCAATTTCGGAAGCGATCCTTCCTGTGGAACCATAGTTGGCTTCGACGTTTATTTGGAGCAAAGTTTTTTTCATAGCAAAGCAGGTGCTTGATTGGCTAAGTTTTCTATCACTTCGATTTGGTAGTAGGGGTTGTAATATTCATCAATGATTTCATAACACTTTTGTCGTATGGCCCGTCTATCATAATCGGGTTGCGAAATCCAGAGCAAAATCTTTTCGCTTAAATCGGTCACATTGCCTTCTTCGAAAAAATAACCTGTTTCCCCGTCCGTTATGGCCTCCACTTCTGGCATTTGATTCTCAAAATTACCATGAGTGATAACGGGGGTTCCATAGCTTAGATTGTGTATCGCGGTTAATCCAACGTTTCCTGGGGATACGCAGACATCTGCTGCCGCCAACAACTTTTCATTTGTTTTTTCATCGTAGCACGCCCCATAAAAATGGTAAAACCCTTCTTTAAGATTCTGAGCTGCGTATTTTTTGAGTTCCGAGCCTTCCGGACCATCACCTACAATCAATACATTCGGGTGGTGTCCTTTTTTATTGAGGATTGCCACTGCCTCCAAAAAAAGATGCAGCTTTTTAACGGTAGTCAACCTACCCACAAAAAGCAATACAGGTGCTTCTGGATTTTGAAAAAATGGATAGATTTCCTTTTTGTCAAGCTCTTGTATTCTTTCTCGCGCTTCTCGATGCGCATCATAGTCCAGTGAGTTGAATATGATATGAATGTTTTCCGCTTTGAATCCGTGAGACACCATTATTTTCTTACTCCTTCTTTCGTAAACCAAATGTCCGTTGGCAAGGCGATAATAATTCTTCCTCAAAAAAAGTTTCAAACCTTTTTCATTACCATACATACCGTGTCCTCTGAAAACTACGGGGACTTTTCGAATACGACAGATGATGGCTCCAATCCAGTTGGATAATACATTGAACTCTCCTAGAAGAATAACCAAATTTGCGTTGGTTTTTAGACATTTACCAATGACCCCTCGTTGCCAAACCAAAAACTTTTTGAAAACCCATATGTTTTGAATATCATGCAAGCTTTCCTTGAATTTGGTAAAAGGAGAAACTGAAAAATCAATGGTTTTGATACCCGCATAAGGGTTATCTCCAAAGGCAAAATGATAATCTAGCCTAGGATGCGCCAAAAGCTTTGACCATTGTGCTTGCCGATAGAGGGAGGCAATATTGGTGATATGTAACACCTTTTTGGGTTCCATTTTTAGCGCTGTAGCATCTTTCGGGTTTTTGAGAGTATGAACTTGGGCAAATTCAAGGGATGATTGGTCGCTTGCAAAAATGTATTGAACATGAATTTAGCATAGCTAGATTCGTCCATATCGGCCAAATTCCCTCCCTTATTGATAAAGTCAAAAGTGCTGGCAAAGCCAACGGGCTTTTCATTGGGAAGGTGCCAGATATACAAATCCGTGTCTTGGGGTTCAATGTTTCGGAAATGGTTTCGGTTGGTCCACATCCGTTTGATGTAGTGATTCATTTCGCCAAGTTTCGCTTCATGCTTGTAATAATAAAAGCTTAGGGCGTGTGCCTCTTCATTGAATTTAGGTTGGCCGGCGTCATTCTTGTCCAATAGGATTTTGAACATATTTGGGAAATGCGCTGCGACGGCTTTGATAAAGGCGCCGGAAGCTAATAAAATTTCTCCCCCGCAATAAAAGGGTACGGTTTTCAAGGGTAAGCCAAACTCTTCAAAAAGTAACTGCATTTGTCTACGCGTGATACCGTGAATGACGTAGTCTTCTTCGTAAGGCATATTCATGGTAGCTGCGGGATGCTCTTTGAGTTGGTCGAAAACTTCCGAAAAATCTTTATTGAAAACGCAGTCCGAATCCAGCAATAAAAAGGCATCTTTTTCATCCATTTTTTCAGCCATGAAATCCACTATTGAGAATTCAAAAAACTGGTTTCGGAAACTTTGGAAATAATCTTGGGGTAGGGGATACTTGTTTTTAAGGGTAACTACTTCAATGTCGTTCTTTTTGAAAAAAGCATCCAAATCCATCCCATCAATCACGGGAACTGTTTCTGTGTTGGTAAAAAGAATATGTTTGATTCCAGGGCTTTTGGCGTGAAAACGCAAGGAGGTTTCGAAAAAAACCACAATACATCTCCAATACACCGCTTGAAATTCTGGTGTGGAAGAATTACCCTTGTTGTTTGGAAAATTGGATTGTTCCGCCACTGAATCCAAATAGACCCATGTGCCAATATACTTTACTATTTCACTTTTCATTAAAATTGTTTTTTCTAGCGATTTTTAGAAAGGTTTATATACATATGGGGGAAACATAGTTTTAACAATGCTGATAAGACCACAAATGGTACACGTACCGGAAAGTGTCTTCGCATTAAATTCAAGTTGGATGAAAAATCCAATCCGATTGGACTCTTCATTATTTTCAGTCGCTCTTTGAACGATCTCTTTGCGAACTTTTGGTAAATGTCTGAATGGTCATTATCACAAACACCCAAAAAGGTCGGCATGACCAATACAGGTAAATTCTTTTTCGCTGCTTTGAGCGTATAATCATAATCGGCGACTCCATGTCTGTATCCTTCTGATAGCGTACCTACTTTTTCGACCACATCATGTGATACAAAAAGGATATTGGCATTTCCCAATTCGCAGGGCTGATAGCTACCATTTGGCGGAAGGTGATGGTATTTAAAGGTAAACCTATTGGTTAATTTGGCACCTCCATAAGTCAGTTTGCCACTTTTGGAATCTTGAGTAGAGCCAATATAAATCCCACCGCGCCCAAACTCGTTTTTGCAGTAGGAATCGGCATCCAGAAAAGCTTGCAATACATTGTATTCTAGAATCGTATCATCGTTTAGCAGAAAGTAGGCGTCAAAAGACTCTTTCATGGCTTGTTTCCAGGAATTACGCATTCCACCAGCCCAAAACAGTTCACCATTACCTTGCAAAACATGCACTTGTGGGTAAGCTTGGATAACCGCTTCAGAAGTACCGTCGGTAGAGCCATCATCCGTTAGGAAAACGTCCATTTCCAACGCAGAACCCACCCTAGCTTGCGCTTCGTATAAACTCTTCAACGCATGAAGGGTTTTGTGTTTTCGATTAAAGCATGTTAAGAGAACTGCTAACTTCATTAATAGATTTTAAAATATAACGAGTAAAGTGCTTAATTAGTTTGGGTTCAATTCTTTTAAAGAGTTAATCTCTGTGGTCAGTTAAATGTTATATGCTCAGATATACACAACTCGTTTATAAGCTTTTATGCTCCTTCGTTTACTATTAGGTTTTCCATATTGTGCTCGGACTGCGTTTCGTTCTCTAAATACGTACTTACAAACCCCATTGTGAGGCAAAAAAGAGAGAAAAGTGTAAAGTATCCCTCCAGAATGGGCTCCACAAAAAAGGAAAGGAAAAAACAAGTAAAGTATAATATGAGCTGTCCATTCAGTAGTTTAGGTTGGTTATGAAGTTTGTAGAGCTTGTATATTTTTTTGCCAGCAGAAATTGTAAATAGAAGCAATAGGAACAGAGCTAAAACTCCACCCACTCTTGCCGTGTCCAGCCAAAGGTTATGTGAAAAACCAAACTCCCTTAAATCCCACCCTAAAGGTTCTTTGAACATTTGTGCGATAGACTTTTCCCATTTTTGTGTTCTTCCACCTGCTGTTGAGGCGCTGTTGGTTTTACTATCTGCTCTGTCAGCATACGCTGAAAGGAGTTCAGTATCCGTGTCTAATGTCACGTAACTAACCCCCACATTTACTGCCAGGAATATTAAAAAAATAAGGCCTACGTTTTGTCTGGCATTCTGTTTTCTTAATTTGTAGAAAACTGCTACCAAAAGCGTAAATAAGGACAAAGCAATTTGCGTTCTGCTCCCCAAACGTAAAACGCATATGAGCGAAACTACATAAACACCTATCAAAAAAAACAAATGACTTTTTTTTCGAATGGTTTTCCATCCAAGCAGTAAAAGGCCTGGGATACACATATTTAAAGCGAACCCGGAAGCTACGTTTGTTGCACTTTGTAATTCTCCTGTCCATATATTGGCTACATCACGCTTTATTTTCACGAAGCCATTGGCGGAAATATCCATCAGAATAGAAATAATTCCGGGTAGGGAAAAGACAAAGCCAACAATAAACAGTAACCAAAACGCATTTATTTCGTTATTCAATTCTTTTTGAAGAATCTTTCCACTGATATAAAGTGTTGTAGGTATAAAGGCGTAAATCAGCACAAATTGAGACCCTAAAGTTGGGTTTGTCGCATAGAAAAGGCCGTAAATTCCGGAAAAGAGCAATAACGAAAGCGCGAGTCTATCAAACAATCCTTTTAAAACCAATAAATGCGCTATGAGCAGAATACTGATAAGATACCCGAATACAAAACCATAGGTCATGGGGTCCAACGCATAGAGGAGTAAAAAAACTATCAGTATTTTGGTTTGCGCTTTCAAATCGTTCTTTCTAGTTTTTACCAAACATTTGTTTTATTCGGTCCCAAATCAGTCGTTTGAATATTATGGTCGCTTTGCGATAGGATAAGACTTTTGAAGAATAAACAATTCTTCGATATTTCTGATAATCTCCCTGTTCAAACTTATTTTCCTGGTGGATTCTTAGGTCGTACAAGAACAGTTCATTCCCAGGTAGTTTTTGGATAGCATTACATTCTATAGGTTTCAAGCTTCTTGCGAACTGCGCTAGCTGCTTTTTGGGTAGCTGTTTGGAGCTCAATAAATAGGGTTTGTCGTTTAGCGGTTTGTAACCATAAAGGTCCACTTCCAAATCACCCTTTTCGAATTCAAAGCTGTTTGCTACCGTTTCACTTTCGAAAAAAGCATCGTAGACTGCACTGGATTCCTCCAAACTGGAAAAATCAAACTCCATTTTTTGATGGTTTGCCAACTCAACTTGATATGCTGTGCTGTCTTGACCAACATGAGTGCCTGGGTCATTAAAATTGGTGCTCAGTGAAATTTTTGGATACAAAAAGTACTTTTTTGAATGCACAAGGTATGCGATAAAGAATTTCAACCAAGACTTATCGGACCAACTGCTTACATTTTCGGGGATTTCAGTGGATTTCTTTAGCTCTGGGTTTTCAGATAACCATGTTTTAAATTGCTGCCACTGCTTTACATTCCAAGCTTGCCCCCAAGAGCAAGCGAATTGAAAATACCAGTTGTCAAAACCATCTTCATATGCTGAAAAATACTCGCCAGTATGGACATTTATTTTATGGTTGTATAGCGCAATTCCACCAACGTAAGTCTTATATTCTACAAACTTAAATGCTCCAACAACATAATTGTAGAAGTTTGGAGAAACATACAAATCGTCTTCTAGAACAATAACGCCTCCATACTTTTCACTAAGATCGCCGCAACTTAAAATATGTTCTTTTAAGCCAAGGTTTTCCCTGTGCTGTATCACTTGTTTTGCTCCGTTTTTCCAGGTAAAGTCGTGAGCAATTTCCAGTACCTCTTTATTCGTTGGGGAATAATCAATACTTATGATTAATGGAATCTCTATTTCAGAGGGATAAAAGGCGGTTTGAACCGATTTCAGTACCCTTTTTAAGGATTTGGGTCGATTAAATGCAACTACCACAATGGCTGGATGATTCTGTTCCATTAACCGTGTTTTTCCAGAAAGGTGTTAATATCTGTAAAGGTGTTGGCATTATCCTTTAACCATGAGTATTCCTTGTCCCACCATTTGATTGCTAATAGGCGTTCGATGACATGTTCATCAAATCTCTTTTTAATTTCCTTTGCAGGGACGCCTCCCCATATACTATAGGGTGGTACATCCCTATTTACAAGCGCACCAGATGCTATGATTGCGCCATCTCCAATTTTAACGCCATCCAAAATCGTGACTTGGGCACCAATCCAAACATCATTACCAATTTCTATC
>JBCBPD010000071.1:0-18737 GCA_039820925.1 Bacteroidota bacterium | reverse complement strand
TTCATTTGGAAGATTTTCATTTACAATTCGATTATGACGAACGTGGAAATATTGAAAAGGTTTTTTCCTTAAATGAAGATGGTCATTATACCTATGACAAAAGCGGTGCCTCTATTTATGAGTATGTTTATGACCTTAGAGACAGAATTACTTCTGTTAAAAGATTTAACAGCGATTATGAGCCTGTTGTGGCCAACGACGATTATTTTCAAATTATTCGAACTTACGATTCTTTGAACAGAGTCGTTTTTAAAGCTTACTATTACCCCAATAAAGTCCTAAAGTACTCGGACGAAATGTGGGGTGCTTCAAAATATTCTTATCAAGGTGACAGTGTGGTTTACGAGCATAATTATGATGCTTATGGGGACCTGTTTGATAATGAAAATGATGTTGCTACGGTAAAAAAGAAACTAGATTCAGAAGGTCAAGTTATTTCTGAAACGTATTTTAACTCCAATGGGGCTTTTTCAAAGTCGGAAGATGGAATTTCTGAATATAGACACAAATACGACCCTCAGGGTAGAACTTTAGAAACATCAGCTTATGATTCTTTAGGACAACGTACCGAAATAGAAACAGATGTAGCCATTATTCGATGGGAGTATGATGAAAATGGCCATAAATCCAAAACCTCATATTTCAATAGGAAAGAAAAGTTGGCAAGAGCTAAAGATGGCGCAACGTACAATATGTACAAGTATAACAAAAATGGGAATCTCTTGGAAAGGACAAACCATGATAAGAACATGAAACCTATAGATGAAAACCATGTTTTCAAAACTCAGTTTGTTATAAATAGCTCGGGGCTAGATTCCATTGTGTATAAATATGATGTTGATAACAAGTTAACCTCAGGCGCTGCAATCACTAAGTATTTTTACAACAAGTATAATAATAAGGTAAGAACTGAATTTTTTGACAAGTTCAATAAAAGAGTTTCGAATGATCAAGGAGTAAGTATCATAGCTGTTGCTTATAATAAGCGTCAACAGATTGTTGCCTATCAATATTTTGACCATAAGGGAAGACGAACTAACGATGTAAATGGTGTGTCAAGAGAAGAATATGTCTTGAATGAGTTAGGTCATACCTTAAGTTATAGGTATTTGGATAAGGACCTAAATCCTGTAATCGGTCCAAATGGTTATCATAGACTGAACTATGAATGGGGTTCGGTTGGAGAAATATCAAAACAAGAGACTTTTGGTACCAACCTGTCTTATTTGGAAAACGAGCAGGGTATTGCGATTTATAAATACGATTTACGACCATCAGGGCTATACTCCAAGGTCAGCAGATTCGACAAGAACGGTAAACTTGCTGAAAATAATTATGGTGTTGCCGTGACAAAATATACTTCCTACCTAGACGGGCTATACTATTTGGAGGAAGAACTGAATGCTGCTGGAAATGTGGTGAATGATTCGATTTCAAAGTAAATACTTCATACTTTCATTCATAGCTAGCCTTTACGTTACAAGACTACTACAACGTTTGCGTAACACCCCTTCCACTATTTCATGTTAAGTTTTTTTTAAGGAAAAATTAAAAATACTATATTCGGAAAGGTTCTAAACTAGAGGATTCTTAAAATACTTGCCTTTGTTTTAGCAATAAGGAATTCTGGGTTTACAACTACAACTAACTAAACTTAATCAGGAAACCATGAGTGGATTACAAACCCTTGACGTGGTCGTGATTCTGGTCTACTTGGTCGGAATCATCATTTACGGAATATCAAAATCAAAGCGAAGCAGTTCAGAGGATTACTTTTTGGGAGGTCGAACCATGACCTGGCCCATTGTGGGAATTGCTTTGTTCTCAGCGAACATTTCAAGTTCTACTTTGGTAGGTTTGGCTTCGGATGGATTCCAAACCAACATTAACGTATACAACTATGAGTGGTATGCGGTGGTTATTCTCATCTTTTTCTCCATTTTCTTTCTGCCGTTTTATCTGAAATCGGGCGTTTATACCATGCCTGAATTTATGCAAAGGCGCTACGACAAACGTTCACGTTACTATTTTTCCCTTATTACAATTGTCGGAAACGTTTTGGTGGATACTGCAGCGGGACTCTATGTGGGTAGTATCGTATTGAAACTTTTATTTCCAGATGTGAGTTCAACTTACATTATTATCGGGTTGGCCATTGCAGCTGCAGCCTATACCATTCCAGGTGGATTGAATTCAGTAATTCAGACGGAGGTAATTCAGGCAGTACTACTGATAATTGGTTCGTGCTTGCTTACCTATTTCGCTTTCGAAGAGCTCGGTGGCGGATGGGGTAAAATGATGGCGAGTCTTGATTCTGCCCTTGCTTCAGGAACAGTCGATTTTGGTAGTCGCGCGGCGGAGGGAAAGTTTATTCCGCAGAATTCCTCCGAAGCCTTTAGTTTGGTCCGACCCAACAATGACGAGTTCATGCCATGGTGGGGTCTTTTGACAGGTGTTCCTTTACTTGGATTTTACTTTTGGGCCAACAATCAGTTCATGGTGCAGCGTGTTTTAGGGGCCAAAGATTTGAACCACGGTCGTTGGGGAGCCCTTTTTGCTGGACTTTTAAAGCTTCCCGTAATTTTCATCATGGTAGTACCTGGGGTTTTGGCCTTATTGCTTTTTAGTACGCTTGATATCACCAATTTGAATTATCCATTAGCGGATGGCGGCATGTGCACCAATTTGAAAGATTGTCCCAATTTGACTTATCCCGTTTTACTCTTCCAGTTATTGCCAACCGGAATTCTAGGTCTTGTGGTAGCGGGTTTACTTGCAGCAATGATGTCGTCGGTTTCTGCCACATTTAATTCAGCGTCTACTTTGATTACAATGGATTTTGTAAAACAACTTCGCCCACAAATGACAAGCAAGCAGCTGGTACGTGCTGGACAAATCGCTACCTTGATTTTGGTGGTTTTGGCTTCCTTATGGGTTCCTTTTATTGAAAAGGTAAGTGATTCTCTTTGGGGTTATCTGCAATTGGTTATTGCATTCACAAGTCCGCCGGTGGTTTCAGCCTTTATTTTGGGGCTGTTCTGGAAACGCGCCAATGCGAATGGTGCCTTTGTGAGTCTTTTGGTAGGAGGTGCTTGTGCCTTGTTCATGATTCTATCCGCCAGCTATGGTATTTCCCCATACTTAAATGATTTCCACTTCTTGGCGAAAGCGAACTTGCTTTTTGTCATCAGTATCATCACGCATATTGTGGTAAGTTTGGCAACAGGTCTTCCTGATGAAACTAAGGTGGCGGAGTACACCTATAAGAAAAGTATGTTCACGGAAGAAACCCAAGAACTCAAAGCACTACCCTGGCATAAAAATTATCGCTATTTGGCCATGATATTGTTGGTAGTAACTACAATAATCGTGGGCTACTTCTGGTAGTGGGATGGAACCAAATTGAAAAGGACGCCAATATCTGGCGTCTTTTTGTTTGTAGTAGGCAACAAGGATATCCCTACATTTACAACTTCAATGCGAGAACATGAGTAAAGAAAGACAACGGCGAGAAGCGCTTTTGTACCATGCCAAACCCCAACCCGGCAAAATAAAGGTAATCCCAACCAAACCCTATTCTACACAGCGTGACCTAGCGTTGGCTTATTCCCCGGGCGTTGCAGAACCTTGTTTGGAGATAGAAAAAAACAAAGAAGATGTTTACAAGTATACCGCCAAGGGGAACATTGTTGCGGTAATTTCAAACGGAACAGCGGTTTTGGGATTGGGTGATATTGGCCCGGAAGCTTCTAAACCTGTTATGGAAGGCAAAAGTCTTTTGTTTAAGATTTTCGCAGATATTGACGGTATTGATATTGAGTTGGACACCAAGGATGTGGACAAATTCATTGAAACGGTAAAAACCATTGCCCCAACCTTTGGGGGAATCAATCTTGAAGATATCAAAGCGCCAGAAGCCTTTGAAATTGAGCGAAGGTTAAAAGAAGAGCTGAATATTCCGGTGATGCACGATGACCAGCATGGTACAGCAATTATTTCGGCTGCTGCCTTGTTGAATGCCTTGGAATTGGCGAATAAGAAAATGGATGAGGTTCGGATTGTGGTCAGTGGGGCTGGTGCTGCAGCAGTGTCTTGTACGCGCTTGTATAAAGCTTTTGGCGCCAAAGCCGAGAATATTGTGATGCTCGACAGCAAAGGGGTCATTCGATTGGATAGAGAAAATCTTACCCAAGAGAAAAAAGAATTCGCTACCGCCAGAAAGATTGATACACTGGAACAAGCGATGGAAAATGCTGATGTTTTCATTGGTTTGTCCATTGCGAATATCATGAGTCCTGAAATGTTGAAGTCCATGGCGAAAAATCCTATTGTTTTTGCGATGGCGAATCCAGACCCGGAGATAGAATATGATTTGGCTTGCAGCACCAGAGACGATATCATCATGGCTACCGGTCGCTCCGACCATCCCAATCAAGTCAACAATGTATTGGGTTTCCCTTTTATTTTTAGAGGGGCGTTGGATGTTCGCGCGACCAAAATCAATGAGGAAATGAAAATGGCGGCGGTGCAAGCCCTTGCGGATTTAACCAAAGAGCCCGTGCCCGAACAGGTCAATATTGCTTATGATATGACTCGTTTGACTTTCGGAAAACATTATATCATTCCCAAACCCTTCGACCCAAGATTGATTACGAAGATTCCACCCGCCGTAGCGAAAGCTGCTATGGACAGCGGTGTGGCAAAACTTCCCATTCAAGATTGGGGCAAGTACGAAGAAGAATTGTACCAGAGGTCTGGAAATGACAATAAGGTAGTACGTCTGCTACACAACAGAGCGCGCATGAACCCCAAGAAAATTGTCTTCGCTGAAGCGGAGTTGCTCGATGTGATGAAAGCTGCTCAAATTGTGCATGACGAAGGTATCGCCCAACCAATTTTGCTGGGGAATCGTGAAACCATTGAAAAGCTGAAAAAGGAGTTGGATTTTGATGCGGAAGTACCCATTATTGACCCGCGCTCGGATGAATCCAAGGCGATGCGAACAAAGTACGCCATGAATTTATGGGAATCCCGAAAGCGGAAAGGGGAAACCCAATACAGCGCCCGTATCAATATGGGCAAGCGAAATTACTTTGGAGCCATGATGCTATTGGAAGGTGATGCGGATGGTATGATTTCAGGGTATTCTCGGGCGTATCCCAAGGTACTAAAACCCGTTTTTGAAGTTTTAGGTCGTGCCAAGGGTGTGAAGAATGCTTCTACGGTGAACATTATGATTACAGAACGGGGACCCATGTTTTTGGCAGATACGTCCATAAACATTGACCCCAATGCTGAGGAATTGGCTGATATCGCAGAAATGACTGCAAATGTGGCGGCTACTTTTGGGTTCAGTCCCGTGATGGCTTTGCTATCTTACGCAAACTTTGGTTCTTCAACACACCCAAACGCCCAGAAGGTCAAAGAAGCGGTTCGAATTTTACATGAACGCAACCCGGATTTGGTGGTGGATGGTGAAATACAGACTGACTTTGCCCTTAGCCAAGAACTTTGTAACAATAACTTTCCGTTTTCCAAGCTATCCGGGAGAAAAGTAAATACGCTGATTTTCCCGAATCTAGAATCCGCCAACATTACCTATAAACTTCTGAAAGGCTTGAACAACGCCGATTCCATTGGACCCATTATGGTTGGTTTGCGTCGGTCAGCCCACATTTTACAGCTAGGCGCTAGTGTTGACGAAATGGTGAATATGGCGGCTGTCGCGGTTATTGATGCCCAAGAGAGAGAAAAACGGAAACGCGCCAAAATGGGCGAATAGTAAAAACACCAAACCATGATAACACATCTTAGCGGAAAACTCGTTGAAAAAAACCCAACCTACGTAGTGGTAGAATGCAACGGAGTAGGCTATTATGTAAACATTTCCCTCCATACCTATTCTCTAATCGGAGATGAGGAACATATTCGAATATACACTCATCTTCAAATCAAAGAAGATGCCCATTCACTGTATGGATTTATGGAACCCTCGGAGCGAGCGATTTTCCGTTTGTTGATATCCGTTTCAGGTGTGGGTTCAAGCACAGCCCGTACCATGCTTTCCTCACTTTCGCCGCATCAGGTGATGGATGCGATTGCTTCGGAAAACGTGGCGCAAATCCAATCCGTTAAGGGTATTGGAGCCAAGACTGCACAACGTGTGATTTTGGATTTAAAAGACAAGATTTTGAAAGTCCACGGAATGGACGAAGTTTCACTTCCATCAAACAATACTAGCAAAGAAGAAGCGTTATCTGCTTTAGAGGTTCTTGGTTTTGTAAGAAAGCACTCCGAAAAGGTAGTCAACAAGCTGCTGGCCGAAGAACCCTCATTAAGCGTAGAGGACATTATTAAACAAGCGCTTCAAAATTTGTAACTAGTTTGAAAAGAGGGGCAAACGCAATACTTAGACCGAAGGGTCTCAAGTATTTCTTTTTGTGTATTTGTATCGGTTTCGCAAGCCTGGCAACAGCCCAGGAGGATACCGAGCAAGTACAAGATTCCGTGAAAACGGGGGTTGCCCTTGGACAACTGCGCTTGGACAATCCAAAAAGTATCGTTTCCCGATATACGTACAATCCAGATTTAGACCGTTACATCTATACCGAAAGCATTGGGGATTTTGACATTTCCTACCCCATCATCCTTACTCCGGAACAATATTTCGAATTGATTCGAAAGGAAGGAATGAAATCCTATTTCAAAGAGAAAATTGATGCCTTTACGGGTAAAAAGGAAGGTAGCCAAGAGGCGCGGAAAAACCTCCTTCCCAATTTTTATGTGAATAGTGGCTTTTTTGAATCCATCTTTGGAGGGAATACAATTGAGGTCATCCCTCAAGGTTCTGTGGCGATGGATTTGGGAGTATTGTGGCAGAAAAATGATAATCCTGCACTTTCACCTCGAAACCGAACCAACCTTTCCTTTGATTTTGACCAACGCATTAGCTTGAGTTTGTTGGGTAAAGTTGGAGAACGTCTTCAGGTGACTGCCAACTACGATACGGAAGCGACTTTCGATTTTCAAAACCTTGTAAAATTAGAATACACTCCAACGGAAGATGACATCCTTCGAAAAATTGAAATCGGTAACGTGAACATGCCTCTCAACAGTTCATTGATTACCGGTGCACAGAGTCTTTTTGGAGTAAAAACACAATTACAATTTGGAAGAACCACTGTAACGGCCGTTTTCTCTGAACAACGCTCGCAAAACAATACGGTTGTCGCCCAAGGTGGAGGAACCTTAAACGAATTTGCACTTACAGCACTGGATTATGATGAGGACCGTCACTTTTTCTTGGCCCAATATTTTAGGGATAACTACGACCGCGCTTTGGAGAGCTATCCCTTCATCAGAAGTCAAGTTCAAATAACGCGTTTGGAAGTATGGGTTACCAACCGGAATCAACAGACCCTAAATGTGCGAAACGTAGTCGCTATTCAGGATTTGGGTGAAACCGAAACGGACAATACCCGTATTGGAAGGCAATTTCCAGGGTTGCCGGGAACTTTCTTCAATACAGCGGCAGCTTCCGGTCTACCGCAAAATGGTGCGAATGACTTTTCTCCAGAACTCATAGGGCCTAGTGGCGCACTAAATGAATCCATTCGGGATATCGCTACTGTTGAACAAGGTTTTAACCAAGGGGTTTTAGGTGGATACAATCCGAACCAAGGATTTGACTACGCGATTTTGGAAAATGCCCGAAAACTAGAACAAGGCAGGGATTACCAATTCAACCAGCAGTTGGGATACATTTCATTAAACCAACGTTTGAGCAATGATGAGGTCTTAGGGGTGGCTTTTCAGTATACCCTCAATGGAGAAGTTTTTCAGGTTGGGGAATTTGCCAACGGTGGTATTGATGCGACCACGGTTTCAGGTGGCGTGAATCCCATCATCGAGAACAATACTTTGATTTTGAAGTTGCTGAAAAGTAATGTAACAAATGTAGATGACCCGATTTGGGATTTGATGATGAAAAACATCTACTCTACGGGAGCTTTCCAATTGAGCCAAGAAGACTTCCGGATGAATATTTTGTATTCGGACCCAACGCCTCGAAATTACATAACCCCGGTTGAAGATTTCCCAGCACCTGCTCCAGGACAAAAGCCTTTGCAGGAACGAATTCTGTTGGAAGTTTTCAATCTCGACCGCTTGAATATTTACAACGATGTACAACCTGGTGGAGATGGTTTCTTCGATTATGTGCCCGGTATCACGGTTGATACCCAAGCCGGACGTATCATCTTTACCAAGGTAGAACCCTTTGGTTCGTTCCTTTTTGAAGAATTGGGGGGTGGTGACTACTCAAATGAAGCGACCTATAATCAAAATCAGAATCGCTACGTTTTCCGGAACATGTATACTCAAACCAAAGCGGCTTCCCTACAAGATGCGGAGAAGAATCGTTTTCAAATCAAAGGGCAATACAAATCTGAAGGAAACAACGGTATTCCCATTGGAGCATTCAACGTTCCCAGAGGTTCAGTTCGTGTTACTGCGGGTGGACGGCAGCTTCAGGAGGGTATCGACTACACCGTGAACTATCAGGCGGGTACGGTTCAGATTTTAGACCCCAGTTTGCAAGCATCCAATACGCCTATCAACATTTCCGTTGAAAACAATGCAGTTTTTGGGCAGCAAACAAGACGTTTTACAGGAATCAATGTCGAGCACCAATTCAATGAGAACTTCTTGCTAGGAGCTACCCTGCTGAATTTGAATGAACGACCCCTGACGCAAAAATCAAATTTTGGAGTCGAGCCGGTCAACAATACTATTTTTGGTCTCAACGGAAACTTCAGTACAGAGGTGCCGTTCTTGACACGATTGGCGAACAAGTTGCCCAATATCGACACGGATGTGCCTTCCAATCTATCCTTACGAGGGGAAGTTGCTTTTTTAAGACCGAATTCACCGAAGAATGCGGATTTCCAAGGCGAAACAACCACCTACATTGACGATTTTGAAGGTGCCCAAGCATTAATTGATATTCGCTCTTCCTTAGGGTGGACGCTTTCTAGTCCACCAGTGGAGTTTTTACAAGATAGAACGGGAGTCGAGGTGGGTTACGAAAGGGCCAAAATGTCTTGGTATACCATCGACCCGATTTTCTATACCAATCAGAGACCCTCTGGGTTAAATGACAATGACATCTCGCTGAATACCACGCGTCGTGTATTTATTGATGAGGTATTCTCCGAAACAGATATCGCCCAGGGGCAAACCCAAGTGCAGGGAACCTTGGATATTGTGTACTATCCAAATAACAAAGGGCCTTATAACGCCAACCCAAGTTTTGAAACCGAAACGGCGGAGAACAAATGGGCGGGTATCATGCGACCTTTGAGTAGTACGAACTTTGAGCAATCCAATGTGGAATTCGTCCAGTTTTGGGTTTTGGATCCCTATGTGGATGGGGAAACGGTAGATGGCAATGTAGGGGAGTTGGTTATCAACTTGGGTAATATTTCCGAGGATATCCTGAAGGATGGTAGAAAACAATATGAGAATGGACTGCCGGCCAGCACAAACAATGAAGTGCCCCGAGAAACGCCTTGGGGGCAAGTGCCATCCACGCAGTCTTTGGTATATGCTTTTGATGCTGATGAAACCAACCGTACGCAACAAGATGTTGGTTTTGATGGATTCAATGACCAAGAAGAACAAGCCATTTATAACGGTCCAAGTGATGACCCTGCTTTGGATAATTATGTGTATTATCTGAATCGCGAAGGGGGTATTCTCGAACGTTATTTTGATTTCAACAACCCTGATGGAAACTCTCCGGTTACCGTAACCAATACGAATCGAGGTTCTACTACTTTACCTGATGTTGAGGATATTGACCGTGACTTGACGATGAACACTGTGGATAGTTATTACGAGTACCGAATTGAAATCAAACCGAATACTACGGTGGATGATGAATACGTAACCGATATTCGCGAAGGGCAAACCCCGGAACTTCCCAATGGAGGTCGTTTGAATCGTAGATGGATTCAGTACAAAGTTCCACTAAGTGATTTTACCGAAGCAGTTGGTGGTATTACTGATTTTCGTTCGGTCAGTTTTATGCGGATGTACCTCACCGGCTTCTCCGATGACGTCGTTTTGCGTTTCGCTACCTTGGATTTGGTCCGAGGCGATTGGCGAACCTACACCAACACTCTACAACCGCCGGAGATTGACAATGACCCATCAGATGATGGTACGACTTTGGACGTGAATACCGTCAACATTGAAGAGAACTTTGGCAGACAGCCTATTCCATATGTGTTGCCCCCTGGGGTGGTGCGTGAGCAATTGAACAACAACAACACCATCATCCGCCAAAACGAGCAATCGCTTTCTTTTGTGGTTGAGAATTTAGAGCCAACGGATTCCAGAGGAGTTTTCAAAAATGTGAACATTGATGTTCGACAATACGAACGCATTAAAATGTTCATGCACGCTGAAAAAATCATCAATGCCGACTACGCGGATTCGGATACACCTCTTGTAGGTTTCTTGCGCATTGGTACGGATTTCTCCGAGAACTACTATCAAATTGAATTGCCCTTACAGTTTACGCCTTTTACGGCAGCATCCGCAGAAGACATATGGCCCGATGTCAACGAAATTGATATTGCCTTGGACGATTTGAACAAGGTGAAATCTCTCGGGATTGCAGAAGGTACCCTTAACGATGTCAACTATTACGAAGTAGTAGATGGTCAGGTGGTCCAGGTAGATGAGTTTGCGCCGCGAACTTTGGGTAGAATCCGTATCGGTATTCGCGGGAATCCTTCTTTGGGAAGTATTCGTGGAATGATGGTCGGAATCAAGAACATTGACGATTTCCCTGCCCGTGGTGAGGTTTGGTTCAACGAACTGCGTTTGGCCGGATTGGACAATAACGGGGGTTGGGCAGCTATTGCCGCGTTGGATGCAAATATGGCTGACTTCGCCAATGTTTCCGCTACGGGAAGCAGAAGTACGTCAGGATTTGGTTCTATTGACCAAATGCCTAATGAGCGTTCCAGAGAGGATGCGGTGTCCTACGATGTCGTGACCAACGTTAACGTAGGACAACTATTTCCTAAAAAATGGGGATTGCAGATACCGTTCAATTACGGTATTTCCGAAACGTTGATTACGCCTGAATTTGATCCCGTTTATGATGACTTGAAGTTGGAAGATAGAATTGATGCCGCAACTACGGCCGAAGAAGCCGAAACCATTCGCGAGCAAGCAGAAGACTATACGAAAAGAACCAGTATCAATCTGATTGGAGTTCGAAAGAATAGGGGGGAAGAGGCCAAAGAGAATTTCTTTGATGTTGAAAACTTCACCTTCAACTATTCATACAACGAGACGAACCACCGTGATTTTCAAGTAGCGGAGTTGCGTGACCAAAATGTAAATACGGGATTTGTGTACAATCACAATTTCCAACCTTCCACGGTAGCCCCTTTTGCGAAAAAAGATTCCCTTTTGACAGGGAAATACTGGCAATGGCTCAAAGATTTGAACTTTAATCTATTGCCATCGAGCATTTCCTTGAATGCCAATTACAACCGAGCATTCAACCAACAACGTTTCCGAGATGTTTTGGAACCTGGTGTAGATGCCTTGGACTTGCCCTTGTTGCAGCAAAGAAATTATCTGTTCAACTGGCAATACGCTTTGAATTATAGTTTGAGTAAATCCCTTAGGGTGCAATTGACTGCTTCCAACAACAATATCGTTCGGAATTATTTCAACGTGGATGGTGACCGTGACTCGGGCATCAATCAAGATTTGGACTTGTGGGATGGCTTCTTTGACGTGGGAGAACCCAATCGTCATTCGCAGCAGATGCAAATCAATTATGATTTGCCCTTGAGCAAAATTCCGTTCTTGAGTTTTATCAACGCCCAATACTCTTACACTAGTAATTTTGATTGGCAACGCGGCGGGGATGCATTGAATGAAGTAGTGCAAGAAGTCAATCCAGGCGAAGAAGTGAATACGGTACAAAACGCCAATACGCACAACTTGACTGCCAATCTGAGCATGCAACGCTTTTACGATTATTTAGGATTGAAAAAGCGGGATGGAAAAGTAACCGCGAGTCAAGCAAGTGCTCGTCGGGCTAAGGGAGCGGACGGCGAAGATGAAAAGCCTATTAAGAAAACCAGCAAGACCTTTAATACAATAGTGGATATTGTCACCATGGTAAAGCGTATCAACGTAAACTACAGTGAAAACAATGGTACGGTTTTACCAGGATATACCCAATCCATTGGATTTTTGGGTACTACACGACCCACTTTAGGCTTTGTGTTTGGAAGTCAGTCTGACGTGCGCTTTGAAGCCGCCCGAAATGGCTGGTTGACCACCTTCCCAGAATTCAACGCACAATATTTACGAAATACGACAAAACAACTTAACATAACGGCTACTGCACAACCTACCCAAGATCTTACCATAGATTTGACCATGGACCGTCAATTGACCACAAGTTTGCAAGAAAACTATAGCCCTGATTCTTGGATTAACGGTCAAGATGGTTTGGTGAATGAATTCGGAAACTTCAGTATTTCCACCATGATGATTACCACCGCTTTCAACAAAAGCGATGAGTTTGATTCCAAAACCTTTGAAGAGTTCAAAGCGAATCGTATTGTTATTGCGAATCGATTGGTATCCGACCGGGGCGAAACCACGGGTCCGTTGGACGAAGATGGCTTTCCACAACGTTACGGTAAAACGCAACAAGAAGTATTGTTGCCTGCCTTCTTTGCCGCCTACACGGGTCAAGATGTGAATAGGGTAAACTTGGATGCCTTCCGGGAAATCCCAATTCCAAACTGGAACATTAAGTATACCGGTCTTATGAAAAACCGTTGGTTCAAGAAAAAGTTCAAGCGTTTTTCATTGACCCATGGCTATCGTGCAGCCTACAGCATCAATTCTTTCCAGACCAATTTGGAACGGGAAAACACCCCATTCAATCCTGAAAATGACGATGTATTGCCTGAGAACATCATCAACAATATTGTATTGACAGACCAGTTCAATCCGTTGATGCGGGTAGATTTTGAAATGAAAAACTCACTCAGCTTTTTGGCAGAGGTCAGAACGGACCGGACCTTGTCCCTAAGTTTTGACAATAGTTTGCTAACCGAAATCAACGGAAAAGAATACACCTTGGGATTGGGCTATCGGTTTAAGGATGTAAAATTCGTGACCAACATTGGCGGTGAAAAAACACGTTTCAAAGGAGATTTGAACTTGAAAGCCGATTTATCCATACGGGACAACATCACCATCATCCGTAATTTGGACATAGACAACAATCAAATTACCTCTGGGCAACAACTTGTTTCCTTCAAGTTTACCGCTGATTATGCATTGAGTCAGAATTTCAATGCACTGTTTTTCTACGACCATTCTTTTTCCGAGTTCGCCGTATCGACAGCCTTCCCACAAACTACCATCAATACAGGCTTTACTTTGCGCTATAACTTTGGCAATTAAGAAGATATCCTTCGCTTAAATTTTGTTGGAATCTTTGTTTGATAAGCTATGGCTAGAATAGTACATTTGTTTCAGGACTAAACATAATGTAAACTAATGAACATACCTGCCGAATTAAAGTACACCAAGGACCATGAATGGGTAAAAATTGAAGGCGATGTCGCAACCGTGGGCATTACCGATTTTGCTCAGGGAGAATTGGGGGACATCGTGTACGTTGAAGTAGAAACGGTTGACGAAACTTTGGACCAAGAAGAAGTTTTCGGTACTGTGGAAGCCGTTAAAACCGTGTCAGACCTTTTTTTGCCACTGACTGGGGAAATCATCGAATTCAATGAGAGTTTGGAAGATGAACCCGAAAAGGTAAACTCCGACCCTTATGGTGAAGGTTGGATGATTAAAATCAAAATCAGCGACCCTTCCCAAATAGATGGTCTATTGGATGATGCAGGGTACAAAGAACTTGTCGGGGCTTAAACAAAGGCACTTTGCAGTGCTTTTTTTCTTGTGGGTCACCTTAATAACCGTGCTAAGTTTGGTATCCTTTTCGGAATTGGATACCGACACTGTGCAAATTCCATTTGCAGATAAAATCACCCACTTTGTTTTTTATTTTGGTTTTGTTGTGCTTGGAAGTTTTTGGTTGGGGCGAAGACAGTCCGAATTCATTTTGAAAAGGGTCATGGTCGTCTTTGCTTTAGGCATTGCCTACGGTGGATTTATGGAACTGATGCAGTTGGCTTTTACTGAAGACCGAGCTGCAGAATGGACAGACATGCTCGCCAACCTTTTAGGAGCCACCTTTGCCGTTTTGGCAGTACTTCGGTTCAATAATAAGGAAGAGCCGTTAAAATGAGCCTATCTATTGCGCATATCCCAAATTAAATATTAAATTAGCGAATACTAAATCAATAAGAATGGAACTAAAAAAGAATCCACGTGCTGACGTCGGCAAAAATAGCTCGCTCTATTTCGTAATAGGACTTGCGGCTGTTTTAGGCTTGGTGTATGGTGCCATGGAGTGGAAAAAATATGACCCGGACAGTGATTATGATATCTCTTTAAACGTTGAAGACCAGCTAGACGAAGAGGTGCCAATGACCGAGCAGATTAAAACACCTCCACCACCGCCTCCACCAGCGGCTCCAGAAGTTATTGAAGTTGTGGAAGATGAAGAAGAGGTTGAGGAAACCGTTATCGAATCTACTGAGACTAGTCAGGAAGAAGAAGTAATGGAAGTTGAAGAAGTTGAGGTGGAAGAAGTTGAAGAAGACATTTCAGTTCCTTTTGCCGTTATTGAGGATGTACCTGTTTTCCCAGGCTGTGAAAAAGCCGGAAACAAAAAGCAGTGCTTCCAAGAAATGATGCAGAAACACATTCGTAAAAATTTCCGTTACCCTGAGATTGCCCAAGAAATGGGTGTTCAAGGAAGGGTTAGTGTTATTTTCGTTATCCAGAAAGATGGTAGCATCGGTAACATCAGAATGCGCGGACCAGATAAAAACTTAGAAGCTGAAGCGATGCGAATCATCAAAAAGCTTCCAAAAATGACACCAGGGAAACAAAGAGGTCGTCCTGTAAAAGTGCCATTTAGTATTCCAATTACATTTAAATTGCAATAGGAAAAAGAACCCATTTGGAAGCCCCGATTCGTCGGGGCTTTTTTATTGCACTAATAACTGTTAGTAGATTCGAACTTAAACAAAATCGATTCAATGAACAGTTACTATAAGTAAACCTTTGAAATTGAACCTAAGCTTTTGTATAAGATGCGCTTCGGCTTTATCTTTGCACGTCAAAACGAGTAGTAGATGAGGTCTGCGGCAGGTTCGGTTTCGAGTAGTACGTTGGCATTGGTTTTTTCTGATTTCAAAGAGATTACCAAGGCAAAACTCGCGTTGAGTGTGCTTTTTTCTTCTATCGCAGGCTACTTTCTTGGCGCATATCAAATCGATTTTTATGAGGTGATGCTGCTGGCTTTCGGAGGATACTGCATGGTAGGTGCTTCAAACGCTTATAACCAAGTCATTGAAAAAGATTTGGATGCGTTGATGAAGCGTACCAAAAACAGACCAATTCCCGCCGGACGTATGTCGGTAAATACAGCACTTGCGATTGCCATTGCCATGACGCTTATGGGGGTTGTGGCTTTATATATTTTGAATCCCAAAACAGCCATGTTTGGGGCGATTTCCATATTTCTGTACACTTCGGTGTATACACCTTTGAAAACCAAAACTCCTTTGGCAGTTTTTGTCGGAGCCTTTCCAGGGGCTATTCCATTCATGTTGGGTTGGGTTGCTGCGACAAATGATTTTGGTATTGAACCAGGAACATTATTCATGATTCAGTTTTTCTGGCAGTTTCCGCATTTTTGGGCGCTAGGTTGGATGTTGGACGATGATTACAAAAAAGGAGGCTTTAAAATGCTTCCTACAGGAAAAAAAGATACCGGGACGGCCTTGCAAATCATCCTGTATACCATTTGGATGATTGTTATTTCCATAATGCCCGCCTTCGGATTTACTGGGCGTTTGGTTTTGAGCCTGCCCGCGGCAGTACTCATCTTGGCTTGCGGTTTGGTGATGCTGTTTTTTGCCTTCAAGCTGTATGAGAAAAGAGATAATGTTGCCGCCCGCAGACTCATGTTGGCCAGCGTTACCTACATATCGGTTATTCAAATCATATTTGTTATTGATAAAATGTTGAGTTAAGATGGATTTGACACAAGCGACTGCACAAGAGAAAAACAACAGAGCCAAAAAAATGATGCTTTGGTTCGGATTGGTAAGCCTAATTATGGGTTTTGCCGGCTGGACCAGTGCCTATATTGTAAGTAGTAAACGAGCAGACTGGATAAGTGACTTACAGTTGCCAGAAGCCTTTGTTTGGAGTACGGTAACCATTGTGTTGAGCAGCGTGACCTACATTCTGGCCAAACGGGCGGTGAAACGGAACAACCAAGGTCAAGGACGTTTGATGTTGGGAATTACCCTTGCTTTAGGGGCACTTTTTGTAATACTTCAGTTTGTTGGATTCTCCCAAATGCTTGAAAACGGCTATTATTTTACAGGCCCTACCAGTAATATCAAAATGTCCTACGTCTTCCTGATTGCGGCGGTACACATTGTACACGTGGTAGCAGGCTTGATTTCGTTGTTGGTAGTTATGTTCCAGCAATTTAGAGGGAAGTACACTCCTGACAATATGCTTGGTTTGGAATTGGGAGCGACTTTTTGGCATTTTCTGGATTTATTATGGGTATATCTTATCCTTTTCATGTATTTCGTAAAATAATTGAAAGGAAGTACGGTTTTCATTCCATTAGTGCTTTAAGAAAAGGGTAAAAGGTTTTATTTTTGCTAAAGTTTTATTAAAACAAAACGTATATGGATACAACGGTAACGACCGGTTCTGACGAAAACGTTTGGGGAGGTGGCAACCAGCCACTGAATGCAAGCTATGGTAAAATGATGATGTGGTTCTTCATCGTTTCTGATGCCTTGACTTTCTCAGGATTTTTGGTGGCTTATGGTTTCTCTCGATTCAAGTTTATTGAAACATGGCCCATTGCGGATGAAGTGTTCACGCACGTTCCCTTCTTCCACGGGAATTACCCCATGTACTATGTTGCGTTCATGACCTTCATTCTGATTATGTCTTCTGTAACCATGGTACTTGCTGTGGATGCTGGACATAAAATGAAGCAAAACAAGGTTATCCTTTACATGTTCCTCACCATCATCGGTGGTGCGATTTTCGTCGGTTCCCAGGCTTGGGAGTGGGCAACATTCATCAAAGGGGATTTTGGAGCTTTGGAAACCAAAGGGGGGCGTATCCTTCAATTTGTAAATGCCGAAACCGGTGAAAGAGCTGCGCTCGCTGATTTCTCCAAAACCTTACCTGAAGATAGAACCAAACACCAGAGTTACAATGGTATCTGGTATCAAGGAGAGGGATATCAAACTACTTACTCTTTAAATGAGGTAATTGAAGGATTTAAGGCGAATCCAAACATTTTGATTCGTACCGAAAAGATAAATGACGAAGGAGAGAAGACCCTTTTGGGCCGAAAAGAATCTTTGGCAAAATTGAAAGATGCTACCATGGTAGTGGAAGGAGCCAACCTTATCCGAAATGAATACGGTAGTAGACTGTTCGCAGACTTCTTTTTCTTTATTACCGGATTCCACGGGTTCCACGTATTTTCTGGAGTAGTCATCAACGTCATTATCTTCTTCAATGTAATATTGGGGACCTATGAGCGAAGAGGGCACTATGAAATGGTGGAAAAAGTAGGGCTCTACTGGCACTTTGTAGATTTGGTTTGGGTATTCGTATTTACCTTCTTCTACCTTGTTTAATTCCTATAGTATTTAAGTAAAGCATTATGGCACACGAACATAAATTAGAAATCTTCAGAGGGCTTGTAAAATTTAAGTCCAACGTACAAAAGATTTGGGGTGTTCTTATATTTCTCTCTATCGTTACGGCGATAGAAGTAGGTTTAGGTATTGTTAAACCAGAAGTTTTAACCAAAAATTACTTTTTGGGCATGAAATTGCTCAACTGGATTTTCATCATCTTGACCTTGGTGAAAGCATATTACATCGCTTGGGATTTCATGCACTTGCGTGACGAAAAGAGTTCCCTGCGTAGAGCGGTGGTTTGGACCCCAATATTTTTAGTAAGCTACTTGATTTTCATTCTATTGTTTGAGGCAGACTATATCTACAATGTCTTTAATAGCAATGATTTGGCATGGGACTTCTAAGAAAGTATTAACATTTTGAAAAGGCGGTTTAAAAACCGTCTTTTTTATTTTTGTAATCCGAGGTCTTGCAATGAAAAAAACCTTTGTTCTTGTTGTTCTTTTTGTGTTTCCCCTAGTGGCGTATTTGTTCTTTGCGTCTGGTGTAAACAACTTCGGAAAACTGCCTGTACTTACGGAAAGCGTCCCTGAATTACAAAACCAAAAGGGTGAACCCCAGTTGGAAGGGAAAATTACGATTTTGGGTTTTTTGGGGAATGAAGTAGGGAAGAAAAAGGGCAACGCTTTCAATCTAAACCAAAAAATTTACAAGCGTTTCAGTGACTTCAACGATTTCCAATTGTTAATGGTTGTGCCCAAAGGACACGAAGTTGAAGTGAATGCTCTGAAAGATGAGTTAGGCACACTTTCCGATACCGAAAAATGGAATCTTTGTAAACAAAATTCCATT
>JBCBPD010000070.1:0-18771 GCA_039820925.1 Bacteroidota bacterium | reverse complement strand
ATGTTCTAACGGTAACTCTTCCATTTCTTTAATGTGCTCTTTTGAGGCAGTAAATACCCACCAAAAAAGCAACACGAAAAACACGAAAAATATCATCAGGGAAATCATGGGGTAATTGGCGATACCTTCGATGGTTTCCATATGGTTTTTGACATACTTTAACATGGCTACTTGTTTTGTGAAATGAGTTCGTCGTTTTCTTTTATTTTGATATCCGTACCAAGACGTTGGAGATAGGCAATTAGGGCCACGATTTCGCGGTCTTTCATTTCCACAAAATCTTCTCCGTTTTCTTGCGCGTACTTTTTGTCCGCTTCATAGCTCTTGGCAAATTCAGGGTCACTGTAGAGGTTCTTTTCAATCTGTTGCGCTTGGGCAGTCATGGACTCTTGTGCTCCAGCGATATCAGCTTCAGTGTAGGGGACACCCAGTTGTACCATGGCTTTCATTTTGCCCTCTACGCCACTTCGGTCGTGCTCGCTGGTTACCAGCCATTGGTATGCTGGCATTATAGACCCAGCAGAAGTACTTTGCGGGTCGTACATATGATTCAAGTGCCAGTTATCGGAGTATTTGCCCCCGATGCGAAGCAGGTCTGGACCCGTACGTTTACTTCCCCAAAGGAAGGGATGGTCGTACACGAATTCCCCAGCTTTAGCATACTCCCCATACCGCTCTACTTCACTCCGGAACGGTCGAATCATTTGCGAGTGACAACCCACACAGCCTTCACGGATGTATAAATCCCGACCTTCCAATTCTAAAGGTGTATAGGGTTTTACACTGGTGATAGTTGGGATGTTGGATTTCACCAAAATAGTAGGGACAATCTGGATGACCCCACCAATCAGGATGGCTATTGTTGCCAAAATGGTCAACTGAACAGGCTTACGCTCCAACCAGTTGTGAAAGGTTTCCCCTGCCACACGTTTTTTGGATACTTTGGCCAAGGCTGGTGCTTCGGCCAACTCATCCGATACGCCTTGACCTGAACGAATGGTTTTCACAATGTTGTACAGCATCACGAACATTCCCACGAGATACATACTTCCGCCAATCGCTCTCATCCAATACATGGGGATGATTTGGGTAACGGTTTCCAAGAAGTTCCCGTACACCAAGGTGCCATCCGGATTAAAGTCTTTCCACATCAAGGCTTGGGTGAATCCTGCAACGTACATCGGAAGGGCATATAAAATAATCCCCAACGTACCTATCCAGAAGTGGAAGTTGGCCAACCCTTTCGAATGCAATTGGGTTTTGAACATCTTTGGCACCAACCAGTAGACCATACCAAAAGTCATGAATCCATTCCAAGCAAGTGCTCCAACATGCACGTGGGCAATAATCCAGTCACTAAAGTGTGCAATAGCGTTCACGTTTTTCAAAGACAACATTGGACCTTCAAAAGTGGCCATCCCATAACCGGTAATGGCTACCACCATGAACTTTAAGGTAGCATCGGAGCGAACTTTGTCCCAAACCCCTCGTAAGGTCAACAATCCGTTTATCATACCACCCCAAGAAGGTGCAATCAACATTACGGAGAAAACAACTCCCAGGTTTTGGGCCCAATCAGGCAAAGAAGAGTACAACAAGTGGTGTGGACCAGCCCAGATATAAATGAAAATCAAAGACCAGAAGTGTACAATGGACAAACGGTATGAGTATACCGGACGGTTGGCTGCTTTTGGAACGAAATAGTACATCAATCCCAAGAAGGGTGTGGTCAAAAAGAAGGCCACCGCATTATGACCATACCACCATTGTACCAAAGCATCTTGCACCCCAGCATAAACCGAATAACTTTTTAAAGCGGAGACCGGAAGTTCCAAACTGTTGAAAATATGTAGCACCGCAACGGTCACGAAGGTGGCCAAATAGAACCAGACCGCAACGTACAAGTGTCGTTGTCTTCTTTTTAATATGGTCCCAATCATGTTCCAACCGAACGCCACCCAAACCACTGCAATAGCCAAATCTATCGGCCATTCCAATTCGGCATACTCTTTTGAGGTCGTATAGCCCAACGGAAGGGTAATTGCGGCTGCGACAATAATCAATTGCCAGCCCCAAAAATTGAAGTTGCTCAACGCATCGCTGAACATTCTTGCCTTAAGCAGGCGCTGTAATGAGTAATAGACTCCGGCAAAAATGGCGTTCCCCACAAATGCAAAAATCACGGCATTGGTATGTAGTGGACGTAGCCTACCAAAACTCAACCACGAGATACCGTCGGTGAGGTTTGGAAAGAGAAACATGAATGCCAAAATCAAACCGACCAGCATGCCGACAATGCCCCAGAGCATTGTGGCATATAAAAACTTCTGAACGATTTTGTTATCGTATTGAAACTGTTGTATTTCCATATTCAGTACTTAAAGTCACTTATATTTTAGGGTTGGATTTCGATGTTTCGTCCGAACTTTGGATAGTTACCTCATCTTCGAACAACATTCGTACGGAAGGCGTGTAGGAGTCGTCATACTGCCCTGCCCGAACTGATAATAAAAAGGCGATAAAAAACACGATGGCCACGCAGATACTAATGGTCAACAAAACATAAATTACGCTCATACCTTACCTAATTTTTCGTAAAACTACTGTGCGCCCAAAGGGCAAAAAATGACTTATATCAGCTTTTTAAATCTTCTTGATTTTCTTGCCAAATAATTGGTTCCAAGTGTTGCAAAAGCCACAATACTTATTGAACTCAAGGGCATTAAAATTGCAGCAATCACGGGTTCCAACTGCCCTGTCACCGCGAAATACAGCCCAATGATGTTGTAACATAGCGACAAGGCGAAACAGGCCTTTATAAGCCACAATGACCTTTTGGAAAAGTCAATAAACCCAGATAAATCTGGTAGCGCCGCCGCCTCCATAATCCCATCACATGCAGGAAGAAAAACGTTGATGTTATCTGATACTGCGATGCCCACATCACTTTGGGCCAAGGCACCCGCATCGTTCAAACCATCTCCTACCATGAGCACCTTTCCACTCTTCTGAAACTGTTTGATATCTTCGAGTTTTTCTTCAGGCTTTCGTTGGAACAGCAATTCGGTTCCTTTAGGAAGCATTTTTTCCAGGGTTTGCTTTTCTCCTGTATTGTCTCCAGATAAGACCGCCAAACGCATGGTCTTTTTGAGGTTTGAAAACAAATGGGCAATCCCCTGTCGATATTGGTTCTTCAAAACGAACCTCCCTTTGATGCCTTCATCCGTGCTGATGTAAACGGCGGTGTCTTCTTGAAAATCCTTTGAAACTGTGCCTACGTAGCTTGATGAACCTACACGCAATACCCGCTCAGCAAGTCTTGATTCCAATCCGCTACCTTGCTTTTCATGGAATTCATCCAAAGTGACGATATCATTTTCTTGAAGCAATCCATACAGCGAGCGACTCAAAGGGTGGTTTGAAGCTCGCAGTGTACTTTTCAGCATATCCTTTTCCAATGAAGTCAGTTCCATGCCCTCATAATCAATATGCCCCATGTCTGAAGTCGTCAAAGTGCCAGTCTTGTCGAAAATCGCAATGTCAATTTTCGCAAGGCGTTCAATGACCTTCGTATCTTTTAGATAAAACCCTTGTTTGCCCATAATGCGCAATGCGTTACCCAAAGTGAAAGGGGCTGCCAGTGCGATGGCACAGGGACATGCAATAATCAAAACCGCAGTGAATACGTTCAGTGCTAGACTCACATCGTATATCAACCAAAAAGTGGTTGCTAGGCTAGCAATCGTTAAAACTGCGATGGTAAATCGCTTTCCAATACTATCGGTCAACGTTTGAAAAGCACTTGATTTGTCCTTGTCAAAAACCGAATTGCTCCACAACTGGGTCAAGTAGCTTTGGGAGACTGGTTTCAGCACTTCCAGTTCCAAAACGCCAGTCAATTGTTTTCCACCAGCGTAAAGTGTATCGCCCAAAGTTTTGGTAACGGGCCTAGATTCTCCGGTTACAAAGCTGTAATCAATTTGGGCGTCTCCTTTTTGTAGGATGCCGTCCACCGGAATGATTTCTTGACTTCTAATGAGAATGCTATCTCCTGTGTTGATTTCATGAATGGGAATGTTTTCTTCTGCACCTTCTTTGGAAACCCGAGTCACCGCAATCGGGAAATAGCTTCGATAATCTCTTTCGAAAGACAGAAAAGCGTAGGTCTTTTGTTGAAAGAAGCGACCCAGTAAAAGAAAAAATACCAATCCCGTTAGGCTATCAAAAAAGCCTGAACCCCAACCTCCAATGATATCGACCGTACTTCTTAGAAAAAGAACCGTAATTCCCAAAGCGATGGGTACATCGATATTCAAGATTTTCGAGCGTAGTCCGCTCAAAGCTGATTTGTAATAATCCTTGGCTGCATAAAAAACCACGGGCAACGAAAAAGCAAACATCAGCCAACGAAAGACCACTTTATACTGGTCCAACCAAAACTCTTGTACCTCGAAATATTCAGGGAAAGATAGTAGCATGACATTTCCGAAGGCAAAACCTGCCACTCCCAAACGATAAAGTAAAGAACGGTCAACGGTTTTTGCTTTTTTCCCATAGTCCTCAAGGGAGATGTAGGGCTCGTAGCCAATACTCCCCAAAAGGAGCACTAACGTTTTAAGCGAAAAATCTTTTGTGTTATAGGTTACGCGAACCTTCTTTTTTGGGAAATTGACTTGCGCATTGATAATGGACGCATGCAGTCTGTTTAGATTTTCCAAAAGCCAAATACAAGAGCTACAATGAATGGTAGGGATACTCAATTCAATTACTTGTACACCATCTTCATCAAAAGCAACCAATTTGGATACAATCTCCTGATTGTCCAAAAACTCATACTTTTCTCGATTTTCAAAAGGGGAAGAACCAGCTTTTTCTTCCAGTTCATAAAACTGCTCCAGTCCGTTCTCCGTAAAAATGGAATACACCGTCTTGCAGCCGTGGCAACAAAAATCCTTTCCATCATAATGAATGGAATGTTTACCGCAGGAATCTCCACAATGATAACATACCCGATTTTCCATACCCATTTGCTTACCTGGGGACAAAGTTGGGTCAAGGGGCATTTTTAAAACATGACAGATATCAGTTTTTGCGAATTGTCCGTAAAGTATTTTTGAAATATGGAAAAACTCATGGACATCGGCGCGACACAACTCAATGACTTTAAGGCACTAAGCCCTGAAGACAAGTTAAAGTTGATAGCGGCATGCGAATTTGTAAAGCTGCCCAAAGGAGTAGTGGTTTTCAATGAAGATGATGCCCTAAGCAAACTCTTTTGCATTCGAAAAGGGGCGTGCAAGTTCAGCAAGATGGACCCCAATGGAAAGGAATATATTCTGCGCTTTTTGGGTGAAGGGGAAATTATGGGCAAGAGGGCTTTGGTCACCGAAAATGGCGCCCAGGTATCAGCAACTACCTTAACTGAAACTGAGTTATGTTGCTTGGAAAAGAATTTGGTTTTATACCACCTGGAGCATAACACTCGCTTCTGCAAAGACTTTTTAAAAGCTCTTATTGAGGATAACAACATCAACGAGCATACCCGAATCATCTTTAACTTGAATTGCGGGATTCAGGAGCGCATGGCCCACTTGTTGTTATATCTCGCAGATAAATATGGTACGGATGCAAAGGGTAGATTGTTGGTCCGGGTAAAACGAGAAGATATGGCCGCTGTCTTGGGTACTTCTCCAGAATACGTCATCAACATCCTCAAAAAATTTAGAATAAAAAAGGTTATCGAAATTGTAAGAGGAGAGATTTATATCCCTTCAGAAGAAGGATTGCGAAATAGCTTGTGTTCCTAAGATTTTGCAGGAATTTTTTATGGGATAAGCCGTAAATTTAAATGTCAGGTAAATTAAGGGTATTATGGATCATATAGAGAGCAGATGTGAGAACTGCATTGTACGCCAATTCAATGCACTCCGGGCCATGAGCAAAGAAGAATTGAAGAAGGTGTCCGATTCAAAAGTCACCAAAAAAATCAAGAAGGGCGAAGCGTTATTCGAAGAAGGCGATAAACTAAACGGCGTGTATTGCGTTCGCAATGGAATCTCAAAACTTTCTAAGCTCAGTGAAAACGGAAAAGACCAAATCGTGAAATTAGCCACCAAAGGCGAAGTAATTGGTCAGCGTTCCGTTATTGCCGAAGAATGTGCCAATCTCTCCGCTACCGCTGTAGAGGACATGGAGGTTTGTTTTATTCCAAAGGACAGCATCACCAATACATTACAAAACAATCCAAATTTCACCTTGGAAGTGTTGCGCCATATGGCCCATGATTTGCGAGAAGCGGATGATGTTATCGTAAACATGTCCCAAAAAACGGTAAAGCAACGTATTGCTGAAGCCTTTTTATACCTTCGCAACAACTTTGGAGAGGATGATGAAGGTTTTCTTGCACTTACCTTATCTCGAGAAGACATCTCCAATGTGGTGGGAACCGCTACAGAGTCCGCCATTCGTATTATTTCAGAATTCAAAAAAAAGGGACTGATTCACACCTCGGGCAAAAAAATTGGCATCAAAGACGAGAAGAAATTAAAAGAGCTCGTGGAGGGTTTTTAACCCAAAGGTGACATTTGTCATAGTATTACCCTCAAGGGGCCTATACTTTTACTGCATCATTTATTGAAGTAAGATGCAGAAGATTTTAATACCTACGGACTTTTCGGAAAATGCATGGAACGCCATTCGCTACGCCATGCAGCTATTCGCGAACAATGAATGTACTTTTTATCTACTGAACACCTACACCCCGGTGATTCCCAGTAGCCGTTTCATGGCAAAAATGATTGATGGGGTGAGTATTGTAGACGCCGTTCGTGATAGTTCAGAAAGGGGACTGCAACATTCAGTAGACCAAATACAAGAAGAATTCGCCAATCCAAGACATCACTTCCAAACCATATCCTCTTTTAATCTCTTGGTGGAAGAAATCAAGGATTTGGTGGAAGAACTAAAAATCGATTTGATTGTGACCGGCACCAAAGGAGCTTCGGGTATTGACGAAGTGTTTATGGGAAGCAACACCGTGCGCATTATTAAAAGTACAGAGCGCTGTCCGGTTTTGGCCATCCCCCAACACTTTGGGTATATGGCCCCAAGAGAAATTGCTTTTGCTACGGATTTCAATCGGTTTTATACCGCTTCGGAGTTACAACCCCTGTTGCGTCTGGCAAAGATGTTCAATGCTACCATTCGTGTGGTGCACGTGCAATACAAGCTTAAGGCACTTTCTGAACTCCAACAGTTTAATCTGAACATGCTTCGCAGGTATCTCAAGGGTGCAGAGCACTATGTCCATACTGTTTCCGAATTGAATTCCATTTCACATACTTTGGAAATCTTTACGGAAGAACTAGACATTCATTTGCTGGCACTATTGAACTACCAGCACAGTTATATGGAAAAAATGACGCGAGAACCTGTGGTGAAACGTACGGCTTTCCACACCCAAATTCCTTTGTTGGTCATTCCAGAATTGGGAATGAACGGTGTAGCAGCTTCAATGGAACAACAACAGGCCGAATCACATTGATTGGTATTGCCTTTTATTACATGTAGGATTCACAAGTCTTGTGAGAAAGAACCGGGCCGAATTGGTCCGGTTTTTTTTGTTGATTGTCCATTTTTTTAACAAAACTTGCCTTACAGACCATTCGTGAAGCACAATTTGTCGATAAATCGGTAAAAAACAGATTTATATGACCTTCATCAGCCTGTAAAATAAGGAATTACGTATCTTTAAAAAACAACCACTTGCAACAACCAAATTGATTTCGTTATGGAATCTTCTAAAAAACAATTTTTATCTCCCATTCAGAGTCTTGATTTTTACCTGATGAATTATCATAAACTGCTGAAAAAACTCAAGTTGAAAAATGACTTGGAACAACTCAGCGGGGTTTTGAAACGGGAGGTTTCAGAAGAAGTACAACAAATTTTAGAGCAAAGCCGATACGAAGCCCTCGTAGTAACCGATTCCAATCGAAAAATCATTTGGACGGATAATGGTTTTCACGAAATGACGGGATACACCAAACGTTTTGCCGTTGGCAAGAAACCTGTTTTTTTACAAGGTCCCAAAACGGATGAAGAAACCAAATCCAAAATACGCTCGCTACTTGCCAAAGAGGAGCGTTTTGATGCTGCTATTTTGAACTATAGAAAAAACGGTGAAGAATACATCTGCCATATTGATGTGATTCCCTTAAAAGATGCATCCAAAAAAGTGACCCACTTTTTGGCGATGGAGAAAGAACAAAAAGTAGCCTAAGGTTCCAGAACTTCCAACAGCTGTTTCGGCGTACGATACTCAAAAATACGCTCCCGTATTTGAAAACCTTCGTCTAGTAATACCATAGCAGGCAATGAAAAAGGGCGTCCTTCTCGAGAGGCCAAAAGCAAAGGAATTTCATGGGTGGGTTGACGTTCTTTTCCAAACTGCGAATTGAAAAACGTATCGCCGCCAAAAACGATGGTGTCCTTGCTTTCTGCATTCATTTTCACGGCGTAGTATTTCGTATTCAGTACGTTTACAACTTCAGGGTCCCGGTAAGCGACTTTATCCATTTTTTTACAGTACGCGCACCAATCTGCATGAAAATCAATGAACACTTTTTTAGGTTGAACTGCTAGCGAATCCTCCAACTGCTCAAAAGTCAACCACTGCACTTCAGTTTGTGCCATAATATGCCCCAAGCCAAAGGCAGAAAAAAATATCGGGAATAAAAACTTCGCTTTTCTTATCATCATCAAATACCAATTACGCTAATGCAATTTCCCCAATTTTATGCCAAAGAAGAATGTTCTTGGCGTATTTGGACCATACACATAGTCGGAATCGCGGGTAGGGCCTGTCTGAAAATCATCTTGAAAACTGTTGAAGGCATTCCGAACGCCGACAAAAAAGGTAGTCATAAAATCATCAGAGAAATCAACATGGGTTTCCAATTTTAGATTCAAATCAAAGAAAGACTGCACTTCGTTTAACCGCAGAAAACCCGTATCACTAATAACCAACGGGACAGTCATTGGGCCTGTATATGTGCCCGTAACATCGAGGTTGAATTTTTTGGATGGAATCCAAGCGGTATTCAAATAGCCATACAAATTCGGAACGCGAACGAATTCATCAATCGAAATATCCGATTCGCCGGCAGTACCATCGGACTCGAATAAAATCTGACGTTCATCAAATTTGGCTTTTTGCCAAGTTCCTCCCAGTTGGAATTGCCATTTCGGATTTGGCGACAATCCAACTTCAAAATTGGTTCCGTACACTTTGGCGCCTTCGCCGTTACGTACTTCTTCCAAAATGGAACCATTGTCCAACACCGCTCCAGTGCTTACGAGCGTGAACGGATTTTCTAAAATGGTATAGAAGCCTTCCAGCAAAATATCCATCTGCAATAGTCCCAAATTTCTGGAGTAATTCAAAGAGGTCGTAAAGGCATTGGAATATTCGGCATCCAAGTCATCCGATAAAATAACGAACTGCGGTTCACCACCTACACTTGAAATATGAAGGTCTTCATTAAAGGCTTGTGGGGCTCTAAAACCGCGAGCATAGCCCCCTCGGAATTTCAAATAGTCATTCAATTGATATGAAAGTGTCAACCTAGGTGAAAAAGCGGTTTGGGTTAAATCCACACCCCGTTCGATGCCGCCAACGGTATAATCTCCATCAACGTTCACACGGTCCAAACGTGCCCCAACGAGCGCAGTAAATGCGTCGGTAGGTTTCCATTCATATTGGGCATAAGTTCCCAAGGTATTCACGGTTTGGTCGATACGTCGATTATACCCCTCAATCACGTCGTCCGTCGCGGTATGATTGAACTCTGCACCATAGGTCAGGACGTCTTGATTTTTGAAAGTTTTGGTGTATTGTAATCCGTTGACCCAGGCGAAGTCTTTTGTTCTTCCGAAAGCATTGTTGGCCAGCGTGCTGTCTTGCGCGGTACGACCTCCTCCAATCCCTCCATAAAAACTGTCACGGTTCGTATAGGATAATGAGGTATAGGCTTGGGTTTTTGAAGAATTGTCTTTGCTGTTCAGTTCCCAATCCAATCCTCCTATGAAGGTATCGTGATCCAGTTCTTCGGTAATATCGGTGAACTGAGGCGCCAAATCGAGTCGGTCACCTCCCCTGCGATATTCACGAATCGCATTTAAGTTCAGACCTATTCTACTTCTATCCGTCGGACGCAAAAACGCCTTGGCCCCTACTGTATTATTGCGCAGTTCTACAATCTCGGAGAAACCATCATCATTGGCATCATAGGCTTCTCGATTTCGATACGTACCAAAAAACGTAACACCACTTTTTAAATCATCCGCAACAATTGCCGCGTTGAAGGTCAGTAGCCTATCGGGTTGTTCTCCATTAATTAGGGATAAAGTGCTACCCACTTCCCAAGTGTTGAGAATAGGATCTTTGGTAATCACGTTAACGGTACCCGCAATCGCATTCGAACCATAGAGGGCCGAACCTCCACTGCGTACTACCTCAACACGTTCAATAATATTCGTGGGAATCTGCTCCAAACCATAAACACCCAATAAAGAGGTAAAAACAGGGCGACTGTTCAAAAGAATCTGGGTATATCCGCCATCAAGACCATTCAACCTTGCCTGGGTAAACCCACAGTTCTGGCAGTTTGTTTCTACACGCACCCCGGGAGCATAATTCAACCCATCGGATAAGGTTATGGATTGCGTGGCTTGCAACAAGCGAGGTTTTAAGGTCGAAACGACAACAGGGGCGCTTCTTCGTTCGACGCGATTTCGTGTTGCACTCACTACAACCTCTTCCAATCCGAGCACATCGGGAATCAACTCCGCATCAACGGTTAGAGTTGTCGCTCCGGTAGGGGACACTTCTTCCTTGTGCGTTCTAAACCCTTGTGCACTAAAGACAATGGTATAGGTTCCCGGGGTTAAGGAAAGTTGAAATTGCCCATTTTCATCAGCTGTTGTTCCAGTGTTTCCATTCTCAACATAAACTGTAGCAAAGGGAACGGGTTGATTCTTAGAGGTGACCTTTCCTGTTACGATTACGGTACTATCCTGCCCAACTAAAGCAAATGGAACTAGTAGTAAGAAAACCACGGCGATTGAAGCAAAAAAATTTCTTTTTAACAATGCTAAAATAATTTTTAGACAAAGCTAATAATTAGTTTCTGTAAATAAAAATTAATGTGGTGATTGAGAAAATCAGAGCTCAGGAAAAACCTCATCCAGAAAAACTTGCTCCTCATTCTGGAATTTTAAAGAAGTAACCGTTCCCGCACCGTGGAACCGATATTTTACCCCAAAGACACCATTCTCAGCACCATTTAGGGGTACTTCGTAGACCATTTCATTATTGACATAAATGGTTACTTTATCATCTTTAGCTGTACAACGCACTTTAATGTCTTCCGAAAAATCAACGCCAAATGCGGAGAGGTCGGCTCTTTTACCATCAAAAGCTTGGTCCAACACAAAGAGTCGTAAGTCTGAAACACAACCTTTGATGGATAGGGGAATCAAGATGACTTGTCCTTGGCACAACAAAATAATCTCCGTTTTTTGACAAGGATTTGCATTTCCGAAGGAGACATGCCTCAAGGTAGTTTCCATGGTCATATCATTCAAGGTCAATCCTTCGAATTCCTGAACCCAGTAGACATTGGAAAGCACGTTTTCCTCCCCAGGTGCAATTCCTACTTTCTCCAAGGTTTCTGGAAAAACCTCAATTCCCGAAGGTTGCTGAAAATCCTGCGTATCAATGTATAATGGTACCTCGTTGCGTTCTACGATGGACAACCAACCGTTGGATTCTATCAGCAAGCTTTCTTCTTGAACCACTACCCCGTTGACGACCAGCTTGGCATCAAAAAAACCAGGAGCATGATAAATAGAAGTCACCAAAGAATCGGTTTTTTGAATCGTTTCCCTTTTGCGATTATCCCAATTCTGTTGGATTTCAATATGGTCCGAATCATCAGCCTCGGAGGCATCCACTGAAAAAATTACCGAGTTGGGAAGCCCATTGCTGATTTTACGCAAACTAAATTCATAGTTTTTCGCTTTGGGTCGTAGCGCACTTCCGTATGAAACCAAAAAAATCAGAACCAATGCGCCCACGATGGAAATGGGAAGCACTACGCCACGTTTGCTCCATCGTTTTTTAGAAAAAACTTCCTTTTTCGGCGGAGCTTCTGCTGTGGTAACCGATTTTCTTTTTTCACAGGAAACAAAAGCACTCCAATTTTCATAACCCAAAAAAAGTGCCATGGCATTCAAGGTACTGGTGCTGGGCTTAGAGGCATATGAAATGCGACCCCAAACACGCTTTAATGTATTGTGGCTGATTTGAACCCCAGTAGCTTCAAAGATTTTATCACTTAAATGTTCAAAATTTGTTGAAGGCCAATTTGCGCTATCGCCCCAGCCCAATTGGGCTTCGATTTGTGCCAAACATGCTTTTAATGCTTCGTGCTCTGTTTGTGATTCTATGGTATTCATCTCAAAATCAGATTTGTACGGTTTTGTACGGGATTGGTTTCACTATGTGTTGCCCTTGCATCGGCAACGTAGTTCCTTAGCAAGGTATTCAAAAAACGAACGCATTAATCATAAGTAGTTCTTAAACACATCACACAAAAGGTATGAAACGAATTGTATTACTCATTGTCTTAGCCACTTTTACTGTTCAAGCACAAAAAAAGGCTTCCAAAAAACCAATCCGAATTGCCATGGAAAAGGCAAATTGGGAATTTCCAAATGATATGGTAGAATACTCCACCTTTGAGGGACAACAAGCTGCTATCATTAAAAAAGGTGCAGGAAGAGGTATGCTTTCCCTTAAAGATGTTGACTTTTCTACTGGAACCTTGGAGTACGACGTGTACCTCACGGATTTCTCTTTTATTGGCATTTCATTTCATCGACAGAATGAAACCGAAGGAAAATGGTTTTATCTGCGTACCCATACGATTGGAAAACCCCATTTGGGAGATGCCATTCAATATTGCCCCACCGTTAAGGGGGTCAATTTGTGGAATCTGTATCCGCAATACCAATCGGCAGCAGTACTGAAAGCTAACGCCTGGAACCACATTAAGTTGGAAGTAGGGAAAGAACAAATGTTGATCTATGTAAATGATGAAAGCCCTACGTTATTAATTCCGGAGTTATTAGGAGATTCAAACAGTGGTGGTATTGCCTTTAATGGAGAAGGTATGTTCGCCAACCTGACCTTGCATCATCAAAAATATCCAGAGAATCTAGATAAGGTGGGTTGGGATGCTACCACCAAAAATCCAAGGTATATTCGCGACTGGCAGACTACTACTCCCATCTTATTCGAATCGGGAAAGGATGTTACCGAGGAAGACCTACCAAAGGCGGATGCTGCTTGGAGCAAAATAGAAACGGAGCGCGCAGGACTTGTGAATCTAAGTCGCGCCTTTGCCCCTAGGGAAGATGGCAAACGCCAATTGGTATGGCTCAGGACCACATTCACCGCCAACGAAAACAAAACCAAAAAACTAGACCTCGGATTTACCGATGAAGTCTGGATGTACGTAAACGGGCAATTGCTTTATTTGGACAAAAACTACTACCGTCAGCCTATTATGAAAGCTCCAAACGGACGTTGCTCGGTTGAAAACAGTACCGTGGAAGTTCCGTTACAGAAAGGTGAAAACGAAATATTAATCGCCGTTGGAAATGACTTCTTCGGATGGGGTCTTGTCGCGCGTTGGCAAAACCAAGGTAGACTGTAATCTACTCTTTCGTTGTAATGGGCGAGCTATGCGTGCTTACCGCCGTGACTTTCCCATTCTCTTTTTTGAAAACATCCGTAAAGCGTAAATAGATTCGCGAGGTATCTCGAGAATCCAAATCAACCAATACTAGCTCCTCATGCCCGGTGAGTACGGCAAAATTGCCGTATAGCCGGGTTATGGTATCCATTAAGGTGATTCCTTTCAAACCAGTCGGCCCGGGTTTCATATTGGCTAATACCGCAGTCTTGTTGGCTGTCGACCCATCTCCTCCACCGGAATACACCCAAGTGTCATCCAACACCTCGGTAATTCCCTTTGCATCGTTTTGTAACATGGCTTTCGCCCATTTTTTAGAAACGTCATGTACTTCCGCAGCCCGAATCGTTTCTATCACTACTTCTTTTCTCTCACCTTCGGCATTGGAACAAGCTGAAAGCAACATTGCAAAAAGGATATATCTGAAGCCTTTGATAACAGTTTTATTCATCTGGAAACAATTTTTTTAGGGAACGGACATCAAAAATCTTGTTTACGATTTTCCATCCGTCGTCAAACTTTAAAAGATTCATATAGTCCACAACAGTAGCATCCGGATAAATGATTTCAAGACGGGCATTGGCCGCTTTTCCGGTAATGGTGATTTCGGAAACTAAAGTTTTACGGTTGACCTTACCCCCTTCTTTCATGGCATTCCCGAAAAACTCAAGGGCATTGACTTCTTTGTAGCCCTCATCTCCCATGAACTTCATGGTGGCGTTATCGTGAAACGCTTTTTTCAACGTTTCAAAATCATTGTTGGTACCCCCGTTGAGATAGTAGTTTACCGTTTCTTCAACCAAGGCATAGTCGGTTTTTTGTGCTTGAACCAAAATTGAAAACAGCCCAAACACCCCACATAAAATGCTTTGCTTTGTCATATTAATTGGTGTTTGTTCCCGAAGTAAAAGGAATCAAAACAGGGATGGGACAAAAATCTTCCCAACGGTACAATGTGCTTCGGAATGGTATGGAATGGTTTAAAAGGAAGCTTCCAGCTGCTTCAGTAATACCTTCCTTTTGGACCGGCTTAACGGTATTTGATGACCGGATTTCAAGATTAAAGCATAGGTGTTTACCGTTCTATTTTCGATATGGGCAATCCGTTCAATGGGAACAACATAAGATTTATGCACTCTTTGAAAAGTTGAGGGTAATAGTTTCAGTAGTTGATTCAAGGGTTTATCGTAGATTTTGATATCTCCATTCTGCAGTACCAACTCGGCATAGATTCCCGCAGCTTTGATGAATAACACATCCTTTACCTCGATAAAATCCACCCTGTCTTTTGTCCGAACTGCCAAATATTTTATGGGTTGTGGCGCGCTTTCTTCTAAATCCTCAAACCGGTTGACAGCTCTTTGAATGCGTTCCAACGTGAAAGGTTTACCCACAAAATCAAGAACACCGTAGTCAAACGCAGTGATGGCCTTGTCCGTATGGGCGGAAACAATTATCGTATGAAACGAACCATGAACCAGTCGTTTCAGCACCTCAAATCCATCCCTCCCATGAAGGTTTAAATCCAGAAAAAGAAGGTCAATTTTGTGTTGGGCCATCCACCCCAATGCATCAGATAAGGTATGCACCATATGAAGCTTTGCGGGTTGACATAGCGATTCTTCCACAAAACGCTTTAGGCGATTTGCAATCAATTTTTCATCCTCACAAATCAAAACTTGCTTCATGCCCATATGGTTATTTTGGACAACCATCCGCTTGTCTGTGGCAGGGATTCAAAAGTAAATTTATCCCCGTAGGATTCCTTAAGACGGGCCATAACGTAATTCAATCCTGTTCCATTTTGTACTTCCGCCATCGTTGGATTGCCATCGTTGCCCACAGCGTACATCTCACCCGTATCCAGATGCTCTTTCGTAATGCGAAACACTCCCTTCTCTCGGTTTTCGTAACCATGGGTAACCCCATTTTCAACCAAAGTCAACAAAATGCCAGGAGGAATCAAATCCTCTTGGGGCATGTCCTGAACCGATAACTCAAAAGCAACACTTTTGCGCAACCCCATAATATCCAAATAGGCTTGCACCAATGCTATCTCCTGGTGAATTGGGATAAACTTTTGGTCACTGATTTTTGCAAACAAATCAAATACCGTTGAAAGCTCTTGCACAAATTCCGAAGCTTTTTTGGAATCCATCGCAATCAATTCCTGTAGTGAAGTCAACGAATTGAGAATAAAATGAGGTTGTATTGTACTTTTTAAAAGTTGGTTCTCCAAACGGGTAGCGCGCAGCTGCATCTGATGGTATAAGTTGTTTTTGCGGGCCAATTCCATGCTAGTAGCCAACACCATCGCAAAAATCATAACAATCACCCCTGCGAAATAGCCGAAATTCAGAAGGTTGTTCCATCCCAACCAAACGCAAAAGGCGAAGCCCAGAATTCCAAACAACATGATGGTTGCTTTCTGACCCTGAACTGCAGCCAAAACCACTTGGGCCACGGCAACACCCAAACTAAACTGAATGAAACCCAATTCAGGAATAAACAGTAAAAAGAGCGCCGCGGCACCCACATATCCCAGCAAAAAAGAGCGAATGAAGGGCAACTTAAAGTAAAGGGCAAAGAAAGTGCTCAATGAAAACATCCCCAGAACCACGGAAAGATAAACGAGTTGATATGCATTCAGGTTGGCAACCAAAATGGCATCATCAGGAAAGGTTTTTAAATAGATTTTAAAACAATGGAAAACGCAGTAAAACGCAAAAAAGAGATACGATTTCGCCTTTCCATATCCGAAAAACAAGGCAATATTGAAGCAAGCGGCTGTCGCCAGAATGGAAACAATAACCAACATGCTTTCTTGGAAAGATGCCATTGAATTTCTTTTCGAGTAGGATGAAATTAAACGGGTTTAATCGAAAAACCAAAAATCATATTTCGTATCTAGACAATAAAACCCCACCGAAGTGGGGCTCCTAAAAACTTAACTAACTCTGAAAACTTAAACTAAACTTATTCTTCCAACTTTACCAATTGGGTGGCAATCCCTCCTGAAGTCACATTAAAAATATTGAAACTGGTATTGGTTATGGGGTCAAATTCATAGTATCCGTTGATTCCTTGTTCTTGATTGAAGGTTTGGAAATACATTTTTCCATCATATTGATATCCAAAAGGGTACCCGAAACCGGCAGTAAACGGAATATCTTCAATTACGGTTGCGGTTTGAGCATTTAAATCCAATTTGGCCCATCTTGAATTTGCACCATTAATGACCAAATTACGTAGCTCATTAAACTCGGCTTCGGTGGCCGTTCCTGCACCAACTTTCTGCAACAATTCCAAAACTCTTGGGTCATCTTCTTTAGCAGAAATAGCGGCGTAAGCGATACCATTGGTCCCATAGGTGGTTCCCGTTACGAACTGTGCCACAACGAAGTTCAATCCCAAAAAATCCACCGGATTAAATCGATAATTTGGGTCAAATTCGGTGCTTCCAGCAGGAATTTTCAAGATTTGTGGACGCGAACTTGAAGCAGCCGTGGGACCAGCTTGACCATCCAAACTATACGAGCCTTGACAGGTAACATAAATGTTACCAAGTTCATCCACAACACTATTCTCCATTCCCCTGGTGATGGGATACATCGCATTGTCCAACTGAGCGGTTGATTCCCAGCTCATCGAATTCATATCAATTACCTCAACATAGATGTTTGTGGCATCGTAAAAAGGTCCCGTGGAAGGGATATCAGTTATGAGTGGCAAGAAAACCTTGTTGTCCTGCGGACGGTAGATTATCTGAAAATAGGAGTTCCGTTGGTCTTCACCGTCGGTAAAAGTGGTAGCCTGAGCTAAATCAATTTCCTGAATGAACTGCATCGTCGTGGGATTGAAAACGAATAGTTTTTGGGTATCAAAAACAGTGTAAACCCCCATATCATCGCTCAATATTTTGATGTTGGACACTTGGGCTGTGGTGGGAATGGTTCCCGCCGTGATGATTTGCCCAGTCTCGGCATCCGCTGCATAACGACTCAACTCAAAGTTTTCATTATCCAGAGGCCCTCCGTAAGAGAAATTCTTGTAAACCACCTCTGGGTAATAGCCTGAAAAGGAATTAAACTGGGTTAAGTCCAAATTCCCAACAGGTTTAGCGTCAACATAACCCGCAAAGGTTGCGTTCCCTCCGGTAGTAGAAGCAAATGAGGAAACCACGAAGCCTTCTGTTTTGTATGGTTCTTCATCAGGTTGCTGAACACCTTGACCTTGATTTACGGTTACTTCAGTAACTACTTCTTCTGCTTCGCAAGAAAGGGTAAAGACTGCGACTAGAAATAGCAAGAAAACAGAGTTATAATAAGTCTTCATGAATTTAAAAATTTGAGATTTCGTAGATGAGTTTAAAATTGTAGTTACGTCCCGGACGAGGTATACTGAAGTTGTCAAACAAGTCTTCATCGGTAATGTTTACGACATTAAATGCTGCCGTTATTTTTTTATCCATGAAACTTAAGGAAACCCCCGCATCCAAGCGATTTTGTTCGGGAACAAAGGCATTGGGATTGTTATCAATGGTATCATCCCTTCCGACCACGATGAAGTTGAAGGCGTCTACATGGTTGAAAAGTCCGTATAAGCGAACGTCGACCTTCGTATTCATAAAATTCTCTTTGGCCCACGACAATTCAGTATTGAAAAAGAACTGTGGCGTGTTGGGAAAGGGACTATCCACCAAAAACTCATTGGTAACTCCTGAATTCGCAAAATCTGCGAACGTCTTATCGATATAACTTACATTGCTTACCCAATTGAATTCAGTGAGAAAGTTAAACTTCAACTCTCCTTCTACCCCTTTGGAATCTACGTCCTCCGCATTTACATACCGCAATGGGGTTCGATTGATGTCTAGAAAAATAATATCACGTTGGTTTCTCAAAAAACCATTCGCTGTAATGGAAAAAGCGTAGGCGTCATTGAAGCGCTT
>JBCBPD010000069.1:0-18785 GCA_039820925.1 Bacteroidota bacterium | reverse complement strand
CTCTCCCGCCCAAGCTCCAATCTTAATCTTGGTCTATTATTCTCTTTTACGCTGTCTATACCAATATGTTAAATGAACTTCAAAAAAAAGAAAAAAACTCCTCAAAAAATCCCTCTCTTTCTCCTCAACTCAACCAGCCTTAACCGGTAAAGCGGGTGCAAATATAATAAGCATTTTTTTACCCGACAAACAGTTTGAATATATTTTTCGAAAAATAAAATTCAAACTTCAATAAACTGCTGTTTGTCAACTTAAAGTAAACTGATTTTTAGGGAATCCTTAAGAAAAGAAGTTCCAAACCAACCCAAACCGGATAACAAAATCACGATAGGGATACTCGGGTGCCGAATAGAATGACGGCTCGGTTACAAATAATGAATTCAGATGTTCTGCCTTCAAATAAATACGTGTTTGACGCACTTTAGCATTGATAAAAACATCCAACAAAGGAAACCCACCAAATTCTTCTCGATTTTGAATGTAGAATTCTCCAAGAAGGGGATGGTACGCATCCATATTATATGAAGTAAAGTATTTAAAATTTACCCCCGTTTGAATATACATGGCTTTCTTGAACACATCCGAAGAAAAGTATAGGGTATTACGAGTTACCAATTCGGGTACATTCAAAACTTGTTCGTCTTGCGTTACGTTTTGATATAATATGGTATTGGCCAAAGCCCATTTTCGCCATCTTATTTCTTTGAAATATTTTACTCGTAGATGATTCACGGTTGAAGCCGTTTGAAAAGGCCGTACATCGGCAGTCGCCAATTCTTCGTTTACTAGCTGTTCATCTGTTATTGTAGATTGGAAATAGGTGTAATTGTCCAACGCGCTATATTCTACATTGAGATTTCCATATTTCTTGGACAACCATCCTAAAGAAATAGTACTACTTTGTATTTTTTCGAATGCGGAATCGTTTTGCCAATTGAAGTTTTGATAGTCGCTTTGAAAAAGCAAAAAATTGAAGTCGGGCAGGCGTGAAGAAATATTCAAGCCCGATACCAATGTGTTGCCTTCGTTAATATCGTATTGTGCCAAAGCATTGATTTGGCTTCCTCCTAATTCTCCAGTTATATTATAGGTAACATCTCCAGATAACCGAAGTTTACCAAAATCATTGGTATATCTTCCACCAACCGCAATTTCATCCCCAGTTAATTGATTTTGGATAGTACCCTCATCGGTAATTAAGATGCTATTGAAAAAGTAATTGTAATTGTAGTGGCTTACATTTCCAGATAGGTTGCCTAAAACCTTTCCTTCAAAACCCAAGGAAACTCTATTGAACATGGTTTTCAACCGTGCACGGTCCGCTATGGGAACCGCGAATGGGTCGCTACCGAAAGCGGCCTGCGCTGCAGTTTGTGTGAATTGAAAAAACTTTGTTTCATAGTTGAATTCATGTCCCAAATACAGGGATTTGGCTTTTCGTTCGGTAGAATCCTTTTTGCTACGAAGAATCTTATAGGTTTGGTCAAAGAAATAGCGCTTGCCCAAAATACGGGTATTCGCGTCAGTGTAGAGCACATCCAACCGAAAACGGTCGTCAAAGTCTTCCTCCCCACCCTCAAACTGTGTTCGGTCTGAAATACCTCCATTTTCCTCAGACTCCAAATCTTGGGCCGCAATATGCGCCCTTAAGTTATACCTTCCATTAGCCCCGTTGTACGAAAGGCTTGTTCTAAAGTTTCCGGATTGGGTCTGGTCGAACCTGTATTTCCCCAAAGAACGGAACCCTTTAAAGGCAACGGACAAATTCAATTGAGGTGACATATTGAAGGTCAACAAGGCGTCCAACAATTGTCCTTGCTCCAAAGTTGTTTTGAACATGAGGTCAGAGACTGGAGTGGCTACATTAAAGTAAGGGATGTCCTCTACTTCCATATAACCAATGTTTCTTGCCGAGGCTCCCAATCTTGGATAAAAGGAATTGCTTGAAAAATCGCGGCCCAATTTATTGTAGGGGCGACCAATGTTGGAAAAGGGCATCAATTCGAAATCGTCTCTCCTTAAATAATTGTATTTGTATTCTTTTTGAATGGTCAAGGATGTATCCAAATACATGGTGTCCCGAGCGTAAGTAATGATTTTGTAATCCTTAATAGTGATTTCGGGAACGGAATCGTTCTTACTGGGTGGTTTTTGAAATACTGTGGGTTGTGGTTGCACCAAAGTATCGTTTTCGATTTCAATCTCGGGGACAGCAGGTTCTACTTGCGGAATAACCAAGGTGTCCTTTTCTTGGGGCGGGGGGATACTATCATTCTGGGCAAAAACGGGAAGGCAAAAAACCAACCCCAACAAAAAGATTAAAAATCTCATGCTTTGATTTAAAGCCGTAAAGGTATGCGTTTTGTTTTGTAAAGATTTGTGAAAGTTTATTTCTAAAAAGCAAAATAGAATGTTTCGTTTACAGCACGTCGTTATATAAACCCAAGTGTTTCTCAAATGAGATTGACGGCAATTAAAAGAGCCGCTTTAAAAAGCGGCTCTTTACTAATGAATTAAAGTGACAATCAATAGACTAAATTGATGTTTCTCCAATCATTGGCACCACTTGCCGTTCCCACTTCGCCAGCCTGAGCAGGGCCGCCGAAAGTGTAAATGTCATCCCGAGTAATTTCCAACTCAGAAGCGGGAACAGGATACATTGTTGGGGTTCCAACTTGTAGCATATCATGTCTCCTCATAAAGGCCCATGGCACACCCATACCGGATTGAAGGTCCAATTCAATGGAAATTTCATATAACAAAGCGTTCAAGATATTTGCAGCCGCTTCCGTTGTGGACTGCATTCCCACGGTCATACGTGGGGAAGCATCCAATGCTGCAACTGCAGCACCAAGATTGCCCAACCAAAGGTTAGCCTCTGCTTTGATGTAATCCAATTCAGCTACCGAGAATATTTGCATGGGTAAGCCGGTAACGTTTTGATTGTTATTGTTATGAAACTTTCGCGTTCTGTAACTGGAGAACAACTGGCGTCCTCTGGATTCTCTCAAGAAGCCAAATATTTCTCCAACATATTCGTAGTTATCCGCTCTTGGGTCATCCGTAGTGATCTCGCCCAAGATGGTTGTATCCGTTGGGTACTCGGTTGGATAGGTTGGGTCAAACAAATGAAGGATTTTTTGGTCCGTTGGCATATAGCCAGCTCCGTCATCCAATTGAAATAAAGACCAGTCTTGAAGGTTGTTGAAGATTACGTTCTCCTGTGCTGGAGGATAGAAATCCGCTGTGATGCCCGCATTGGCGTATGCCAATACGGCATTGTAGTCCTGGCCTTGCGCCTCGGCGTTGGTGCGCGCATTGTTGATGGTGAATCGCGCCATGTAACTATTGGCCAATTGGACAAAAGTTGCTAAATCATAAGATGGACCTGAGACATATAGAGTATACTCAAAAGAATTCGCACCATTGGCCAAGGAAATAGCCGTTTGGATGTTACCTATGGCTGCAGCCAACATCTCTTGGTAAGTAACAAACTCAAGAGCGTTGGGATCTGTATCCGGATCTACAATGTATCCTTGGTCATAAATCATGGACAGGTAACCCTGTGCGATTCCTTTGTCGAAATACGCTCCGGCCAGTTCCTGGTCCGTAAGATTGGTTCCTGAAAGTATAACCTCGTTTCCGTCGTTCTCGATGTTGTTGATTACAATGTTCGCATTGTTGATCACACTGTTGTACGAGTTCCAAGGACCACCAGCTTGAGAAGCTAAATCAGCGTTCGCAGTGGAGTTGATAATCTGTCTTCTCGGCTGGTCACAGTAATCCCAGAAACCTGCGAAGGCATTCGTGGTGGTAAACTGGTCGGCAGACGCTCTAAAATAGACTCCACTGAAACCAATCTGACTGGAAAAGTTATTGGTATGGTTGGAGATGTTGAAGTTCTGGAAATCCGCTGCGTTGGCAAGTACCCTTGCCGCATCCGCCTGGTTCGGATTCCCGATGTTGAATTCTTCCTGCGTACACGACACTACAGCTAGTGCCAACGCCAAATAAATTACTTTTTTCATGCTTTTCTTTTTTTCTAAAATGTTACTTGAATAGAAGCAGCGTACGTTCTAAAGTTTGGAACTGAGAATTCATCCAACTTGAAGATCGGACTACCACTAAGGGCTACCTCAGGATCATATCCTGTGTAATCGGTCCATGTATACAGGTTACGACCTGATAACGTGAATTGTATGTTGTCGATTGGGATTTTTGGGCCTAACACATCCCCATCCATGGTGTAGGTAATGGAAACCTCACGCAACTTGGCGAAGCTCGCATCCTCCACGAAGTAATCGATAGGATTCGCTCCATTGTAGATGGTGGAACTCGCGTTTGCGTAAGATGAAGGCTGTCCAGCAGCACCGAAAGTGTCCAAATCGGCATGTCTATCGTTGAAGTACAGGAACTGGCGGGTGTAGTTGTACACGTCACCACCAATCTGCATATCGATCAAAGTGTATAAACGAAGGTTCTTATACGTGAAAGTGTTACGGAAACCCATGATGAAATCAGGGTTGGTATCTCCCATTACCTCAACCGCCAATTGGTTGGTGTCTTCGTCCCAAGCTCTAATGGCCTGCTCACCACCAGCGTTCACCAATCCCGTTTGGCCATCATTGGCCGTCACGATAACGTGCCCAAACTGGTTGACAGAGAAATCGGACAATGGAAGGTTCAATCCTTCGTTGATTACCAAACCGTCCACAACGGTCAGTTCATCCAAAGAGCGAACCAATCTGTTTCCGAAAAGGGCACCGAAAGGCTGTCCTTCTTCAACACGGAAAACGTTAACCGCAGGATCCTCATCCACATTGGCAATAATCTGATCTCCAAATCCTACGGCAATGTTTCTGTTGAACGGAGCTACATCACCCAAATCGGTGATTTGGTTGTCCACCGCCGCGAAGGTCACACCAAAGTCCCAAGTAAAGTTGTCAGTGTTGTATGGCGTACCAGAGAACACAACTTCGTAAGAATCGTATTCGGTCGAAGCCACGTTCTGACGTTGGATGGCCCCGGGAACCGCACCGGAAAGTGGTACCGTAAGGATGGCATCCTCGGTTTCGGAGGTGGCATAGTTGAAGGTTAACAACAATTTGTCAAGGATTCCAAAATCAAAACCTACTTCAAGCTCGGAAATGGTCGGTGACTGCAAATCAGGGTTACCGATCTGCAATGGCGTGATGCTACCCTGCGTTACATTGAAGGTTTCGAAGATGTCCCCGAAGTTTGGACGCAGACCGGCAGTACCGTAAGAGGCACGGAACTTGAGTTCGTCTATCCAATCCACGGTCAAGTCCTCACCCAAACGATAGGCAAACGAACCTCTGTAGAAGAACTGGTCACGATTGTCCTCACCGAACAAGGAACTACGGTCACCACGCAAGAAGGCACCCAAGATGATCTTGTCCTTGTAGTCCAAATCCGCGGAGAAGAACACGTTCTGTGTCTTTTCACGGAACTCGCCAGAGAAAATCTGGATGTTCTCGGTTGCTTGTTGCAAGGTTCGCACCCCTTCGGTCAAGAAGTTGGAACCAGAAGCAGTAGTGAATTCGTTCTTGACATCCTCGTGCAAGTACCGCAAAGAAGAACGTAGGTTGAAATCCTCAAAACTGTTGTTGTAGTTCAACTGTGCGAAAGCATTCACACGAGCCCTAGAGGCTCTCAAATCGTTTATGAAACCGTTATCCTGAGCAGCGTTGAACTGCGAACCCGACACATATCCCTTGGGGAAGAACGTAATCAATCTTTGGCTACCACGGTCAGTGGACAACTGGAAGTCGGCCGTAAGGTTATCGTTGAACTTGTACTTCAAGTTGATGGCGGAAGTCAAACGGTTGATTTCCAAAGCTTGCTCTTGGTTACGCGCTACATACAATGGGTTTTGGTATTCGTTCAAGAATCCGTTCCCCTCGAAGAATGGCACGAAACCACCTGTCTCATCCCTTTGGTTCAAATCGACGGTAGGATCAGAAGTCAACAGGTTGAAGATAAGGTTGTCTCCCTGACCTGCCTGGCTAACTTCCTGTCCTACTCTACGAACAACATAATTGGTCATGTCCAACTGCCATTTGTCGCTCAAATCTATTTTGAGATTCAAACGTGCATTGGTACGTACCAAAGGATCGATACCGTTAAGGATACCGGCTACCTCTGTTCTTTCCAAAGAAGTGTAATATGCAACTTTGTCCAAACGTTGTGAAACGCTTGCAGTAATCTGTTGGTATGGCTGAGCCGTAACGAAACGGTCAACATTGTCTACTATCTGACCTGGCCATGGGTTGTCGAACAGACCGTCAGGGTCCGGAACGATCGAACCACTGGAAACGTCAAAGTTTCCGTTCGCGTCCAATAATCTATCATGGTTTCTCGCCAAAGGATAGCTTTCCTGGGTTTCAGAGAAACCGTTCTCGAAACGCAAGGTCACCCTTGGCTTTTCGGTAGTACCCTGTTTTGTGATGATCTGGATGACCCCGTTACCCGCCAAGGAACCGTAAAGGGAAGATGCCGCAGCACCTTTAACGACCTCTATGGATTTGATGTCCTGGGTGGAGAATTCGTTCAAGAAACCTTCCGTAATAATACCGTCAACGATAATCAAGGGTTGGGTAGAACCTTCAATGGAGCTCGCACCCCTGAAGACCACAGCTTGGTTACGCAAAGGGTTACCACCACCGGATACGATTTGTGCACCGGCCACCCTACCAACAAGAGCTGACGCCGGGTCGGGCGTTGGTACCGATTGTACTCCAGTCACGGGTACCGTCTCAACGGCAAAGGCCAGTTTCTTCTTGGATGTTCCCTGGGCAACACCCGTTACGACCACCTCGCCCAAGGCTTGGGCATCTTCTTCCAATTGCACATCAATCCGTGGCGAAGCCCCCACGGTTCGGCTTGTCGTACGCAGACCCAAATAGCTGAAGCGCAGTACATCCCCAACGGATGCGGTCAGAGCGTAGTTTCCATCAAAATCTGTTTGTGTTCCTGTGGTGGTTCCCACAATGACGACAGATACGCCGGGCAACGGCAGACCAGATTGGTCTGAAACCGTGCCCGTAATCGATTTCTCTTGCGCACAAGAGAAGTGGACGCAATACATTGCAAGCAATGCATGCATCACAGCACATTTTAACCTCATTAAATTGTATGTTTATGTTTGTTTCGACGAAAGTCTTAATAATTTCTTAATATTCCAAACGGTATTTTTTTCTTCATGCCCGAACGTTATTCTCATACCCTTTTAGTTGCTGGAACCGATGAAGCGGGACGCGGTTGCTTGGCGGGACCCGTTACCGCCGCGGCAATCATTTTACCTCCCGATTTTGAACATCCCGTACTAACGGATTCCAAACAATTGACGGAAAAACAGCGGGAACATCTTTTACCCATTCTTGAGGAAAACGGGGTGACCTTTGGAGTATGCCACCTTCCTCCAGAAACCATTGACACTTTAAATATTTTAAATGCTTCTATCGCTGCGATGCACGGCGCCTTGGACCAATTCCTGAAAAAACCTGAATTGGTTTTGGTGGACGGAAACCGTTTCAAGCCTTATAACAACATTCCCCACGAGTGCGTGGTTAAGGGCGATTCAAAATACCTTTGTATTGCCGCCGCTTCCGTTTTGGCGAAGACGCATCGGGACGCGGTGATGCTAAAATTACATCAAGAGTATCCGCAGTACCATTGGAACCAAAACAAGGGGTATCCCACAAAAGCACACCGTGAGGCTATCCGCGAACATGGCCTTAGTCCCTATCATCGAAAAAGCTTCCGACAACTTCCGGAACAAATGACCTTGGATTTGTAAAAGTTCTACCTTTGTTCAAACACAATGCATGAGACCTCACATTCTGCTCTTGTCCTTGTTTCTGTGCTTCGCTTGTCAAAAAGAAGTAACTGTTTCGGACAATGTGCTCGAACAACTCCCGAATGACGCAGGATTTTTCCTCAACATTCATGACCTATCATCATTTTTGAGCGAAACCACCAACAATAGCTTTATTGATGAAGCGAAGGGGTTACCGCTAATTGACCCGGTCAAGCAATCCCTACCCGTGTTAAAGCTACTTCAAAGTGGGAATCAGGTCTTGGTGGGATACTACCCCCTTACTAAAGATCAAACCGATTTTGTGTTGGTCTGCAAGGAGCAGGATAGTTTAATGGACCTTTCGGAACAAAAGGACAAAACGATTGAATCGCTGCAATACGAAGGGCATACGGTTACCAAATACACTTTTTCAAACCAGGAGCTTTTTTCAGGAAGCAAGAACGATTACCGTTTTGTTTCATCCTCTTCCATGCTTTTGGAAAACATCCTACGGGCCCCTACGACCTATACTCATGATAAATTCTTACTTCGTTTATATGCCGCTCCCAATAACAACAAGCCGGCTACTTTTTTGATTCACCCCGAAATTGCCAAACGCACGGCAAAACCGTATTTCGCCACATCACCAAAATCCAATTTTTCGGATTGGACCAGTCTAGATTTTACCGCAAGTCAAAATCACGCTTCATTCGGAGGAGTTGCCATGCTTTCGGATTCGATTCCTCAGTTTTTGAATTTGTTCCAAAACACTAAAGCTTTGGCTAGCAAAACACCAAAATACGCCCCGCTACAATCGCAAGCGATTTTGGCTTACACCTTTGACGACTCGGCCCGTTTTAAAGAAAACCAGAATGCTTTTCTGGACCGTTTGGCCACCAAAGACACGCTGTTCAATACCATTGAGGAGCTTGGGGTCATATACTTCAATAATCAAAGAATCGTGGTATTGGAATCCTTTGGGCCGGCACAACTCGTGGAGTATTTCCAAGGCGGAAGCAACAGCGAGGGCAACAATATTTTTAAGGTTCAGAATCCAGAAATCGTCAACAATGCTTTTGCCCCATTGGTGCGTGATTTTGAAAGTAATTTTGGGACTTTTATTGATAATGCTTTGATTTTGGCTTCCAAACGGGAATCGCTTTTAGGTCTATTACGTTCGTATGCTACTGGCGCGACCTATGTTCAATCCCCTGCGTATCGATTGTTTTCAGAACGCATGGCAAATGAATCTTCATTGCTTTTTCTAGCAGATAAAAAGGGTGCGGATTTTTTGGCTAATACTGTTTTTGATGAAACCTATGCCAAACTTTGGGAAGGTTCTGACCTAGACAAACATGCTTTTGTCGGTCAAGTCGTTATGGACAATGGTTTTGCCCATACCAATCTCCTTATGGGAGAAGGTCCAGTGGAACAAAAAAAGAATACTGTTTCTCCCGTATTTAGTCTAGAATTGGAAACCGATTTGATATTTGACCCGGTTTTCGTCAAAAACCATCGTACCAATGCATACGAAATCGTTGTTCAAGACCAAGATAATGTGCTGTATTTGATTTCTACGGAAGGAAAAGTGCTTTGGAAAAAGACGCTGGACGGACCGATTAGGGGCAAAATTCACCAAGTGGACATCTATAAAAACGGTAAGCTTCAGCTGGCGTTCTGTACCAGCAATCAATTCTTGATTTTGGATAGGAATGGAGAGGTCGTTAAACCGTTCGACAAAACTTTCGAAGGAGGCAACCTTAATGCGCTAGCGGTGTTTGATTACGAAAACAACAAAGACTATCGCTTCGTGATTACACAAGGCAAAAAAGTGTTCATGTACAACCGAATTTTCCAAATCGTTGATGGGTTCAAGTTCACAGAAGCGCCATCAGCCATTGTGCAAGCTCCTCAACACTTCCGCCTAAGTAATAAGGACTATTTACTATTTCCTTTGGAAAATGGTTCGATTAAAATACTCCACCGAGTAGGTCGCGACCGTATCACCATTAGCGACAAAATCAAAACCAGTGGAAACGAATGGTTCTTGTACAAAAACAAGTTTTCCACAACCAGTTCCCAAGGTATTTTAGTGCAAATTGATACCAAAGGCAAACTGAGTCGAACCAATCTCAATTTAGGGCAAAATCATGGGATGTATGCCACCAGCAAAACGTTGGCCATAATGGATGACAACACCTTAAGCATTCGAGGTAAAAAAGTAACCCTCGAGCTTGGCGTGTATTCACCTCCCAAAATTTTCTACATCAACGACAAAATTTACGTTAGCGTGACGGACGTACAGAATCAAAAAATCTATCTGTTCGATAGCCAAGCCAAACCCATTAGTGGATTTCCGGTGATTGGCAGTTCGCTAATCGATTTGATGGACATGGATGGGGACAAAAAATTGGAGTTGGTCGCAAAAGACCAAGACAATTCCATTGTCGTTTATAAAATAAATTGAGGTATTTCCCAACCGCCTACACACTAGTTTATCCCAATTATACATCTTGGTTAAGGATTGCTATCAGATTTTGTAGCTTGAGCATAATGAAGTAATTTAAACTTCTCTCAACCAAAACACTACAGTAAAATGAAATCCTCATTTAAACTATGTCTAGGTGTCGTAGCCTTACTTTTTTGTACGACCCAAGGGCAAGCACAATTCTTTAAAAAACTAGCCAAAAAAGCGGAGAAAGCTGCCGAACGTACGGTCGAAAGACGCGTTGAGACCGAAACCTCCAAAAAAACCGACCAAGCATTGGACAGCGTTTTAGGAGATGGCTCTGGAAATCGAAAAGCACCCAATGTTCCGCAAGATCAACCGAATACTTCAGGGTCGCCTTCCGGCAATGGAAATGGCCAAAACTCTGGTTCGTCTGGTCAAACAGCCTCTACAGGTCCCAAAACGCTTCAAGTTTATAGTAAGTTTGATTTTGTTCCCGGTGACAAGCCCATCTTCTTTGATGATTTCACAGCGGATTTTATAGGAGACTTCCCGGCCAAATGGAATACCAACGGCGGAGGTGAAGTCGTCACCTTGGATGATTCGGATTATAAATGGTATGCCATCACTGGAGGTAGTATGACTGTTCCCAACCTGGGACAAGATCTACCAGAAGAGTATACTATCGAATTTGATTTGCGCTACATCAACCTTACCAACCAAACTGGGTCTTCTGGAAAGTATCAATTCATACTATCTGAAACCAGCAATCTCAATAACAATGCTGATTTTGCACTATTGGATTTAAACCCATGTCAGTTTATTGCTATTGGTCCAGAGGTGTTCAACTATTTCCAAGGGGATGATGACCCGATTCGAAATCGAATCCAACGTGACTTACGAAAAGTATACCAAGATGAAGTTCATGTTTCGATTGCCGTAAACAAAAACCGGTATCGCGCATGGGTAAATGAAATCAAAATTGCGGACCTTCCCCAATTCATCACCACCCCATCCAAAATCCGTGCTTTCAAAATCTACATGACAGGACTCAACGTTGAACGTGGGGAACGTATGCTGATTTCCAACCTGAAAATCGCTGAAGGCGGAGTTGATTTGAGGAGAAAACTTATTTCCGAGGGAAAGATTTCCACTAACGGAATTTTGTTCGATTCAGGTTCTGCGCGTTTAAAACCAGAATCCATGGGAATCATTCGTCAAATCTATCAGGTACTGCAACAAGATAAAAACATCGATTTGAAAATTGTAGGTCATACTGACTCGGACGGGGGCGAGGATGCGAATCTTAGCCTTTCCAAATCCAGAGCTGATTCGGTAAAAAAAGCGCTTGTAGATATTTATGGAGTTAGCACGAACCGACTGACTACAGATGGGAAGGGAGAAAGCGAACCTGTAGAGGAAAATTCTTCTCCAGAAGGCAAGGCGAAAAACCGCCGGGTAGAGTTCATCAAACAGTAAAATAACAAACAGCACACTATATTATGAAAACCACATGCCTGACATGGTTCTTCGCCATGTCCATATGCATTATTGGCTCAGCCCAATCGGATTGCGGCCAATATTATCCCATGGTTGAAGGGGCCAGTTTCCAATACACCCATTACGGTAAAAAAGGAAAAACCATGGGCACCACAAGCTATACGATTTCCGAAGTTAGTTCAGATGGTGATGCCACGAATGCAACAATGGCCATTGAGTTCAAGGATGCCAAAGCAAAAGAAGTATTTACTTCGGATTATAAGTTCAGTTGCACCGAAGACAAAGTGATTATCGACTACCAATCACTCATTCCCAATGAAATGTTGGAGGGGTACAAAGACATGGAAATGGAAATCACAGGGACGGATATTGAAATCCCGAATAACCTAAGTGTGGGTCAGGAATTGAATGATGCCCATGTGATGATAAAAATTGATATGGGTGGAATGTCCATGAAAGTGAATGTGGACCAAGAAAACCGGAAAGTTGAAAAACAAGAAACGATTACCACACCTGCTGGAACCTATGATTGCCTTGTAGTCTATAGCGAAACCAAATCAAAGATGATGATGGCCAAACAAACCTTTCCAACGCGAATTTGGCTAGCTGAAGGGGTTGGGATGGTAAAACAAGAAATGTATAACAAAAGTGGTAAAATGACCGATAGCATGTTGCTTACAGCACATAGTAAATAGGTTCAAATAGATTCCGTGTCAAGCACGGAATGACGGAAAGTTTTGAATTTCGTGTCACACTTCGGCGCTTGGCGTTAGTCTCGACTCCAATCATACCCATTTGTCATTCCTGCGTAAGCAGGAATCCAAAAAAAGCAAGATTCCGTGTCAAGCACGGAATGACGGAAAGTGTCGGATTTCGTGTTACACTTCGGCGCTTGGCGTTAGTCTCGACTCTAATCACACCCATTTGTCATTCCTGCGCAAGCAGGAATCCAAAAAAAGCAAGATTCCGTGTCAAGCACGGAATGACGAAAAGTGTTGGATTTGGTGTCACACTTCGGCGCCTGACATTAGTCTCGACTCTAATCACACCCATTTGTCATTCCTGCGCAAGCAGGAATCCAAAAAAAAGCAGGATTCCGTGTCAAGCACGGAATGACCGAAAGAAGTAAATAAAACCTCGGTTACATCGGGGTTTTTGCTTTTACGATTTCAGCCTCGAAAAGCGTGGAAAAATGACGCAATAGTTTTTGTTTCACTTCTTCCATGTCCACGGTTTTTTGACCTAATTCCACATTCAATGAAGTCACTGCCTTGTCTTTGATGCCGCATGGAATCATCATATCGAAATAGCCCAAATCCGTGTTAACATTCAAGGCAAATCCATGCATGGTCACCCAGCGGCTTGCACGTACGCCCATTGCGCATATCTTTCGGGCGAAAGGTGTGCCTACATCCAACCAAACTCCAGTTTCCCCGTCGGAGCGCTCCCCTTTTAAACCATACTCCGCTAAGGTCAAAATCACCATTTCTTCCAAAAAGCGAAGGTATTTGTGAATGTCTGTAAAGAAGTTGTCCAAATCCAAAATTGGATAGCCCACGACCTGTCCAGGTCCATGATAGGTGATATCGCCACCTCTATTGATTTTGTAAAACGTAGCCCCTTTGGCTTGAAGCGCCGCTTCATCAACTAAAAGGTTGGACATATCACCACTTTTGCCCAAAGTAAACACATGAGGATGCTCCACAAAAAGAAAATGATTGGGTGTAGCGAACTCAGTACCTTCCCTCCGGTTCTTGATTTTAAGGTCTACAATTTCCTGAAAAAGCTCCTCTTGATAGTCCCAGGTGGATTTATAATCCCTATGTCCTAGCTCTTTGAGCAACACTTCTTTATTCATGTTGCAAAGATAGTGAAGTCCTAAACGGGATTTTAGTCTTCCAACTCTACTTCAAGGTCCAAAATAGAAGGGTCTTTCATCAAATCCATGAACTTTACCTCGTAAATCATGGTCTTGCCGTCAGCACTAAAAGTAGCATCTTCAGCGCTCACAGATTTGACCCTTTTCGGGAAATGATATTTTAAGGTGTAGGTGGAACCGGATAGGAACATCTCTGCCCCCTGCAAGCTATCCAAGCCTTGTTGGAATAAAGCTTGGTCAACGATTTCAGAGGAGCGCGAAAATTTGCTGCCCTTGAAGCTGTAGTTCACTTTGGTCGCAGGCTCAGGGGTATTCATTTTAGCTTTTTGCTCTGAATTACCTCCTGGGGGATTCAACATACTTGCGCTTTGAAAAGCATTGAACGCATCATTAACATCAGCCACATTTTTAAAGTCACTGAACAAGTCGAATTTCATTTCCTTCGACTCCGGATTCATGACCATATGCAAGCTGAAAGGTTCAAGCTTCTTGATTTTCTCTTGTTCTTCTGGCGAAAGTTGGGCAATACTATCCTTTTTCTCTTCCAACATTTGCTTAAACGAGATAATGGAATCCACCGCTTTCTCATTGGTGCTCTTCATTTCCTCACCTGCCATCTGCATCAGTTCAGAACCGTCAAAACTGACAGACATTCTTCCCGAACCATCCTCTTTCAGTGTCATTTCTTCTGTGAAATTGCAAGAAAGGACAGTCAATACCACGAGGACCAATCCCCAAAGCGATAGTTTTTTCATGTGTTGTTTTTAGTTTGTGTTATTCAGGATAACGAGTGCCCCAATAACGCCGGGAACCCATCCGCATAACGTCAAAAGTAACACAATAACGAATGAACCACAACCTTTTCCAATTACTGATAATGGCGGGAAAAGTATCGCCAATAAAACTCTCCAAAAACTCATTTTTCTTTGATTGATGTACCTTATCAGTAGCTGAAAAACCAAAAATGTTACGTCAAATCCCTAATTTTAACGACATACCTTGAATCTACATGAAACCGTATTTTTTCGCTTTCTTTTTAGGGTTGTGTTTACAGAGCAACTCACAATTCCGTTTTGAAGGACATGTTTCTTCGGAACAGGTTGGAAAACCCGTGTACCTTTCACTTGTAGAGGATTATAGAAAATCTTCCGGTATTTATTTGAACCAAATCATTCGTAGTACGACGGTTGATTCTACAGGGTATTTTGTTTTTGAAGGCGACAATTTGTTGGACCAGAATCGAATGTACCGCATTCATCTTGAAGGTTGTTCTGAGGAAGAAAACAAAGGCCATTTCAACGGACAATGTGAAGATAGCTCCAGTGTACTTTTTATTGCCAACAATCAAGACACGGTTCAATTTCCAACATCGTTTGAAGACCAATCGCTCTGTTCTATTGAGTCCAACAACCATAGTTCAAATCTACTTTTGGAAATGGAACTTCTAAAGGAGCAAATGGTTCTTGATTTTATGGATTTTCCGAGTGAAACAAGTAAAAAACTCAATTCTAAAAAATGGTTTTCGCGCATGCAGTCGTTTGCAATGGACTGTAACGAACCTTTAGTGGAGCTTTATATTTTCGATTTTCTCACAACAAGAAACAGCGAAACTTTTGAGTATTACCTGACTGATGTTTTGGACAATCCTTACTATTCGGAACTACAAGGTCGCTTGGAAAATAGATATCCAGAAGCCAGTTTCACCCAGCAATATGCCGCAGAACTATCCTCGGACAGACAATTGGCTTCATTTGGTTCAAAAAGCAATTGGAACTGGACTTGGCTCATTATCGGGTTTCTCGTACTGTCCCTCATTTTAAATTACATTTTGCTCAAACGCAATACCCTACTTCGAAAAAAAGCCTTGGAGAAATCCCTGAATCAACTGACCAAGCAAGAGCAAAAAGTAGTTGACCATATTCTAAAAGAACATACTAACAAAGAGATTGCTGATAAGCTTTTTGTCAGTGTGAGCACGGTAAAAACGCACATCAACAACATCTACAAAAAGTTGGATGTCAGCTCGCGCGAAGAAATCCAAATACGCTTCAAAAGCTAAAATCCACCCCTGGTCTAGTCCCTATTTCCACCGTTCGTTTTCAAAAATCCCTTGCTACAATTTGCAATTTGGGTCCCATCAAACATTTATCTTATGAAAACAATTTTGACTTGGGGATTGATTGCCTTTACCTATTGTTCATGGTCACAAGAGTACAACAAAGAGATTGCTCTCGAAGGAAACCAGCCTTTTATGGTGGGCCAAATCAACATGGAAGGACTTTCGAAAGACCCTTACCACACTTGGTTTGCCTCTCAAATGGAAAACTATTCCGTAGATGACAACCTGGCCAAAACATTCAAAGAAAATCTCAAGCAATACAACATTACCGTGTTTTTGGGTACTTGGTGTGGTGATAGCAAACGCGAAGTACCTCGCTTTATCAAAATCTTAAAAGCAGCGGATTACCCTATGGAACAATTGACCATGGTTGCTTTGGACCGCAGAAGGGAGTTTTACAAAAAAAGTCCTACGGGTGAAGAAAAAGGCTTGAATATTATAAAAGTACCCACCTTTATCTTTTACAAATCGGGGGAAGAAAGTAATCGAATCGTTGAAAGTCCAATTGAAAGTTTAGAAGAAGACATCCTTCAAATCGTTATGGAAAAACCATACGTTCCGAATTACGCATCCGCCGAGAAAGCCCATTAGAATTAAAGCGCAAAAGTGTAATTTTGCGCTTTAATTTTGAACACATGCAGTTATCGGAACAAGAAATCGTTCGTAGAGACAAACTTGACAAACTTCGTGAGCTGGGTATTAACCCTTACCCTGCGGCACTTTATCCTGTAGACCACAAATCCAATGAGATAAAGGCAAAATTTGAAGAAGGCAAGGAAGTTATTATTGCCGGACGATTGATGTCTCGAAGGATTCAAGGAAAAGCTTCTTTTGCCGAACTGCAAGACAGTGAAGGGCGTATCCAAGTCTATTTCAATCGTGATGAAATTTGCCCTGGAGAGGATAAGACCCTTTACAACGAAGTCTACAAAAAACTACTTGATATTGGCGACATCATTGGGGTTAAGGGAACGCTTTTCACTACTCAAGTTGGTGAGCCTACGGTAATGGTTAAAGGTTTTGATGTCTTGAGCAAGGCACTCAAACCACTTCCGCTTCCCAAAAAAGATGCTGAAGGCAATGTTTACGATGAGTTCAATGACCCAGAACAGCGCTATCGCCAACGGTATGTGGATTTGGTAGTCAATCCATCCGTGAAAGACACCTTTATCAAAAGAACCAAAATCACGAACAGTATTCGTGAATTCTATAATGCCAAAGGCTATTTGGAAGTAGAGACCCCAATTCTCCAACCCATTCCTGGTGGAGCCGCGGCACGACCTTTTTTAACGCACCATAATGCTCTAAATATTCCTTTGTACCTGAGAATCGCCAACGAATTGTATCTCAAAAGATTGATTGTTGGAGGGTTTGATGGCGTTTATGAGTTTTCCAAGGATTTCCGGAATGAAGGTATGGACCGTACCCACAATCCAGAGTTTACCGTAATGGAGTTGTATGTGGCCTATAAAGACTACCATTGGATGATGGACACCACGGAACAACTTTTGGAAAAAGTGGCCTTGGATTCCACCGGAAGCACACAAGTGCAAGTGGGTGATAACTTGATTGAGTTTAAAGCACCATACGCCAAAGTCCCTATTCTGGAAGCAATTAAAACGCATACCGGACATGATGTCGCGGGAATGGATGAAGTCCAGCTTCGCGAAGTAGCCCAAAAACTGAACATAGAGGTTGATGAAACCATGGGAGTTGGGAAACTGATTGACGAAATATTTGGAGAGTGTTGCGAGCACCATTACATCCAACCCACCTTTATTATGGACTATCCCAAAGAGATGAGTCCCTTGACTAAAGAACACCGCGATAATCCTGCGTTGACCGAGCGTTTTGAGTTGATGGTCAACGGGAAAGAGCTCGCCAATTGTTATTCTGAGTTGAATGACCCCATTGACCAAAGAGAGCGTTTTCAAGAACAACTCAAGTTGTCTGAAAAAGGAGACGATGAGGCCATGTTCATTGACCAAGACTTTTTGAGAGCCTTGGAATATGGTATGCCGCCCACAGCAGGTATCGGAATCGGCATTGACCGTTTGGTAATGTTATTGACCAACAACAGTTCCATTCAAGAGGTACTGTTCTTCCCACAAATGCGACCTGAAAAGAAACAAGTCGCCCTTACGGAGGAGGAAAAAACCATCATGGACATTCTCAAACCCGTTGGAAAACTTCCGCTAGCCGAACTCAAGGAAAAAGCGGGCCTCAGTGGAAAGAAATGGGACAAAAGCACCAAGAATTTATCCAAGTTGGGCGTCTTCGCGGTGGAGAAGAATGATGATGGTTTGTTTGCACTGTTAAAAGACTAATATGGCCCATACTTCTTGAGCAGCTTACTTTCCAGTTTCCAAAAAATAGGCTAGCTTCGATTTCAGTATGAGGTCAAGCAAAATGTGGGGACTCATTACCGGTCCTATAGCATTTCTTATCGCAATCAATCTACCCTTTGAAATGGTCTCCAAATCGGGCGACCCCGTGATTGCCATTGCACTTTGGATGTTGATTTGGTGGATTACCGAAGCGGTTTCCATCTCAGTTACGGCTTTACTGCCATTACTTTTGTTTCCGTTTTTTAAAATCCTCCCCATTGCCGAAGTGGGCGCCAACTATGGAAGCCCAATCGTATTTCTATTTTTTGGAGGATTCGTTATGGCACTAGCTTTGGAAAAGGTAAACCTTCACAAGCGCATCGCCTTGAATATCATCCGCTTGACCGGCACTTCGCCCAATAAGGTCATTTTGGGTTTTATGCTGGCAACGGCCTCCCTAAGCATGTGGATAAGCAATACAGCTAGTACCGTAGTGATGCTACCCATAGCCATATCGGTCATAAAATTATTGGTCAACGATGCAGATGGTTTTACCAAAAACGACCAGAATTTTGCTTTGAGTGTGATGCTCGGCATTGCTTTTTCCGCGAATGCTGGAGGTATTGCCACGGTCATCGGTACCCCCCCGAATTCCGTTCTCATCGGATTGTTGGAAAATGAATACAATATTG